>JAUPUG010000045.1 GCA_030917685.1 Patescibacteria group bacterium | reverse complement strand
CGGAAACCAATTCTAGTTTTTCTACAGTGATTGGATATGGCAAAGATTCAATATATAGAATGTATTTAAGAACATTCTTCCATCCACCAGAGAGAGACATACCAACTCGGAGAAGTTGTTTGTCTTGGGACGCCAGTATCTCTGTTTCGACATTTTCAATTACATTTGTTGAGTATTGGAGATTAAATTTTGAAGCTACTGATTCTAGTGATGAAACAAAATCAATTGCTCCATTAGGTTTAATAAAATAGTTTAGCAACATCGCTCGATCAGACTTTGTCTTATCAGCTGAAGTGTTAAGTCGCTGGATTCTTTTAATTCGAATCTCTTTGTTCTCAATTTCTTCTCGCAAAAGTGATGTTTTGTCAGTCAGTCCAGTAATATAGTATGCAGCATATACAAAGCCACCAACAGCCAAAAGACCTAGGCAAATTGAAAATATAAGTTGTATATTCGTTTTTTTATTCATTAGTTTGTGTAGGAGTTGTAGTACTGACAATAATTTTCATTGAAAAATCAATATTCTTTTCTTTTGCAAAACTTCCAAGTGGAATTATGATTTCTGAAAACAATGCGTTTGATTTTAACTTTTGATCAAAGGCAACTAGGTTTTTTCTAGTGTCAGCTTTCCCAGAGAGGTCAATTACCATACCTTCGGCCTCATTTGGCGTGAATATAATATTTTTAATTTGAATTCCAGAGGCAACACCTTCTATCAAACCACTAATGAGAGGGTAAATTTCCCTTTTAGAATTAAATGTCCGTAGAGCATCAATAGATGTTGTTACACTCTTAATATTTTCAGAAGAGCCTGGATCTTCATTTGTCACAAGTTCAGCATCAAGTGCTTTTGTTTTTGATTGAAAATCTGAGTATCTTCCATAAGATAAAAAGAATGTTGGTAAAATAAAGACTAAACTCACCACAGAAGCGCTGAGGAGACCAAGGAATAGAACAACAAGAACTCTCTTTCTGTATTCACGAACTACTTTTTGTCGATGTTCTTCTGTAAGCAAATGAAGCATGTGTACATATTATAACTAATATCGAGACTTTGGTAATGCTAAACCAATCACAGTTGCATAGTTGAGTGAATCTAAATGTTCAATCGGAGGAATTTCTTGATCAAAAGAAAGAACATTTACCCACACATTGGCTAAGTCGACAGGAACTTTTAAAGAAAGCGCCATGTACTCACGAAACCCTATAATGGAGGAATCACGCCCTGTGAGTAATATATTGAAAGGCGCGGAAGTATCTTTTCCGACTTTATCAACATGAGAAAGCCAATACATATACACTCGCTGAATTTCATCTCGCAGCGCTGATGCTACATTTATCAGCGATAAGAAGAAATCATTATTATTCTCCGTTCTAGAAAAACCCTTATCACGTATCATCTTTTCAGCTTCCTCTTTAGATATAGAGTTTTCTTTAGCAATAGCTGTTGCAAAGTCTTCCCCTCCGATATTCACTGTTGAGGTAAATTGAACTGCTTGTTCACTTACTACAGACAAAACCGTTTTTGTTTTTCCAATATTAACTACAAGATATGTACCCATATCTTCCAAAGAAATAATTGAACGTGCAATCGCTTGATTCTCAATCAAAAATGATACTGGGGTCATTCCGCACTTCTCAAATAAAGAAATATAATCTTCGATTACAACCCGAGGAACAACTGAGACTGAAGCGAAATCGACACCCTTCTTATTACCCTTTTTAATAATATGATAGTCAAATACGGCGTCAGCTAGGGCAATAGGTACATTTTCCTCTAAATGAAATTCAATATGATTTCTTACAGTCTCGCTTTCACCCGACGGAATTTCCATTGTAAAAAGATAGGCTTTTTCTTCAGGAATAGATATTTCTACAAAATTAAATCGGTTAGCTTTCTGGAGTTTCTTAAGTGACAAAATAAGGTCTTGATTTGAAGCCAGTTTATCATCAAAGACTACAGGTGTAGATAGTTCCTGTGTACCAAAACGACCTAAAGTTAGACCCTTGGGTGATTTTACTAATTCTATATATCTAATTGCATTCGACGATATATCAAAACCAACATGTGGCATCCCAATATATTTTGGTGCAGGAAAATATTTAAAAAATGAAATGGGCATGTTCATACAGTGTATTGTGTCTCTTTATTTTAGCATACACATGCATGGAGTATGTTTGAGTTATCCCAAATTATCCTAAAGTTGCACCGCTTTGTATTTCTCTTGTCGGAGAAAGCAAAACTAATCCCCGCTCATCTGACGCAGCAAGTATCATAGCCTGACTTTCCATTCCCATTATTTGTCTTGGCTCAAGATTTATTACAAATGCAAAACTTTTACCGATTAAATCTTCTGGTTGAAATGTTTTTGCTATACCAGATAGAACCTGTCGTGGTTTTGATACGCTAACAACCTCACCTGTTTCATTCGAAATTTCCTCTGTCTCACCAAAATCAACACTGAGTTTAAGGAGTTTAGGTGATTTTTCTAACTTTTCAGCTGACAATACTTTCCCTACTGCCATCTTTACTTTTAAAAAGTCGTCGAAGTTTATATTAGTGTTTACGTTTTCTGTATTATTCATGTTGTTCATACTTTGTATTTTCAATTTCTTCTAATGTCTTAAAAGGGTCATTTTCCTTTTTTACCCTATCCAAGTAACTTTGTAAAATAACAGCAGCCGCAGAAGCATCTATGTCTGTATGTTGTCCTTGAAT
>JAUPUG010000044.1 GCA_030917685.1 Patescibacteria group bacterium | reverse complement strand
TTTGCGAATCCATTTTTGACAGTGTTTAGGAGTAGTCAGATAGTTGCAGGAAGTATATTTGAATGGACAACACTTTTGGCAATGGCTGTGTATTGGATTGTTGCGATTGGGATTGTGCAACTGTTTCTGATGGGTAGAAGTGTGTCTACGCCTGAAGCTGCGGTGAAGTTGAATAGGGAGGAGTAGGGTAAAATCTGTGTGCCTACTGCGTGGCTTTCAGAACTTTTGGAGGTGAGAGACGAGATTAAACTAGGTATTAAAGGCTTAACATTAATCTTATAGATTAATGTTGTTTGAGTACATTTAACTAGGATATCTACCTATAAAATTTATAACCTTTTGAAATCATGCAATTCATCACACCGATTTCTTTCTGATATTCCCTTTCATTCATACATTCTGCTTCTGCTTTTAAACGCTCCTGGTAAAAATAAGTATTAGAAATTTTTAATGAAAAAACAAAAACAAAAAGAATTATCAGACCAACAATAAAGTGATTTCTACTTTTAAATATAAACCAGATTATGGAAATAATGATATATAAAAAACCTATCAAAATAAATGTGTCACTCCATGCCCCGCCTAAGAGCTGAGCTTGCCCTATTTGTTGCAATGTTAGTAGAGCTGTCAATATAACAAAAACGATAAGTTTACTTTTAGTGAAGAAGAATAAGTCTTTTAAAAATTGTAGAATTGTTTTTTTGCTCATTTTTAAATTATACCACAATGTATTAAAGACATTCACAACGTTCACTTGTGAGCAGCACTTACTAAGTCTTTTCTTCGCTACTTAGCTCGAAAAGCCTAAGTGCGCCTGCATCACGATTTTATAGTCGCTCGGAGCCATCGCTCCTTAAAATCTGTGACCCTACGGAGAGTCGAACTCCGCTTCTCGCCTTGAAAAGGCGATGTCCTAACCGATAGACGATAGGGCCAAATATTGGTGTTGATATCGCTTGTATAAACCCCCAAAGCGATGGGCAACAATATAACATTTTTTGTAAAAAACGCAAAATTTGCACAGGCTACCCATAGGTCACAGACAGCCTAATGTGTGGTAGAATGGCACTTATGTATACAGATAAGATTTCAAAACTACAAGAATTTACATTACTTTTTGACACGGCATGGGCAACGTATAAAGCCCACTTTTCAGAGCTTTTGAAGGTCAATATTGTACCTGTTGTCGTTATTACTCTGTTATTAGCTATTTTCCCATTTGTTGGTGATTTTGAGACTATTTTTGAATACTTAGAGGTATTAGACATAGTTAGAATCTTAGCTCTCACTTTTGGAATCAGTATGCTTGTCGCTGCTGTATCGTCTCTCAATTATATTGCGCAGATCAAGGTCTTGTTAGGAGGGCAACATATCGCCGAAGGTGCCAGTGCAGAATCTGTAGTACAAGATGAGAAAAAAGGCGCGGAAGAAATCGTACCTGTTTCTACTCGTTCCGCCTATGAATACGCATCAAAGTTTCTGTTCTCTTATATTGGAGTACTCATCATTACAGCGCTCTGTATATTCGCAGGTTTAATACTTCTTGTTGTGCCTGGGATTGTTGTCGCAGTTTGGCTATCTTTTTCTTCATTCATTGTCATTACCGGCAAGGCAAAAGGACTTGAAGCTCTTCGTACAAGTAAACGATATGTAAGAGGAATTTGGTTGCAGGTATTTTTGAGATTTGTTGCGGCTGCCTTTTTAGGAATGTTAGTAAGTTCCGCGTTTGCTATTTTGCAAAATCTCTTTAATGACATATTCAACTCAAATCTAGTATTGGAGAATTTTATTAATTTTGTGTATCAACTTATTATCACTCCGTACTTCACTGTGTATGGATATGAGCTGTATAAGGATGTGGTGAAGGCTAATGAGGTGGATGAGGTGATATAGTATTTGGCATGGGCGGTTAGCTCAGTTGGTAGAGCATTGTCTTGACGTGACAAGGGTCAGAGGTTCGAATCCTCTACCGCCCACAATTGTATCCCTATTAACTAGACACAGGCTTGCTATTCACAAAATACTCAAGCTGTACTATAGTAGATTCTTATTGTTAATTTTTTAGCACCAGCTACTTCTTATCATGCTTCGCCATATTAAACATCATTCCTCTTCGTATCTACTCGTTGTTAGTGTGGGTATTTTTGCCATTTTCAATACCGTATTTGTACAGTATTCAAACTTTTTAGTTCATATTGGTCACGGAATGGAGGTTATACAGCCTCTATTTTTTATTGGTGGATTGTTCTTATTGGGTACTATTTGTTACTCATTATCGAGAGGTACGATATTTCCATCATTTCTCGTGGCGCTGTTTATTGGCTTGAGTATGCACGATTTGCTTCAGCCGTTAGTAGCAAATAGTCATATCTTGAATCTCATTGTTACTATCGCAGCGGTATACATTCTCTTTGGTGGAGGGCTTGAAATTTCATTCACGAGTTTTAGAAAGATTGTATTGCCGACATTATTACTTTCAACTGTTGGTCTTGCACTTTCAACTTTTTTGTTTGCCGGAAGTCTTTCATTGGTGAGTACTACGTATGGCTTTGGTATGAGTGTCTCTATTGCGCTTCTCCTCGGTGCAATACTTGCATCTACTGATCCTGCCGCAATTATCCCAGTACTCAAAGAATTAAAATTTAAAAAAGAGAGAATAAAGGATATCGTGGTTTCTGAAAGTGCGCTCACTGATGTTACGGGAACTTTGGTTACTGTTGCGTTTATAGCATTTCTAACAAAGGGCGGGGAATTTACTAGTATCATGAGCGGATTCACTGCTCTTGGGTCACTTGAGTCTTTGAGTTTTTTGGTGAAAGAAGTAGTGATCGGATGTCTTGTTGGGGTTATTGGTTTCTATGCAATTCGATTTTTTATACGACAAAGAATGATGCGAGCCGAATGTCATGCTGATATCGGCTTTTTCATTGCAATTCCCGTCATGGCATATGCATTCGCAGCACTCTTTGGTGGAAGTGGATACTTAGCGAGTTTCATTGCGGGACTACTTGTAGTGCTCAATGAGCGAGTTCACAAGACTGAAACATTCTTTAATCAGCTCGTTGAAGGAATTGCAAAGCCAACGGTGTTTATTATCTTGGGCGCATTAGTAGATATTCAGACGCTACTCGAGTATTCATTGTTTGGCGTTATTGCAGGACTACTATTTATTTTTGTAATTCGACCTGTGTCAGTATTCATTTCTCTTGGTGGTCTACAGGCTTTTCCTAAAATTGCATTCTCAATGAAAGAGCTCTTGTTTATGTCATGGGTTCGTGAGACTGGAGTTATTCCCGCTGTACTTCTCGTACAGACAGCCTACAGTGGGCTGAAGGCTGTAGGATCGGTTACAGAGGCAAATATGCTCATTTCTATAGGTATGTGGGTGATTATGATGACTTTGAT
>JAUPUG010000043.1 GCA_030917685.1 Patescibacteria group bacterium | reverse complement strand
TGGACCCGATTTATATGTCGGTTTTGGAAAAAATGGGCAATACGTCAAAGGAAGTGAAATTTCAAAACTGAAAGGAAACATCGGTTCACAAAATTATGAAATACCATCAAGTGTTGATTTGAACCAGTACGACAGTGTATGGGTTTGGTGTAAAGCTTTTTCAACTCCTTTTATAAGAGCTGATTTTAAGGTCGTACCTATTATTGATTTAGGTTCAGAGGGGAGCGACAGAAATGTCGAAGATGCTACCTATATGAATTCTACTGCAGATCTGATACAAGTTGAACTTCCATTTCCAGGTGCTGTTGTCGGGAAAGATTTTAGTGTAATAGGGAAGGCTCGTGGAAATTGGTTTTTTGAAGCATCTTTTCCCATAGAAGTTTTAGATAAAAATGGAAAGATTTTAGCTAGAGGTATCGCACAGCCAAGAGATGGTGATACTTGGATGACTACAGAGTTTGTGAATTTTAAAGCCGATATACAGATTCCTCAAATATATATAGGTCCAGCAACTCTTGTGCTTCGGAAAGACAATCCTTCAGGATTAGTAGAACACGACGCTTCAATCGCTTTTCCTATTACTATAGAGTATTAGTTTGTGTTCGTTTTTGAGTAATAGAAAACCGCCGAGAATACCATTTTGTGATAGTATCCTCGGCGGGGTTTTTCTCGGGTGTGTTTTTATCTGTGAATTTAGACTTATCCTCTTTTCTCTCAGTCAGACTGCTGCTCTTTAATAGTCCAACCGCATGTATGAAGATCAGAGTGATGCATCCATACTGCGATTTGCACATCCTTCGAATTAAGGGGTTGATCGGGCGTAGTTTTGTCTTGCTTAGGGTAATAGTACCGACTTGGAGCTCCAGTTTCAGGTTCGAGGAAAATTGGACCAGCTGTGAATTTTTCACAAACTACTCGTCCTTCTTTGGGTTTTGACCAGACTGAGACATCTGTTTCAGGATAAAGATAGACTATCGACATCCTAGCTGTAGATGGGTACGCCATCCATTTGCTAGTATTGTGATTCCAAAACGCGACGTAGTCTCCTTTTTCAGAAGTGAAACGTCCATAGATATTTCTGATACTGTCTCGAGTAGGTTCACCAATTTCATCTGCAAAGCAGAATGTGACCGATTCTGTGGCGCTGTACGATTCATTCAGGCTACACATTCGGGGAATAAAATGCTCCGTATGAGTCCTGGCGATATTGAATTTTGCCAATTGCTCATCTGACGACAAAAAAGTCCACATTCGGCTGAGGTATTCGATAATCGTTGGATTACCTTTAAACGTAAGATTAGGATACATAATGTTGTTGGGTGGTCTGAATTTTTTGATTTCCTCATCTAAATGTCGGCATGTGCTGACAAAGAACTGGTAACTTTATACATCATATATTGTAGATTGTACAGCTGTGTTAGAATAGGTATCAACTATGAATAATTTAAAGACTATACAAATGCAACCTAATGCGGTAAGGACAAATATTTTAACTGACCAACAAAAGAGTATTGCAAAAGATATATTGGATCATCTACAAATGGAAACAACGCAATCAATTCTTCTGCATTGTCATCCAAACCCAGATCCAGATAGTCTAGGTTCGACGCTCGCAATGAAGTTTGCACTTGAGAGTATTGGTAAAAAGGTTTCAGTCATTGCAGGTGATTCTAAAACTCCATCGGCATTCAACCATTTTCCAGGTGTAATAGATATTATCCCTCAGAATTACTTCGAAATTGATTTAACGAAATTTGATACATTTTTAATATTGGATAGTGGTTCACCAAGTATGATTTCTCGAAAAGAGCCTGTTGTCTTTCCTCCGACAAGTAATCCTTCGCTAAAGACAGTCGTAATAGATCACCATGCAAGTAATGTTGGATTTGCTGACATCAATATTGTAGCCACTCAGTATGTTTCCACAACTGAGATAGTGTTTGATCTTCTTCAAGAGTGGTCTATTTCTCTGACAAAAGAAATCGCTACAAATCTATATGTCGGACTTTTTACTGACGGTGGAGGTTTCCGATATGACAGAATTACTGATCACTCGTTTTATATGGCTGGCGTATTATATTCATACAACCCTGATATGTTGAAGGTTGTCGATATTCTAGAAAATAGCGCTTCAAGCAAATCTGTAGATTTTCTAGCCTTGGCACTTACACAAAAAAAAGTGTTTGATGTGGGTAGACAGAATGCAAATGGAACAGATAAGGGTTCTTTTGTGATTAGTTATATTACTTTCGATGATATACAAAGATTAGGACTTACACCTGATGACTATGGAGGCAATAGTCTCGCGACTCATGTATGTAAGGCTGTTGTTGGTTGGAATGTGGTAGCACTGCTTATTGAGACAAAACCTGGAGAGGTAAAATGTAGTTTTAGAACTCGTGACCAAGTTGAATTTGATGTGTTAAAAGTCGCGCTAGCAGTCGGAGGGGGAGGACACAATGCAGCAGCTGGAGCAACAATACTCAAACCGATAGATGAGGCTGTCGATGAGGTGGCTAAGACTATACGTGAGATTTTGTTTGGTTAGTCCAAGGAAAATGATATAATCTTTGTCATATGAATAAAAATACAAAAAACACAGTAATCGCAGTTATTGCCGTAGCGCTCATTGCCACAGGTATTTGGATGGCTACAAAATCAAAAGATTCTTCAGATACATTAAATATTGATGCATCTGCTTCATCAACTGTTGTATCTATTGGAACTTCTACAAGTTCTACTGATACTAGTTCTCAAATAAATGACGGACAGACACGAGATGCAAATGGCTGTATTACTAGCGCTAACTTTGTATGGGATAAGAAGATTGGATCATGTGTGCATGCTTCAAAAGTGTCTACATCAACAACTTCAATCACTAATTCAAATACAACAAAAATTTCAGATGCTATGGCGCAAAACCTTTGTAACTCACGAGGTGGTCAATGGTCAGAAAAAGTTCGAGAATGTCTCGGAGTAAGTAAGAATGTTTGTGAATCAATAGGTGGACAGTTCAATGAATGTGCATCTGCTTGTCGGAACAATCCAGAGGCACAAGTTTGTACACTCCAGTGTGTGCAGGTTTGTTCAATAAAGTAGTTGGCTCCCAGAGGTAATAAAATGATTTCTCAATAGTGTGACATCAAAAATTAACCAAAAGAGAATACAGATTCTAAACTCACAGGCTATCAGAAATGATAAGCCTGTTGTGTATTGGATGAATAGAGATTGTCGCATTCAGGATAACTGGGCGCTTCTGTATGCTGTGGAGCAAGCTAAAGAGAGGAAAGTCCCACTCTTCGTGGTGTATAACTTGGTTAGGGGGTATCTAGGTGGAGGAAGTCGCCAATGGGATTTTAAAGTAAAGGGGTTGGTAGAAATTCAGAAGAATTTGGCAGAGATTAATATTCCATTTTATGTGCTTGTCGATGAGTATGAGGCTGGCCCAAAAAATAAGGGTACATCAAAGAACTCAGATTCAAGCTCGGTATCACTCATTACATTTTTTAGTAAATATGATGTGGGGCAGATAGTCACAGACTTCTCACCGGTTAAAACTATGCGTCAGTGGACCGAATATGTGGCTAAAAATGCCGAAGTACAAGTTGTTCAAGTTGATGCTCACAATATTGTTCCAGTGTGGGTATCTAGTCCTAAAAGAGAGTTTGGAGCATATACTATTCGGCCAAAGATCCATAAGCTGCTTCCGGAATTCTTGACACCCTTTCCGTCACTTCAAACTTACGAACATAACCAAGCTTTCAAAACAGAAATTGAGAAATGTGCTGATGTGTTCGTCAGTATAAGTGAACGAAATACTTCATCAAGTAAACATCACGACACAAAATTTAGAGAGACTCATAACGCTCCTGTCGATTGGATTACACCAGGTGAGACTGCTGCAGGTCTCGCACTCAAACATTTTATAAAAAGTGTTTTGCCAGAATATAATCTGCGAAATGATCCAAATGCAAATGCTCAATCTGGACTTTCACCATATTTACATTACGGGCATATATCAGCGCAACGTGTGGCTCTCGAGGTTTGGAGAGATAGTGGAGTAAAAGATATTCAACATTTAATGCATGAATTTAAGAATGCAGCGGGGAATAGTGCTACGGAAAATTCACATACAAAGCGTGAACATGCTGACACTGAGGAATCAGAACATAACCATTCAGCATTCCTCGAAGAGCTTGTGGTCCGACGAGAGCTTGCTGAGAACTTCTGTTGGTATGCAAAAGATTACGATAAGACAACTTGTTTTCCTGATTGGTCACAAAAAAATCTTAAAAAAACAGCTGGCGATAAGCGAGAATATCTATATGACCTCGAAGAATTTGAGGAAGCTAAAACCCATGATGAACTGTGGAATGCAGCTCAAATGGAAATGGTGACTACTGGAAAAATGCATGGATATATGCGAATGTATTGGGCAAAGAAGATACTTGAATGGACTCCTGACGTGCAGACAGCAATGGACATAGCTATAGAGCTGAATGATGCATATGAGCTCGATGGAAGAGATCCTAATGGGTATGCAGGTATTGCGTGGTCGCTCGGTGGCGTGCATGACAGAGCATGGTTTGGACGCCCTGTGTTTGGACAGGTGAGATATATGAATGCGAAAGGGTGCAAGAGCAAATTTGATACAAGTGCGTATATAGAGAAGTGGTTGGGTAAGAGCAAGTTATTTTAGATTTGGTTGGTTCTATAGAAATAAAATATTAAAAAGAGCCCCACGAAAGCGTGAGGCTCTTCGTGGGGCTGTGTGCATTTTAGAATCTAGCGTGGCCTATTAGACTACATTCTAATCCGTAGATTGAGCAGTATAAGACGTCATCCATTTCGAGGTCGAGGTATCCAGCTATATCATCCTGGTGCCCGATGATTAGGATGAATGTATCAGGGTAGATCTCTAGTAGAACTTCAATTTTTTCCTGAGTAGAGCCTTCTTCACAGAGTTCTTGCAACATGAAGTCTTGAATCCACTCTAAACCGAGTAATGCACTTACTTCAATACCTTGCTCTTGAAGGTGTTTCGAAATGGATTCAGCGGTGAATCGAGCTCTGTCTGCCAAAGAATGAAAAATAGCTATTTTCTGATGATTGAAGTGTCTGATGAGTCTTTCACAGTTCATTTCTGCGTGACTCATCGATCGTAGATTGAGACCCGTCTTGCTGCTGTTTGATTCTTGACAGTGCCTCATAAAGGCAAAGTCTCCTGAAAAAAATAAATTTGTATTCATCTGTGAGGAACTAGGTGTGGGGTTGAATGCGCTGTTTGCATTAAGTTGAATATCTGTTTGTCTGTACGAGGCTATTTAACTATAGATAAATATCATTTGCAATACTACTCCACTTTTGCCTCAGTCTTCTCCATCTTCTCAAGCACATTTACACTAATACTTTTTGGGTCGATAGTGAGCACTTCTACGAATGACGGTACGTTAATCATATTTCGAGTTATTTCAATTTTTCGAGTACCTGTAGCAAAATCTTTGGCGTCAATTTTTGCTTCAAGCTTTTATCCATATACAAGTGCAATGTCGCGAGTTTTTCCTTCAAGCGTGAGGGTGATTTCTTTTACGCCAGATTTACTATCAAGTTCTAGGTTTGCTGGGATAAGTTGAAATGAAACAGGTACAGTATATTCTTTTCGAGTAATTCCTGATTGTACAAAAAGAAGTAGCCATACAAGCAGTGTTACTCCAACAGCAATACCTTTCGCTCCAAGGTTGCTCAAGAAAAAGTATTTCCAAAAGTTTGTTTTCTCGTCCTCGATTTCTCCTGTCAAAGTCTTGAGTAGGTCTCGAAGTTCTTCTTCATCTTTAATAATTTCAGCAGCACCTTCTCTAAAAATACTGATTGTTCCACGTTCTTCTGAAACTGTAAGAGCAATAGCGTCGGTGTCTTCGGTAATACCAGCTGATGCTCGGTGCCGTGTACCTACTTTTCTATAATCAGAATATTCTCGAGCAAGGGGAAGGTGTACTCCGAATTGCTTGATAACATCATTTTCAATAACTATCGCACCGTCGTGTCCAGCTGAACTTGTATCAAAAATACTAAGGATAATCTCTTTGGTAATTTCACCACCAAGTCTTTGTCCTCCTTCTACAATGTCGTCTATATCTTGCTTACCTGTAAACACTAAAATACCACCAATCTTTTTGGCTGACATATATAAGAGTGCCTCAGCAATTTCTCCAGATGCACCTTTACTAATCTGCTTCTTTGAACTAAATGAAAAGATGTGACTTTGACCTGTAACAATCCATTTGAAAAATCGTCGAATCTCTCTTTGAAATACAATAGCGATGATGATAAATGTAAGTGTAGAAAGTGGCTGAAGAATAGTCCGAGTAAGTGCCAAGTCGAGGTTTTGTGACACAATACTCACTAGTATGAGCAACACCGAAACTCCAATAAGGAAATATGACTTCGTCTGTTTGATAAATAGAAGTACGACATATAGCGCAATTGACACTACTGCGATATCAGCGATTTCTCTTGCAGTAATATTCTGAAGCGCATACAGACCTGCTGAAACAGATTGAGGTACTGAACCAAAGAGGGAAGATATATTGATTGTAGATAGTAGCTGGTCAAACATATGCTTTTATTGTACATATTTTATACGTTTAGTCTATAATATATGGGTATATGAACAGCTCAGATGTATCTAATATTATAAAGAGAGAACTCCCATCAACTCATAAACGTATCTTGTTGAATGGTGAGCAGCTGACTCTGGAAAATTCAGATCCTTATTTTGACGCTTTGCCTTCGCGTCATTTCATACGTATTCGTGAGGATGAGTATCCTTTTTTACCTGGGGTAGGACATACGTACACGCATTTTAACCTTTCTCCAGCATTTCACATTCCAGGGCTCACGTATATGTTTCCGATAATTCTTGAGACAGGATATTTTGATGGTGAGAAAGAAGTCTTGCCACTGATTAGTTTAGATAACGCATATATCGTCGAATGTATAGGTTTTGAAACTTTTAGAGCATATAAAGATTTGAAGGATGAGGACTTTAAGTTCTCAGCAAGTAATATTCATGATGCTGAAGATCTGAAAAAAATAATTATCAAAAAATATTCAAAAAGTATGCCCACTTTGTCCGAGGAGGAGATTCTCGCAAAAGGTGTTTCAATAACCACACTGAAGATAGTCGGTGTGTTCTCAGATAATTCTGGTTATACCGCGAGCACGCCTATAGAAAGCAAATAACTTTCAATTTGCTTTGCGTCTGAATCAGCAAGCATGTGTCCTTCGATATCAAGTGTAGGGCACTTCCATTGACCTGATTTATCAATTGCTTCGAGTCTGTATGCGTCGTTTTCCGTCATGTTTCGCTCTTCAAAAGGTATTTGCTTGTAATTAAGAAAATCAATAACTTGCTTACCCCAAGGGCAACCTGTTTTGGTGTAGAGGATAATATGAGGTGTTTTGATGGCGGTGTTCAGTCTAAACATGTCTAAAGTATAGCAGGTTTTTATAAGAGTTATTGTATAATTACATCACATGAACCAATCACAAACAGCCATTTTTGGAGGAGGATGCTTCTGGTGTACTGAAGCGGTGTTTAAAATGATGAAAGGAGTGAGTCTTGTAAAGCCGGGTTATGCTGGTGGTACTGTGCCAAATCCTACTTATGACCAAGTGAGCACTGGCAAGACGGGTCATGCGGAAGTTATCTATATCGAGTATGACCCGAGTGTTGTTGAATACAAAAATCTCCTCACTGTATTTTTTGGAAGTCATGATCCTACGACGCTTAATAAGCAAGGAGCTGATATTGGAACTCAGTACCGTTCTGTTATTTTTTATACAACACCCGAACAAAAAGAAATTGCCGAGAAAATGATTCAAGAAATTGATTCATCGAGCGAGTTTGGTGATCCTGTTGTCACAGAAGTAGTACCACTTAAAGACGGAGACTTTTATAATGCTGAGACATACCACCAGGACTATTTTACAAATCATCCCGAAAATATGTATTGCCATGTAGTTATTAATCCAAAACTAGAGAAAGTGCAAAAGCGCTTTGCAGATTTATTAAAATAATAAAGTTTTGATAAACAAATAATCAATATGCAAAATTCTTCACAAAATAATATCCCTCAAACAGAACAAGAATGGAAAGATAAACTTACTCCAGAGCAGTACCGTATTCTTCGAGAGAAGGGAACTGAGTCGCCATTTAGCGGAAAGCTTGCTCCAGCAGAAGGAGGAGTTTATAAATGTTCGGCTTGCTCCAATCCACTTTTCAAAGCTGATGCAAAGTTTGACTCAGGTACAGGTTGGCCCAGCTTCGACCAGGCGCTCCCTGGTGCTGTACGGGAGATAACTGACACTTCACACGGTATGATGCGTGTAGAGACTGTCTGCGCTGTCTGTGGCTCACATCTTGGGCATGTCTTTGATGACGGTCCTACTGATACTGGAAAGCGATACTGTATGAATTCAGTGTGTCTGAGTTAGACTTCGGCTGGTTGTCAGCCACTTCATTGAGCTCAAAAATTAACTTAAAAGTGCCCAAAAAACGTAAATCTGACCGATTTTAGTGATATATTTACGTTTTGAATCTGCTATACTTCATGCTCAATGCCTATTCAACCAAATAAAAAATCTACTTCTTTATTCTCACTACTAAAAGAATATAAACTACTCGTCGGAGTGTCACTGTTTTTTTCTGTTGGTGTGAATGTCTTGAATCTGACGTTACCACAGCTCATAAGGCGAGGTGTGGATGCATTTACGGATGGTACTTTGATGCTCAATAATTTAATATTCCAATTTGGAATGATTGCCGTTGCTATCCTTGTACTTATGTATATTGAATCGCTTCTCCAGAGCTATGTCGCTGAGCGGGTTGCAAGAGATCTTCGGCGAAGTCTTTCTTCTAAAATTGCCGATGAGCCATACTCTTTTATCGAGACTGAGACGCCGGCAAAGCTCCTTACCAATCTCACATCTGATGTTGATGCAATTAAAACCTTCGTATCGCAAGCGAGTGTGCAGATTATTGTGTCAATATTTACACTTATCGGTGCATCTACGCTTCTTATCATGATTAATTGGAAACTCGCGCTTGCTGTCCTTTCAGTTATTCCAATTATCGCAGTTACTTTTGGAATTGCGTTTTCTAAAATGGGTCCACTCTTTGGCAGAAATCAAGGTATTATTGATAAACTCAATACTGTTATTTCTGGAAGTATTTTGGGATCGGCGTTGATTCGCGTATTGAATTCTGGGCGAGTAGAAATAGATAAATTTTCTGTAGTGAATACAGAAGCGCGAGATACGGGAATGCAAATTCTAAAACTCTTTTCAGTTATGCTCCCTGTTATAACTTTTGCTGCTGGTCTGGCTTCAATTATCATCCTTACGCTTGGTGGTCACTTTGTTATGAACGGTAGTATGTCTCTAGGAGATTTCGCCGCCTTTCTCACATATATGGTGATTCTTATTTTTCCAATATTTATAATCGGCTTTATGTCGAGCGTGATAGGTCGTTCACAAGCTTCTTTTAAGCGTATCCAAAGTGTACTGTATGCAGAGACAAAAAAAGATACTGGTACTATTGTAAAAGATATTATCGGCGCAATAAAAGTACAGGATCTTACTCTAGTAGGCGGAGATAAAACAATACTCGATTCTGTTTCATTTAGTGTTAAGCCAAAAACTCGTACAGCAATCATGGGTCCAACAGCTGCAGGTAAGACACAACTTATGTATGCGCTTGTAGGTCTAACCACTCCGACTGCGGGTAAGATTTTATATGATGATGTTTTGCTTTCTGAATACGAAAAAACAAGCCTATACAGCCAAGTAGGGTTCGTGTTTCAAGACAGTGTATTGTTTAATTTATCACTAAGAGAAAATATCGCATTCAGCACTGATGTAACTGACGAGTCATTACGTAAAGCTATTGAAACAGCGGAACTTGGAGACTTTGTAGATACTCTTCCAAAGGGCCTCGATACACTTGTCTCTGAACGAGGTACTACACTTTCAGGTGGTCAGAAACAGCGAGTAATGCTTGCTCGCGCTCTAGCAATCTCACCAAAGATTCTTTTATTGGATGATTTTACTGCCAGAGTCGATGGACAAACAGAGAAAAAGATTATTGATAATATTGCACGAAATTATCCTGACATCACGTTAGTGTCAGTAACGCAAAAAATTCATTCTGTAGAATCATACGATCAGATTATCTTACTTATGGAAGGGGAGCTACTTGCAAGTGGAACTCACACTGAAATGATGCAGAATTCACCCGAATACGTGCAGATTTTTGAATCTCAAAAGAGTACAACTAACTACGAAGCACAGTAGGTATAATACACATATATATGAACTACGATTTACAAATATCAGATACAGAGAAGGAGGACGGCAAAAAGAAGAAGGGCGGTGAGAAGAAAACTAAAAGCCTCTGGTTCTCCATAAAGGAACTCATGCGTCTCATGGCTGGCGAGAAAAAAGTTGCCATTATTGCACTGTGCATTATCGTGCTTAATTCAGCACTCAATCTTTCTTCTCCACTTCTTATTGCGTATGCAGTTGATCACTATGTGACTACTGCTAATATGCAAGGTATTTTTATCTCCGCGGGTATCCTGCTCGCGATGTACGGTATCGGATTCTTCGCGCAATATTTCCAAATGACGCAAACAGGTGGTATTGGACAGCGAGTTGTATGGAATCTTCGAAATACAATTTTCAAAAAAATACAGGAATTGCCTATTCAATTCTTTAACCAAAATAAGACGGGTGATCTTATTTCACGTATTAATAATGATACTGATCTTCTCAATCAATTCTTTTCACAGTATATTACACGTTTCGTAGACAGTATTTTTATGTTACTCGGTATAACTATTACCGTATTGGTGGTGAATCCGAAATTCGGAACTGCGTTGTTGCTCCCTGCGGTAGTACTTCTTATTATTACAAAACTTATGGGAGGTTGGCTCAAAAAAAGAAGTACAAAGAGTTTGCAATCGATAGGTGGAATGAGTGCAGAGATTCAAGAAAGTCTAAATAATTTTAAAGTAATTGTTGCGTTCAATCGTCGAGACTATTTTAAGAAAAAGTTTGAAGAAGCAAATCAAATAACATTCAAAGCTAATATGAGTGCAAGTGTTGCAAATAGTACTGTTGCACCACTCTATGACCTTGCTGCGAATACTGCACAACTCATAGTGCTCGCATACGGTGTATACCTTGTTGGTACTGGAGAAATAACCATCGGATTAGTCTTGGCTTTCTTTACGTATGCTGAAAAGTTTTATTATCCTCTTCGTCAATTTGCCTCTATTTGGACTTCGTTTCAGCTTTCACTTGCTGGTTGGGATCGAATCAATCAAGTGCTTAATCTCAAGTCGAATTTGACTGTATTAGATAAGACAAATAACGAATTATCTAATGATGAAAAAAGAAGCTCTGGTTCAGACACACTTCTTTCATTTAAAGATGTATCTTTTAGTTATTCTACTGTAGAAAATAGAACCATGACTGCAGACATAGTGACACCCGAGAAGGACCTGGCGGACAAAAAATGGGTAATTGGAAATGCGA
>JAUPUG010000003.1 GCA_030917685.1 Patescibacteria group bacterium | reverse complement strand
CAGATATCGTAGATGATCTTTCTACGTGGTATCTTCGACGTTCACGAGATAGATTTAAGGGTGATGATATGAAAGACAAAGAACAGGCAATGCAGACAACTCGTTTCGCATTACTTACACTTTCAAAGCTTGTTGCTCCATTTATTCCATTTATGGCTGAACACATCTATCAGAATGTACGAAGTGAAATTGCTCGAGTAAGTTCTACGTCAGCAATACTCATGCCAGAAAGTGTTCACCTTACAGACTGGCCAACACTACCAATGGTTGATCACACACTCATCGATTCAATGACAGCGGCTCGAAAACTCGTAGAAGCAGGGCTTGCAATCCGTGCAAAGTCTGGAATAAAAGTTAGACAACCTCTCGCTTCTTTCACTTACACAGATGAATTTACAAATAGTGAATCAGGGGTTGTACTGTCAGAAGGCTTCCTTCAAATCATAAAAGAGGAACTCAATGTTAAGGAAGTGAAAAAGGGGACTGAGCTCGCACTAGATACAAACCTCACAACTGAACTCAAAGAAGAGGGAGTTGTTCGAGATGTAATTCGTGGAGCACAAGAGGCTCGAAAGAATGCAGGGCTTGTACCGAGTGATGATATCGTGCTTAGTGTGTCTGCATCTGCTGAAACAGTTGATGTGCTGAAGAAAAATGAAGAAATGCTCAAGAAGCCAATACAAGCGGTGAAAGTTGAGTATGTGGAAGTGGGTGAGAGTAGTGAAGGTGGAGAAATTAGTGAAAATGGCAAAGCGACAGATATTGGTTTGGTTGAGTTAGAAGGTGAAAAAGTACTACTCAAGGTATCGAAGATTTAGTGTTGGGAAAATATAGTAAGTAACGTCTAATTGAAATGTCCCACCATATCTATCAAACAAAAGCATTCATCATAGACAGTGTGGATGTTGGAGAGGCAAATAAATTGCTGACGATATTTACTGCTGACCTAGGATTAATACATGTTTCAGCGCAAGGGGTGAGAATCATGAAGTCAAAGCTCCGGCCGTCCATACAAGACTTGTCGTATTCCAAGATCGCTCTTGTCCGTGGAAAAGAGTATTGGCGACTGACAAGCGCAGAAAAGCTGATATCTCTGTACGACAAGAGAGTACATCTGAGTGTTAGAAAACTTATGGCTCGGGTGCTCATGTTTGTAAAGCGTCTCACAGCTGGAGAGACAAAGCATGAGGAATTATTTGATATGCTATCAAAACTCTTCACTTTTTGTTTCGAGAATTCAAAACAGTTAGCGGATTCTCAAAAGACATCACCAGAAGATAGTATCCTTAATACATTAGAATTGATTATTAATTTCAGAATTCTTGAATCCCTGGGATATGGATCTGATGACGCTGGTTTTGATGAAATTCGCAATATGTTTGATTGGAATATTGCCATGATTGAGAACTTAGTAATTGATCAAGAGAGAATTAAAAAGATTGCGGCTCATGTTAATCAGGCGATTGTAAGTAGTCACCTCTAAGTAGTCACTGTTACTTCCTAATGAAACTCCATGTTCATGTATACTTTGTGATATAATTTTTCTATATGTCTATTGATGATAGTAAAATAGAAGGCTTAAAAAAGAAATTATTCTCAAACTCAGGTGAGGTTATTCCTCCAACTCCGCGTGCAAAACTGCAACGCCATAGTGTGCTTGTTAATGATGGATGGAAAGATGACGAAGACGATTTCGAGGATGAAATTAAATCCAAGACAGAAGAGACTGTGACTTTTAGTGCATATAGTGGTGCAAAAGGTCTTGATGTTCGGCCAATTAAAGATAAAAGTAATATATTTAAGAAAATTCTTGGGTATTCATCAATCCTTTTTGTACTAGCCTTGATATATGCTGGTTATGTTGTCTTTACAGGATCAAACTTTGTCTCAAATAACAATATTGATATTAAGCTCATAGGTCCTGTTACAAGTCCGGCGGGAGAAGAATTGTCACTTGATGTTGATATTATGAATAGAAATACTACTGATCTGATTCTTGCTGACCTGGTGATTACGTATCCTGAGGGGACTAGAAATGCAGATGACCGTGTTACAAATATGACACAAGACCGTATTCCTCTTGGGACAATTGAAAAAGGAAAAACAATTAGACAGACAGTAAGATCAGTATTGTTCGGTGAAGAGAATGCTAAGAAAAATATTAAGCTCTCACTTGAATATCGAATTGCTGGGTCTTCAAATATCTTCGTTAAAGATAAACAGTATCCTATATTTATCGGTTCATCTCCAATTGCAGTGAATGTAGAATCTGCGCGTGAGGTTATTCCTGAACAAGAGAATGAGTTTAGGATTACAATACGATCAAACAGTCCTTCAATTATTAAGGGTCTCGTGTTTAAAGCGGAGTATCCATTTGGTTTTGATTTTGTGTCCGCGGTACCATCTACCACAGGAGATAATGCAACATGGATTCTTGGTGATATAACACCAGGAGAGGAGAGAGAAATAGTTCTTCGAGGTAGAATCCTTGGTGGAGACTCGCAAGAGAGAGTGTTTAGATTTTATACAGGAATAGAAGATGAGACGGATAAAATGGCAATTGGTACTGTATTTGTTACAAACGCTACACCTATTGTTCTTAAAAAACCATTTATCAGTGCAGATCTTGCTCTCGACGGAAAATCAGACAGTGTACATGTTGCACGTGCAGGGGAAGATGTAAAAGGAGAAATCACTTGGCAAAACAATCTCGATGTTCCTGTTAATGATGCTGTGATACAGGCTCGTATTACTGGTCCAATGCTCGATAAGATGTCGATTCAAGGAGATCAGGGTTTCTATCGTTCTGTTGATAACACTATCATATGGGATAATTCAACGATTGAAGGACTTAAGGAACTAAAAGCTGGTGATATTGGGAGAGTCCAATTCTCTTTTGCGGCAGTTAAACCGAATGTAGAAAATAATTCAACATACAGACGAGAGTCTATGAAAGTAGAACTCACTATTCGTGCAAAGAGACTCAACGAGGATAGGGTGCCAGAAGAAATAGTCTCAACAGTATCTCGTACTATAAAGGTAGCTTCCGACTTAGGGCTTACTACTCGACTTGTTCGAAATGTTGGTCCGTTTGTAAATTCTGGTCCAATACCTCCAATGCCAGAGAAACCATCTACATATACTGTTTTGGTGAGTCTTAAAAATTCATATAATAACGTTAAAGATGTGGTGTACACTGCGACGCTTCCTCAGTATGT
>JAUPUG010000042.1 GCA_030917685.1 Patescibacteria group bacterium | reverse complement strand
GTAATTGTTACTGCAGGAGAACCAAGAACTTTTATTTTCTTGTCATCAATTGCTTTTTTAACGATATCTCCGTAGTGAGCTTCAAGAGCCATTCGTCCTGCTTCTTCAGTAATAGCAACTTCTCCAAATCGATCTACTACAAACTTTTCAGGTGCGTGTCCTGGTCGAAAACCATCTACTCGTGTTTCAAGAGAAAGTTCTTTTACAGCCTTATCTCTAAAGGTTTTTACTACATCGGCGTGAATTTCACCTTCAATTTCATATTCACTATCTGGAAGAGTTGCTTGTTTTGTAATTTTAAATGACATTTGATTTGCGAATATTATTGATTGAGCGCGTATTAGGCTGCTTTCTCCTCGTTTGTAATATCTACCGCGTCAGCAATAGTTGGTTCAGTAATGCCGGCCATAGTTGGTGATTCCTTACCTTTTGATGTGTTTCCTTCTAGTTTTTCACCGTCACTTGAAACAGCATCAGATGCGTCACTACTTTTTGTACCAGTTGATTGAATATCAATTCTCCATCCAGTAAGCTTTGCGGCAAGTCGAACGTTCTGTCCTCCTTTACCAATGGCAAGAGATTGCTGATCTTCAGTAACCATAACTTTTGCAGTCTTGTTTACTTCATCAACAGTTACACTTGCAACTTCAGCAGGAGATAGAGAATCTTTGATAAAGTCAGCAGGGTTTTCTGACCATTCGATAATGTCGATCTTTTCATTTCCACCAAGTTCACTCATAACTGTCATAACTCGAACACCTCGCTGTCCAACCATAGAACCGATTGGGTCGATGTGTGAATCTGTTGAATGAACAGCAATCTTTGATCGCTGACCAGCTTCTCGTGCAATTGATTTGATTTCTACTGTTCCCGCTACGATTTCAGGTACTTCAACTTTGAAAAGCTCTGAAAGGAATCGTGGGTGTGATCGTGAAAGTCGAACAAAAATACCTCGTGGAGTTTCTTCAACTCGGAGGAGTACCATTCGTAGTCTCTCACCTTGCTTGTAGTGTTCACCAGGAATCTGTTCTTCGTATGGAAGCATACCAACCGCTCGTCCCATATCGATAAATACATTACCTCGTTCTGTTCGCTGAACAGTTCCAGAGATGATTTCTCCTTCTTTCTTTCCGTATTCAGCAAGAACTGATGTTTTTTCAGCTTCTCGGATTTTTTGGATAATAACCTGTTTAGCAGTCTGAGCTGCGATTCGTCCGAAATCGTCCTTATATTCAAGGTCGAAGACTACTTCTTCTCCTACAGCAACACCTTTCTTAATAAGTCGAGCTGTGTCGATAAGTATATGTCGTTCATCATTAAAGAGAACCTTCTCCTCACCTTCAGCTGGGTTTTCAGGAAGTTCTTCCTTAGTCTCAACAACCTGTGATGGGTCTACTACTACCTTTATTTGGAAAAATTCAGTTTTTCCTGTTGCAACGTCAAAATGCGCACGGATGAATTGGTCTTTTCGGCCAAATTCCTTCTTGTACGCTGTTGCAAGAGCCATTTCAATGGCTTCTATAATTTTTGCTTTCGGAATACCACGCTCTTCTTCGAGTTGGTCTAGTACTGAGTGAATTACTTTAAGGTCAAACATGTGATTTTGTATTAAATTGTTATGTATCTGCCTTTTTGTGGCTCAAAATATAGCCAGAATGCCCAAAATCGGGAATTTTCTCAAAAAAACGAGCCCGCCTTGTGGGCGCGCTGTTTCAGATGGATATATTATACATATATATAGTATCTTGGCAACTAAATAGTATTAGTATCTATATAACTAGCCGTATTCTAATTATATAGATTGACATAATTTTTATCTATATTATAATTTAGATGCTTATAATAAAGCATTAAGTAGGTGTCTAGATCTAGATTGCTAGTACTAGACGAGTCAAAGGATAAGTTAGTTCGTTAGGTAAACCCAATCAAAGAAAGCAAGAAAGGCTCATTGCCATGAAGAAAAAATTAGAGAATATAAAGAAGAGTGCTTTTCAGTTGAAATTCATCCTTCGTTCGCTGATACTCTGCGCCATTTGCGCGTCTATCAGCTACTACTGTGGTTTCTATACCACGGTCGGGCAGATTGCCTTTGTGACCCCCGCGGTTATCATCGGCTACTCTACCCTCAAATACAGCAAAGGTTACACGTACCGCCTCAAGGTGTGGCTGTACGTGAAGTACCTCGATGGACTTCATGTAATCTTACGTCAGTATGTCCGGTATTTGAAGTACCAGAACCGGCGACTGTTCGAGTCCATCAACCAAGAAAGATATGTGTTGCACGTGTGGTAGGAAGCTTCAGCTCCCACATGCACTCACATAACTTTCTTAATTCACCGGCTGCCCCTTGTTGGGTAGCCGGTTTTGTCTTGCTTCAAGAATAATACTTAAATGAAAATTTGTTTGTGTAATATAAAAATAATTCAAGTGAGTAAAAATTTGTAAAAATGTAGATAGCGCTCATGAATATAAAAATTACATGATATAATTTATGCATAAAAGAGTTTCGCGCAAAGAATAAAAATATAATTTTTATTCTTTGCGAAGCTTATTTCACAAACACCTATGTACATTGCACCGGACCAATTAAAAAAATATATTCTTGATTCTAAGCTCATGTCTCTTGCTGATTTACAGTCAGCTGAGAAAGAAGCTGAGAAGGGTAAGAAAGACATCGGAGAAGTTCTTGTTTCAGAAGGAAAAATAACAGAAGATGATTTCCGTCGGATGCAAGCTCATATACTGGGTATTCCATTTGTCGATCTCAAAAAACAGAAACTCGAAATCGCAGTGTTGTCATTAATTCCAGAACCTATTGCTCGAAACCACAATATCGTAGCTTTCAATAAGATGGGTGGAGAGGCTGGTGGAAAAGAAGCTTCACTTGAAGTAGCAATGCTTGATACTGATGATCTTGGTGCTATTGATTTTATAAAAAAGAAAACTGGTTTTAAAATTCTTCCAAGACTTACAAATACTGAGTCAATGAAGTCTGCTCTGATTCAATACCAAAAAAGTTTGCAAGCAGATTTCGGAGATATTATTCAACAAGAAGCCGCTTCACTTAAGGTAACTACAGAAAATGGTGAAGGTGGGGAAGTGTCAGGCGATGACTTGAAAAAGCTTGCAGAGGATCTACCTGTGGTTCGAATCGTTGATACTCTTTTGAAACACGCTGCTATTCAAGATGCTTCCGATATTCATATCGAACAGACAGAGTTTGAAGTGATCGTAAGATATCGTATCGACGGTATGTTGCACGATGCTATGATTCTTCCAAAGTCTGCTGGATCAAGTATTATTGCTCGACTCAAAGTTCTCTCTAACTTGAAGCTTGATGAAAAACGTCTTCCTCAAGATGGACGATTTCGTATTGAACTCAACAGCGAAAAGATTTCATTCCGTGTGTCTATTCTCCCAACATATTTTGGTGAAAAGATTGTAATGCGACTTCTTCGAGAAACTGTATCAGGTTTTACACTTGAGAAACTTGGGTTTCATGGACGAGACCTTGAGATTCTTC
>JAUPUG010000041.1 GCA_030917685.1 Patescibacteria group bacterium | reverse complement strand
TCTTTAGATGCCTCATATAAAAATGATATGTCTTTTATGGCACAAAGTATTCCAAAAACTGCGATAGAAGAAATGCAAGTGCTTAAAAAAGAGAAGACTCACGCTGTAAGCAGTTCAATACATGGTTCAAGTGCACCAATAAACAATACAGCTAGTGCAAACAAAGTAGTACGTGATTTTGCACGCGGTTCTGAACAAAAGAAAACCTCCTCTAATCAGGTAGATAAAGAAGGTAAGGGTGAAATCAAGACTGAAGGGAAGAGTGAAAGACAGACTCTTATATTGAGTACTATTGGTACTAGAGGAGAGTCTTCTATTAAAGATCTAACAGATGTCATTAAGGGATGTAGTGAAAAAACTATACAGAGAGAACTTATAGCGCTTGTTGATTCAGGTAGTTTGTTAAAGACAGGTGAACGACGATGGAGCAGGTATAGTATAGCTCGCTAGTGTCTTAAAAAATGTCCGATATTTGTCCGAAAAAGTGCAACCTAATGTCCTTTAAAATTCTATAAAACTCTTATACTGCTTTGTAGAATTGAAATTTTAATAATTGACTGGAACCCCTATTTTTTGTAATATATTGATTCATATGCCGTCATGGTATATGTACAGAGACCGGTGATTTTATGTATATAGTGACAATAAGCCCTTAAATAAGGCTATATTGAAACAAAACACATAAAAAGAGACCTATTCAGACCAGCTTCGACCATTGACAATTTCATATCAAAAAGTTAGTTACATTCAGACAATTCTGCCTTTTTCCTTACATTCAGACACCTCAGATTTCCCATGAAATTCAACAACTCTACCAAGCTTTGTGTCGATAAGTTATAAGGCTTGGTGGGTGGTATGACTATATATGGTTTGCAAACTCTATATAGTCATTAAAGTAGATAGTTAAATTACGTAAGTTAGTTATTAAAAAAAAGAATGGCGAACCCGTACTGACATTGAATGCAGACACTGTATATAAACATATAGTGCGAGTTCAATTCAGTTGCAGTACGGGTTCGCCAGGTTAGTTTAACCCGAAGGGTATGTGATTCTACACATTATCAATTGTTTAACAATTAATGTAGATAGCATATTCCTTTAACACAAAATATTATATATATGAAGAAAATTCTTACAGCGGCTCTTGTCTTTGCGCTCGCGCTCTCTGTTGTTGCACCAGTTGCAACTTCAGCGCAGTCAATGACAAACGCTTTCAACACGAACCTTAAAATTGGTTCACGAGGTGCTGACGTAGTTGCACTACAGTCATTCCTCGAAGCAAAGGGTCTCCTAACAATGCCAGCTGGTGTTGCTAAGGGATACTTTGGTGGTCTTACTAAGTCAGCTGTTGTTGCATACCAGATTTCAAAGGGTGTAACTCCAACTTCAGGTTACTTCGGTCCTCTTACACGAGCGACTGCTAACATGGACGGAACAACTACAACAACTACAACTACTACAACAACTACAGGTACAACAGGTACTACAGTTACAACTAGTGGTGTAGAAGGAACAGTAGATGTTCTCCTCGCTCCAACTCCTACAAACAATGCTAACGTTCAGACATCAACTGATGTTCCTGTTCTTGGTGTTGAATTCCGAGGAAAGATCGCGGACTCAGCAGTTCAGACTCTTGATATTAAAGTAAGTTCAACTATCGTTTCAGACAGTTCAACTGAAAATCCTTCAACTTTGATTAATACAATCAAAGTTTGGGATGGATCAACTGTTATTGCTACAATTCCTGTAAACTCATCAACTTTCACTAAAGATTCTTCAAACGTTTACTACGTTCGAATTTCTGGATTGAACGCTTTGGTTTCTAAGGATACAACAAAAACACTTGTTCTCTCATTCTCAACAAACTCAATTGATTCAGAACGAACAGTTGTTGTAAGTGGATATGGAACAAACTCAGTTCGAACAGTTTCTGGAAACGGAATTTCATCTTTCTACAATATTAGCGGTCTTTCACGACAGCACACATTCAAGAAACCTGGAACAGCGACTTTGACACTTTCATCAGTTTCAAGTCCACTTCGATCACAGAACTACCGAGTTAACTCAACTGATACTACAGTTGCTCCTGTACTTAACTTCAATGTTAAGTCAGAAACAGGTGATTCAAAGATTACTGACGTTTCAGCTACATCAACACTTTCAGGCGTTGTTGCATCTAACCTTGTTTACTACCTATACGATGGATCAACTCTTGTTGACTCAAAGACAGGTACATCAACAGTTACTTTCTCAAACCTAAATGTTAATGTTTCTAAAGATGTTACAAAGACACTTACACTAAAGATTGGCTTCCCAGCTACAACTACAGGTGCATATGTTGCAACAACTTCTGTAACTTCAGTTACTTATGAAAAACCAAACAGTTCTTCAGCAACTGTTTCTACAGCGGTTAATGGTGTAGCTCAGTATGTATATACTAAGTCTACAAACCTTACACTTACTTCAGCTCCAACTATCTCAGTACAGAACGCTTCATTCACAGGTGGTACAAGTACTATGAATGCTAAGTTCAATATTGCGGTAAACCCACAAGGTGGAGATTGGGTACGATCTAATGCTTCAGCTGTTATCGGCTGGGCTCTAGCAAATGCTCCAACAACTATTGTTGCAACTTCATCAGCTGCTATTTCACGAGTTGATAATATCGCAGATGGAGCAAATCCAACTGTTGAATTCTCAGCAGATGTAAACAATGGTGCAACTGGTATCGTAGCAGGTTCATATGTCGCTCGAATCACTTCAATGACATGGAATGCTGGAAACGGTGTAGTTACACAGGCTTATGGATTTGAAGATTTCCTTACAAATGCAAGTGCTACATTCAACGACTAATATCGTTCGAATATAGAAACTACTTTGTAGTCTAAACAAAAACCCACTCTCTCACGAGGGTGGGTTTTTGTGTTGGGTGGGTTTTGAAGTGGAGGTGATGATTACTTTATCTCCTAAGATGGCGGTGAATTTCTTTATATTTTTTTCACTTAAAATTGAACGACGTTGTGTAAAATAATGGACGATAGATAAAAATTAGTATGGTAGACTTATATAATTGGGTAGGATGGTCTATAACACACGTTACAATGTTTAATATAAAAGAATCAGAATCAATTGAATTTAAGGAGTCTATTGGTCAAATTGACGACATTGCTAAGACTATTGTCGCCTTTGCAAATACAAAAGGTGGAATAATTTACATAGGTATATCGGATAATGGATTACCTTTGAAAATAAGTATAGCAGACTCTTCATTTAGGAAAATTTCTGATTTGAATCAATCTTTTGATCCAAAGTTGTATGATTCATTTTCTGCAGAAATAGAAACAATCGACGGTCTTGAAATCATTAAAATAACTGTAAGAAAGAGTACATATTCATCGCATAGTTATAAAGGTGTTTGCTATATTCGCCAAGGTACAACAAATCAAAAATTATCTTCCAAAGAAATTGCGGAGAGACATAATGCGTCAACTGCTTTTGATTGGAGTGAGCAGACTCCAGAAGGCTCATTGTTTGAGTGGGTTGACATAATTGCTCTCGATTATCTTAAATCAAAATATTTAGATATATATGAAAACAAAAGTAAACAACTAGACTCTATTCAATTACTTAATACCCTTTCTTTACTTGATGTAGAGAATAGACCTAATAATACATGTTTGCTATTTATAGGTAAGCCAGAAATTACAAGTAAATTATTTAAAGGTAAAAACAAAATTACTTGGATATACAAAGATGAGTTAAATGGTATTGAAGAAAGGTTGTCGGTAGATGAGGAAACGAAACCTTTAATATTTGGTATTCAAAACATTTTGGATAGAATCAATAAATTTAATACCACATTGCAAGATATTGATTTGTTTAGAAATGATGTCTATCAATATGACACAAAAGTCGTTGAAGAAATAATTATAAACGCTATTGCACATAGAGATTGGGGTGTAAATTTGTGGGTGGAAGTTGTTCAGACACCTACAAGTTTGGAGATTAGAAATCCTGGGAAGTTCAGAGCTGATCTCAATAAGGTTCTTTTTGAAAACAAAAGACCAGAATATCTTAATCCTACGCTTGCTGACTTTCTAAAGAAAATGCACTTAATGGAAAAAGAAGGTGGTGGTTTGAAAAAAGCGTATACGACACAAATCAAGAAAGGTCTTGGTATTAAACTCAGATATGATAATAGTGGCGCTAATCCGAGAGTTGATTTTATTCTCGAAGGGAGAGTAAGTGATATTGATTTTGCTAGATTTATGTTTATGTCAAAAGGTTTAACACAAGATCAGGTGGTAATACTGGATAAAATTAATTCTGGAAAAAATATAGTAGGTAGGGACCTTACGGAAGGAGAATATATTATTGTGGATAAACTTGTTACTAAGACAGGTCGAGGTGGTGTATCTTTAAAAATCCAAGAACATCTTCTAAAGAAATCAAAAAAGTATATCAATAGTTTTTCTAGTACCCACGCGAGTCCTGATACGTCACGGGATATAATTCTTGATTATGCAAAAAAAAATCAAGAATTTACAACAGCTGAAGTATATGACATTCTAAATGGCAAAACAAAAGAGTGGGTAAGGTCCTCTCTAGCAACCCTGGTTAGAGAGGGGTCTCTACGGAGGGTGAGCAGGGGGCATTATTGTTTTGTTACGACCTTACTAACTAAACATGAAAGTAACAAAAATAAGTGATAATACCTAGTAAAATAAGGGTTTACGACCTTACTAACTAAACTAACTCTAACTAAGCTCCGATTGTTCTTCAAGGAACGTGAGATTTGGTGGATGTATTTTGGATTAAATATGGGTGACGAGCAAGACGGAAAGGGAAGTGAATATGTGCGACCTGTTCTTATTATGAAGAAATTTAACAAAAATCTATTTTGGGGTTGTCCATTATCTGAGAAAATAAAACTACAAAATCGATACTATGTTTCAATTGATCTACCGGTAGGAACGAGGTCTGTAATCATATCGTAAATGAGACCTCTTGATACGAAACGTTTAAAAGAGAAAATTGTAATGTGTAATACTGTGGATTTTGAGAAAATTAAAAAAGCACTCAAGGATTTATTTTGAGTACTTTTTACTTATTTTTCTTCAGTAGTTTTTACACCACTGATGAACCCGAAGGCATTTATGTACATATAGTATCAAAACTAAGTGCGGTGTCAAATGAAGTTGTACCGCTGAAATAGATTAGTTGTTTAAGAAATTCTTTATATTTTCTTCACCAAAAATTGAACCCTTGTGTGCAAAAATATCCGTATGAAAGACTTTGATGCATGGAATGAAGTGAAGAAGATCAATAATATCGGACATAGACCGTATTTTAAGGAAAGGGAAATATGGTGGATGTCTCTGGGCCTGAATATTGGAGATGAAGAGGATGGGAAGGGAGAGGTCTTTATGAGACCAGTGTTGGTTGTGAAGAAGTTTAACTCAAATATATTTCTAGGGTGTCCGCTTTCTAAAATAATAAAACCATTAAATAAGTACTACTGCACTATTAACTTACCAGCAGGAGAGCGTTCTGTAATCATCTCACAGATTAGACTGCATGATGCAAAAAGATTCAAAGAACGAATCATCGGATGCAGTGTTGAGGACTTTGCAAAAATTAAAAAAGCACTTAGAGATTTATTCTGAGTGCTTTTTTATGTATCTTTTTCTTCAATAGTTTTTACTCTATTGATGGGCCCGAAGGCGTTTATGTGCATATATTATCAAAATGGAAGGTAGTGTCAAATATAAAACTAGACTCCAATATGCTAGAATAACCTCATGTTCGATCAAACCTCTTTCAAACTCATCAGCGGATTTCTAGGGCTACTCATACTTGGTTTTTTAGTTTTCATTATCGCTGGCACATTACATATTGGAGATTCAGATCAGATAGCGGAACAAAATATCGAGGTGACGCCTTAATACCTACTTTTTATAAAATCTTTATCAGGATTTTATCGACCGCGAGTATAGTTGGGGTATGAAGAAAATATCCCACATACTTATTGCTATTTTTGGCATTGTCTTAGCTATTCTTGTTTCGCCACAAGGTGCATTTGCCGATACTCGCTATGAAGACAAAACATTTACACAGAGTGTTGTGCTTAAGCGTATCAATCAGCCATATTATTTTTCAGGGCAAAATAGCATTGCTCGTGGGGTTACAGTTACGTTAGAAAAGGGATCGGAGATTCATATTGAAGGAGTGCTCACTGTATTTGGTAAATTAGTTTTAGCTGGAGAAAGTGTCTCGCATATAAAACTCAATGGTAAGGTTTCTGTCATTGGAGGCGAGCTACACGCTTCACACGTCGATATTAAGGATACATCTACTCGAGTTGAAGCTTTTGCTACCTCTACGGTCCTGTTTGATTCTGTGCTCATAGAGCGAGTATCTCCGAGTGTTGGTTCGAGTGTGGTGTCTGTTTTTAATAATTCTGTACTTACCATAAAAAACAGTACGCTTAGTCGGGTAGATTCACCTTACGGTATAGAAGTTTTTAATGGAAGTTCTATTAGTATTCAAGATTCAACTTTTACGCAAGTTGGAAGTGATGCATCTTTACTGATCTATGGCGCAAATACAACAGCATCAATCTCGGAGTCTTTGTTTTACGGGTTTTCAGATGGTTCGCAAAGCTCAACCTTACAAGAATTAGCGTCCCAAAACCCCACACAAAAAGCCATCGAAATATTCAGCGGAGCGCTTTTAGAAATTTCTATTACCGATTTTGAAAGATTTTCTGCAAAGGTCATATCGGCATTTGCAAATGCAACACTCAACATTTCAAAAACAACATTTACCAAAAATACACTTGGTATTGAGTCGTACAATTCAAATGTTCATATTTCTGATAGTGAAATATTCGGAAATATAGAAGGTGGAGCAACTATATATGGTGGAAGTATTAATGCGGTTGGTAATTGGTGGGGAAGTGATACTGGTCCAAAAAGTGTCACTTTGAATCCGAGCGGCACTGGTGACGTATATCGAGGTAATGGACAAATTAGTCCATGGAAGCAATTGAAACCAAAGAAGAGCATAAAGTGCTGTTCCAGTATCTTATTCATTCCAGGACATCAAGGTAGTCGAATATATAAAAGTGGAAAAGTGCTTGGATTCTCTACAGAGAATCAACTATGGGAGCCAAATGCTGTTTCGGATATTTCAAAGTTAGGATTGAACTCAGACGGATATTCAATTGATAAGACATTGTATACTCGATATATAATTGATAGATCAAATATAGCATATGGAGGAAATGATGATGTGGAAATATATAGAGGTTTAGTTAAATCACTCAATGGTTTGAATTCAAACTACTCAATAGAAGATTGGCAGTATGCTGCTTATGACTGGAGAATGTCACCGAATACAATAGTTGTTGAGGGTGCACGATATGGCCCGGTTGGAGATACTAGTGGAAACAGTGGCGCTATTTCATATAAAAAAATGGAAGACCAGATTGTGCAAATGGCTCAAATTTCAAAAACTAAAAAAGTAACACTCCTCGCGCATAGTTATGGAGGACTTGTCACCAAGCGTCTCCTCGCACATCTTTTACAAAGAGGAAAAATAAGCTTGATAGATAAGGTTATTTTTGTTGCTGTGCCTGAGAACGGTTCTCCGAGCTCTCTTTTTGCTTTACTTCATGGTGATAACCAAGATATTGGTAATGGATATATTGTAAATAAAACGACAATGAGAAAGTTTGCTCAGAATATGCCGTCGGTATATGCGTTGTTGCCGAAGATTGATGCATCATCCGG
>JAUPUG010000040.1 GCA_030917685.1 Patescibacteria group bacterium | reverse complement strand
TCTTGTTGTATCAACTTCAATACATATCATCAGGGATCTCGAGTTGAGTGCGACCTTGGTTTCGCTCACAGAGAACCCACCCTAGGTTAAAGTCTAGGTTTGATACGCAGGATGCCTCATAGAAAAACTCACCAAACATATGGTGGGTATTTTTATTTTTTGATGTAGCCTTTATGAAGATGCTATACTGTAGCTGTATTTGATAGAAGGCTAAATGCAACTATAAACAACTAAAACTCCTCTCAATATTATTTTTATGGAACTTACTGATACCAAGACAGGTTTGAGCGCCTCATATGTCCAAAAGCATTTATCAAAGAAGAGAGGTCATACAAATAAGAACATTTCACTGATTTTCTCTGTTTTATATAGCCAAGTTGCATCAATATTCTTTATTCTGCTCTTAGTTTCAGCAATACTATCATTCATATTTAGCTCAAGTATCGATGGGTGGATTTTTATCATCATCAATCTTGCAAATGTAATTCTTGGCTTCATTCAAGAGTTTCGAGCGTCAAAGGCAAGTCAGCTCCTTGAAAGTATGATTGAACACAGCGCATCAATCATTAGAGATGGAACACTTCAACAGATAAAAAGTGAGGATGTGGTGGTAGGTGATATTTTGCTCCTTGGGCCTGGAGATGTACTTGTTGCAGATATCGTGAATAGAGAAGTGTACGACGCATACGTTGATATGTCTGTTTTGACTGGAGAGAGTTTGCCTATAGAAGCTCGTGTTGGTGAAAAAGTTCTCTCTGGGTGTAGTCTTTCGTCAGGAAGGCTTGTTGGTCAAGTGATTGCGGCAAGCGCCGAAAACTCTCTCCGAAAATATTCAGAAAAACTTGATTCCATTAAGAAAAATAATAGTTTTGTTCGTTTTATTTCTAATGTGAGCATTAATATATTATTAGTGACACTCCTTAGTATTCTTTTGGTTGGAGTGTTCGGTGTTTTGATAGAGGGGAAGTACGGTGTTGCTGAATTCGTTCTGTATGCAATTGCGATGCTTGTTGGAGTAGTTCCGGAATCACTGCCACTCATTATCACTTTGATGCTTACTCGCGAAGCTCTTAGTTTAGCGAAAGAGAAAGTTATTGTTAAGAATCTCTCATCGTTACAACAACTTGGTTCTATAAAATATCTACTTACTGACAAGACGGGTACTCTAACAGAAAATAATATACGTGTCAGTGATATTATTAATATAAAAAATGTTGAATTGTGCGCACAGAAGATTGCTCGTGCCGAATATGAACGCACACCTATGGATGGTTCTTTTGATACAGCAATTCTAGCGAAAGCAAATGAAAAACGAGACGAAGACGAGGCCTCAAAGGAAAAAAATAATACGGCAATTTCTGGTCAAATCGCAAAGCCAGACGTTACCCCGTTTAAATCTAGTCTTGGTTATGCAGTCTTTTCATTTGATGACATTGATGTTATTAGAGGGCAATTCACAGCGGTCCGAAATGAATGCAAGGGACTTACAATAGGTGATATTCAAAAATATGAAGATACACATGCCTCGTATGAGAATCAGGGTCTTCGAGTTATAGCATTTGCTTCAAGGAAAAAAACCAACAAAGGAGAGGGTTCTACCAATGGTGTCGATAGTGCAGAAGAATATGTATTTGAAGGTCTATATATTTTCGAAGACCCTCTTAAACCTGATGCTTCACACTCGTATCATGCAGCTCTCGGAATGGGTATCTCAGTTAAGGTTCTAACAGGAGACTCACCTCGTGTCGCTCTATATGTTGGGAAAGAATTGGATCGAAGTATAGAACCTAATCAAGTATGTTCACTCGATGAAGTTAACATTAATAAATTGAATGAAGAAGATTTTAATCGAGATACAATATATGCTCGATGTCATCCTGATCACAAGCTTGCACTAATAGATATGCATGAAAAGCATGGTCCAGTAGGATTCTTGGGAGAGGGAATAAATGATGCTTTGGCGCTAAAGAGAGCTGATGTGGGGATGGTTGTATACAATGCGAGTGATGTTGCTCGTCAGTCAGCAGATGTGCTTCTCATGGAAAAAAGTTTGAATCCTATTATTCACGCGATACAAATGAGTAGAAGGGTGTATGCACATATTTACACGTATTTGCTCTGTACTCTCGCTGGAAATTTGGGAACCCTCTTTTCATTAACTGCTGTCGCATTACTTTGGACTGACATACCAATGCTTCCTGTTCAAATTCTTTTAAACAACTTGCTAACTGACGTACCTTTGTTACTTCTAGTTACAGATCGTCTCTCTAAAATTGATTATACAAAACCGATTGATCATTCAGCCAAGGAGTTTTTCAGGCAGGTTACTATCTTCGCCCTTATCAGTACGGTATTCGACATGGTTTACTTCTTTGTTTTCAAAGATCAAGACCTATCTGTGCTAAGAACAGGATGGTTTGTGTTTAGTGTACTCTGTGAGCTTGCCCTAGTTTTGTCGCTTCGAAGCACGAGTTCAATGTGGTCCGCTCAAAAGATATCAAAGCAACTTGCGACCGGTCTCATTGTTTGTGCATGTATAGCTATTTCTTTGCCATTTATCCCTTTCGTCGCGAAAACATTCCATTTGGTTCAATTGGCGCCTTCTTCAATAGCAATTATAGTGACAATTCTATTCTTGTATTTGACCACAAATGAAACCTATAAGTATATATCTCGGAGATTTTTCAAATAGGGTATAATGTTTCTATGAGTAATAGACAACGATTTTACTTTGCACTTGCTTTTGCAGCGTTTGTAATACTTTTGCACAAAATAGCTCATGAATTATACCTATATTGGACATACCGATGGGTAGATATTCCTATGCATATCCTCGGAGGAATCATGGCAGGCCTTTTTACATTTGTATTTTTACGTATTACACGACTACCTGAGAGTATAAAAAACTTATTAATAGGTGTGATGATCGTTGGGGTTGGCTGGGAGGTTCTTGAGTTACTGTATAAGGTGGATGCACTCAGTACTCGTTACTGGATAGATACCATAAAAGATTTAATAGATGACACGATAGGCGGATTTATATCAATATACATATGGAAAAAAATACCAAATCAAAAATAAGTGGTTCTAAAATTGAAAAACTCAAACTGACTTTTTGTGGTGGAGTAGGATCAGTAACTGGTGCAAACTTTTTGCTTACTGGTCCGCTTGTGGGTGGCAGTACAGCTAGTGGTGGAGGAGTAAGCGACGCTGGAAGTGATAGCTCAAAAAATTTCTCAGTACTAGTTGATTGTGGACTAGAGCAGGGTACTCATGATGCAGAGACCAACAACCATAAAGACTTTTTATATAACCCAGTCAATGCTGAAGTACTCCTTATTACACACGCACACATGGATCACATTGGTAGAGTCCCAAAGCTTGTACGGGATGGTTTCAAAGGCATTATCTATTCAACACCTGAGACAAAGAAGCTTGCGGTAGTTATGCTTGCTGATGCTCTCAAACTCACTACTCAGGCGGCTCTACGAAATGGTCTTCCTCCTCTGTATGAAGATGAAGACGTGGTTCAAGCATTTAAGCTTTGGCAGACTATCCCATATCATCAACACCATCAACTTTCACCAGGATATTCTGTATATCTAAAAGATTCAGGACATGTTCTCGGTTCATGTATGTTTGAGCTTACTTATACAGCAGAAGGTGAAGATAAAAAGCGAAAGATTGTATTTACCGGAGATCTTGGAAATAGTCCAACGCCACTTCTCAAAGATACTGAGCCAGTTACTGATGCTGACTATATTCTCATGGAAAGTGTGTATGGTGATAAAAATCACGAGGACAGAGCACATCGACTTGATAAACTCGCGTCGGTTATTAAAGAAAATCATGAGAAGGGAGGTGTACTTTTGATGCCAATATTTTCACTCGAAAAAGCTCAAGAAATGCTTTTTGAAATTCATAAACTTTTTGATGAACATAAACTTCCTCGCACTAATACATATCTCGATTCTCCACTCGCTATTAAACTCACCGATATTTACAAGACTATGATTGCTGATTTCAATCAATCAGCACAAGCCGATGCACACAAAGGTCACCATCACGATATCTTTTCATTCCCTGGATTACATGTGATTCAAAATGCAGAAGAATCTAAAGCGATAGTAAGGGAACAAGGCCCAAAAATTATTATGGCAGGTTCAGGTATGTCGAATGGTGGTAGAATCCAGCACCACGAGCTCAATTATCTCGGCGACCCACGGAACACTATTGTGTTTATCGGATACCAAGCAGTAGGAACTATGGGTAGAATGATCCAAGAGGGTGCAAGTGAAGTTGAAATAATGGGTAATCGAGTAGCTGTTCGTGCAAAACTCGAAAAGATTGATGGCTATTCTTCACATAAAGATTCAGATCATCTTGTCGAGTTTGTAGAACAATCAGCAGAAACACTCCGCAAGGTGTTTGTAGTAATGGGTGAGACAAAATCTTCACTCTTCTTGGCTCAGCGTATTCGTGATTATCTAGGTATCAACGCGGTTCATCCTGAAGAAGGGGATACTATAGTTCTAGAATAGGTTTGATCCTAGTATTGTATGTCCTTCACACTGTAGTTGTGTTATTATCCTAATCTCCCTAAATCCCTTATATGCAGAAATTCCTAAAGAAAATTAAACAAGTCTTTTTTGTCTCTAAAGTTAAACTGGTGCGACTGTATAAGAGGCTTCACCCTCACGCTATTCGTCGAGATTTTAAATATATGATTTCTCGTTCAAATGATGGACATGTAGATATAAAGGGTGACGTCAAAGAATATATTGATTCTTTGATTAGATTGTCGGAGACTGCAGAGACAAATTTTATTATCCGCGCTTCACAAAAAGGTGAACGTTCATACCTCAGTGTGCCACTTACGCAAGCTCGATTTCTAGAGGTTTTTATGAGATCAATAAAGGCTAAACATGTACTAGAGATTGGAACATTCAAAGGCTTTAGTACAGCATTCATTGCACGAGGTCTGCAGGATGGAGGTCTGGTGTTTTCTTGTGATGAGGATTCTCGCCCAATGCCAGCTGCACGACGTTTTTGGCAAGCTATGGGAATTGAGGAAAAGATTCACTTTGAATTTGGCGAAGCTAAAAAAGTACTCGAAAAACTTACTTCTGATGCGCCATCTTTAGAATTTTTTGATGCTATCTTCATTGACGCTGATAAAGAAAATTACACACACTATGTTGAACAGTCGCTTCGTCTTCTGAAACCAGGAGGAACTATCTTAATAGACAACACACTTTGGAAAGGTTTGGTTCAATATGAAAAGCCTCATGATAATAGTGCAACTCACATGAGAAATTTTAATGCATGGGTTTTTAAAGAATACGGTAACAATGAATGGTTTACCGCTTCTTTTGTACCGGCGTGGGATGGACTGATTATGATTGTTAAGAAGTAATTTCTGAATTTTTAGAATTTTTTGATATACTGTTCATATGCAATTTAATGTAGTTACTTGGTACTCAAAACTCCTCTCTATAATTTTCTTTATTGCAGTTTTGCCTGTACTCACTTTTTATATCGGAACTCAATATCAGCTTGCTGTAGACGCAGGGACGAGTCAAACTGTCCTGTTGTCTCAAGCTCCGATTGTCTCTGTTAAAAAAGATGAAGTTGCTCTGCCAAAGATTGATATTGGTGACGGAGCTCTTGAGGGAGAAGTTCGAGGTATCATTCAGAATATTTTCGAAAAAGATGGAAAATTATGGGTGAATATTGACCCAGCAGATCGAGTATCTCTTTTAGAATGCGTATTCCGTTCTTATGATGTAGGTCTCTCTCGAAATTGTGAGGCTCCAAATGGTGAAGTTGGTTGGAATGTCAGTACTACGACTATCGCAATGCCTTTGTCTGAAAAAGCAGGAATAGCTGTGTATTACAATGATGGAACCAAAATTGGCTTAAAGCCAAGAAATCTAACTGTGAGGGGTAATAAAATATATGCATTTTCTCTCAGTCCTAAAACGAATGCTTCAACTACTCTCTCTGACCTAGCGAGTTCATACAATAGAATCCTTTCTCATGATGGCGACGATACATATAGATGGTCACCTGTTATGATGATCAATATACGGGCTGTCGAAGATAGTACTGGCGCCGTGACCAGAGCAGAGGTTGTCTCAATGGAAGAGATTTGGATGCCTTAAGAATTATTAAATTTTAAATAAAGATGCGCGGGCTCAAGTTTTCGCAAATAATAAACATACTGAAATGAAAAAAATATTTGTCACACGAAGAATTCCAGAAATTGCCTTTAAAATGCTAGCTGATAAGGGATATGAAGTTGAGATGGGGAAGTATAAGACACCGCCAACAAACAAAGAGCTCGTCTCATTTTTCAAAAAACAAAACAAACGAGGTGTGCAGTATGATGCTGTTCTTACACTCCTAACTGATCCTGTTGATGGAACTTTGCTCGATGCTGTAGGTTCTCAACTTCAAATCGTCTCAAACTACGCTGTGGGGTATAACAATATTGTCCTTGCAGATGCACAAAAAAGAGGAGTAGAGGTTACAAACACCCCTGGTGCTTTTAGTGACTGTATCGCTGAGCATACAGTGGCTATGATTTTTGCACTTACTACTCGACTCGTTGAGGCTGACTCATATGTTCGAGCTGGAAAATATAAAGGATGGGACCCAATGATATTTATCGGTTCTGATCTTTCTGGTAAAACAGTCGGAATTCTTGGTGCGGGACATATTGGAGAGCGAGTAGCGAAACATCTTGGAAAAGGATTTGATATGCCAGTTCTGTACTACGACGTAAAGCGAAATGAGACTCTAGAAAAGGAGTATGGTGCGGTATTTTGCGCTACACCCGAAGAGATTTACCAAAAGGCTGACATTGTTAGTCTTCACGTTCCACTCCTTCCGTCTACAAAGCATATGATTAATGAGAAGACACTCAAGATGATGAAGCCTTCTGCAATCCTTATAAACACTGCACGTGGCCCTGTCGTAGACGAGGTGGCACTAGTTGAAGCTCTCAAGAAGGGAACTATTGCAGGTGCTGGTATTGATGTATTTGAATTTGAGCCAAAACTCGCAAAAGGTCTCGCAAAACTCCCAAATGTAGTACTTACTCCGCACATTGCATCAGCTCGAAAGAGTGCCCGTGATGAAATGGCAGTACTTGCTGCGCAAAATATTATTGATGTATTCGAAGGAAGAGTTCCAAAAGGAAAAGTTCAGTTGTAATTATGTAAAAAGCGCGTTTTCTGCGCTGATAATTTAGTAAATCTTTAAGAATATTAAAATTTATCTGCTATAATATGTGAAGCGAGTTGAACATATTAATCTAGTATCAAATTAAATTAAAAACTATGGGTCCTGTCTGCTTAAACACAAATAACACAAGAAATTATCTCATTCCAAAGATTGGAGTATCAGGGGCTGCCGATATGGGATTTTTAGGAGAAGAATCTTATGAGATAGCGAAAGAGGTAGGTAGAGAAATCGCGCGTCAGGGTTCGATTATGATGTCGGGAGCCACTACAGGTTTTCCATATTGGGCTGCGGTAGGATGTAAAGAAATGTGTGGAGTATCAGTAGGACTTTCTCCTGCAGCATCAGTACGTGAACACACTGAGGTATACCGACTTCCACTCGAGAATATGGACTTCATTACTTATACAGGCTTCGGCTACAGCGGGCGAGATCTTCTCTTTACTCGTTCATGCGACGCTATCATCATCGGTCCAGGACGTATTGGTACATACCATGAATTCACTATTTCATTTGAAGATCAGAAACCTATTGGTATTTTGATGGGGGATGGTAAATGGGAGACAGATGACATTATCAAACTGATGATTGAAAAGAGTCATCGTCCAAACAAGAAAATTGTCTTTGATGATAACCCACAGAGACTTGTTGCTAAACTCTTACAACTTGTTGCAGAAGATAGAAAGTTGCTTCGAGGATACAAGAACTATGATGGGGTAGATAGTGCAAAGGAGAATACGGTGTTTTAAAGTTTCTGATATAATCAATTCATGAAATTTTACGAAAATCCGAATGAATTAAATAGCGATTTGAATGAAGATCTAGATAGTCCCACAAGACATGATCCATCTATAAAGAGAAGTGAGCACTTGCGTGGTGTGATGCGTAGTCTGGCTCATAATTATAGAGACGAAGACGGAAAAATTGAAATTCCAGAAGAAATCATCCAACGAGTCTCAGAAGATTACGGTCTGAGTCCTGAAGAATTAAAGAAGATCGCAAGTGCTAATACTCTTGAAAGGCCGCAGCAAGAAGCCGTTTGGAGGACATTCTTCTTTATAAAAAGAGAAATGAGAAAAGATGTAGTGGATCTACACTCAGTCGCCGCATGTGCACATGTTCCATTAAGCTTTGTGATGAATGTTTATGAAGCATTTGGTGGAGATGAGGAAAAGCTTCAAACTTCTGAACATACAACGGAAAAGACGATAGGTGAATCCGGCAATCAAGAATCAGTCGAGGATGGCATTACGTGGTCTTGGAAATCAGACGAGCACCGAGATAAAATGCTAGAATTAAATAAGAAAAAAGAGCAGTTGCAGAGTCCTGAAAATATCGATAATTTAGTGAACATGATTTCGCATATTATTGATGATTATCTTTCATCTGACGATGTCGAGCAACTTAAATTCCCCTTTAAAATCGAGTCGCAAACGACAGAACAATTTATTGATACAAGTTATTATGCGTATTGTGTAACAGATGAGTATAAAGTTAGTTTTGATAATGTAGTCGATTATGTAATCCAAAAGACTCAAGTGGATGAATTTATCGATATTGATTTCGTAAAGATGGTCGCTTATAGAATTTGTAACACGATAGAGCTTCGATTAGCTGAAATAAATGGAACTGAACGAGATTTATTTAATAATAGACTAAAGATGTCTCCATCAAGAGCGAATTTTAATCCAAAGCAGGGATTTCTTAATAGAGTTGAATTAAAAAAATATATTATTGAGTATCCTGAAGAAGATGAACATTTAGAGGATCTTATTGGACGCCTAAACACTAATGAAAGTGCTGTGTAAATAAGTAAAAATACCACCCTCTGTATGGTGGTATTTTTTACGCTTTGAATATCCCCGTCTAGTTTTTACAGTCTATACTTACGCTGTAACCTGTTTTACCAATCGTTCGAATGAAGCTGGAGAGTTCTGAGCGAGGTCTGAAAGAGTCTTTCGATCTACTTCCATTCCTTTTTTCTTCATAGCTCCAATAAACTTACTGTATGTCTGTCCAAGAGGTCGGAGAGCTGCGTTGATTCGAACATTCCAGAGTCGTCGGAAGTCACCCTTCTTGTCTCGTCGGTGAGCAAATGCTGCTGCGTATGAGTGTGAGAGCTGTTCGTAAGCTAGTTTTTCCTTTGTACTTCGTGGTCCTCGGAAACCTTTAGCAGCTTTTAAAATATTTCGTCTTGTTTTTAGTGCATTAACACCTTTTTTTACTCGTACCATGTTTTTATGTAGTTAGATTAGATAAGGGGATAATGACTAGATTGAAGACTGTGCGAAATATCGTCGCTTGTCTCGCTGTGTCATTACGATTGGTGAAGATCGACGCTTTGCCATTTGTGTTCGTCCACTTTCTTTGGCGTTGAAGTGGTTATGTCCTGCTTTTCGAGCCATAAGTTTACCGTTTTTAGTAACCTTAATTCGCTTCGAAAAAGATTTGTTTGTTTTCATCTTATTTGATTTGCTTTGTTAACGCGAGGCGCCTATGCGTAAGCATAGAGCTTATAGTGCCTTGTTGTCTAATAAATTGTCTCTTTGTGAGAGGGTAGATGAGTCGCGTAAAACGCGTCGCATACCTACTTCTTCTCGATAACTACAGTCATACCTTTAGGACTCTTCTTTGCTGGTTCGGCGATTTTGAAATCGACACTTACCAGACGAAGGAGTCTTTCCATACGATCTTTGAGAAAATTCTCATCGAGGTACTTAGTACGTCCTGGGAGAAAGAGGTCCATCTTGATTCGATGACCCTCTCCGAGCCATTCTGAAGCTTTTTTAGCCTTTAGAATAAGATCGTGCTCTCCTGTACCTATCTTTACTTGGAGACTTTTGACTTCGTAAGTTTTGGCATTGGCTTTTGCAACCTTTTGCTTCTTGTTTTCGTCGTACTGAAATTTACCATAATCTGCTATTTTTGCAACAGGGGGAACGGCTTTTGGTGAGATTTCTATTAGGTCTAATGAGTTTTCCTTTGCAATTTTGAGAGCTTCGGCAACAGACATTACCCCTAGGTTTTCACCTTTAGGTCCGATAATTCGGAGTTCTGTTCCTCGTATTTGGTTGTTGATTCTTACTGATGGTATCGCCAATGTAGTGGGTAATGGTATAAACGGTGCCCCGTTTACCAATTAAATTTAATGTATCTATATAATACGGGATATAGTAACACATTTTTGGGAAAATGCACGTATACCTCTTGAAAACGCTGTAGACTAAGACTTTGTAAAAAACCACTATAAAAAATCTCTACAAAAACTTTCTAATAGGCCACACAAGTAACTCTTTGAATCTCCGTACTGATGAACGTTTTTTCCATTCTTCTGGCCGAACCTCTGTGGTGGATTTTAAATCATGCATAAAGTGTCCACGAAGTTCGTCGATACATAGTGGGTTGGTGGTTACTATGGCTGACTCAAAGTTGTATCGAAGACTTACGTTATCTAAATTCATTGTTCCAATCATTGCCCAGTCAGTATCTACTAATGCAGTCTTCGCATGAATCATGGATGGTGTATATCTAAAAATTCTCACACCCTTACTAAGTAAGAACTCGAAATACGATTCAGAGCCAATCTGAACTATTTTATGGTCTCCTGTAGCTGGTATAAGGACTCGTACATCAACACCACGCTTTGCGGCAAGTACTAGAACTCGTTGCAGTCTATGGTCAGGAAGAAAATATGGAGTGGTTAGATAAATGTTTTTTCGCGCCTGTCGTATCGCATCAATGAGTCGATAATACACATGTCTTTCTCCAAGAAGTGGGGCATGGGTAATATATGAGAAACTGTCTAACCCACTTTTGTATTGAGTGCCGAGACTTCGAGTGTGTTTCTTGTATACTTTTTTCCATGTCTGATCAAATACGGTAACAGCTTGCTGTACTACGGGACCTTCAATCTTTATTTGTGTCTCACGCCAGTCTTCCATACGTTTTCCAATACAAGTTCCTCCAGTAATCATGGTCTGTCGATCAATAATAATGAGTCGACGATGGTTTCTAAAATACCAGAGCGTCCTGCTGTTTTTTGAGAAGGGGAGCATCCAATTAAAAAATTTTACCTTTACTCCAGCACCTTGTAGGGCTTCAAGGTACGCCGATCGTCCAAGACCAAAACTACCAACCGAGTCAATAATCAATT
>JAUPUG010000039.1 GCA_030917685.1 Patescibacteria group bacterium | reverse complement strand
CTTGAGCATAAGTATATAGAGTCAGCTCCAACACGGCTTATAAGCGAATCTACGGCCTCGGTATATTGCCTTTTGCTATCCAAGGTGCTTTGTGTGGCAAATAGGTCGTCTTGTATGGCTTGTACGGGCTTAAGCTGGTATATAGATATACCCGTAGCTTTGATTTTGAAGCCAAAGTTTTGTGTGGAATTTTGTGCGTTATATGAGTTGTCACGACTAGTATATAAGCCTAGGTCGGAGCCGTTATATTTGGTATCGTGAGCTTGAAGTTGAGTATCAAGCTGAGTATCTATTGCATCAAAAATCTCTTCACAGACTTTATTAATCGCTTTGCACAAATCACTTGCGTTGTTCGTGTAAAATCCGATTTCAACTTCACGGCTGATGTATTTGTTAGCGAGCGTATTTTTCTTAAGAAAGAAACTAAGTTTGTTGGTTTTGAGTTTGTGAAAACGTAATCGAGCGCACAAAGATTCTGCATGATTCGAGAGTTCTGATAAAAAGAACGAACGTTCTCTAGGTGTCTGAAGAGAACCGTCAGCGAGTCTTCTTGAATGTATATCGAAGCTTTTGCCAAATGATCGCGTAGATTGTAGCGACTTAGGTGTATGACTAGATTCTCCATACCCGCTTACTTCTAAATATCTTTCACCGCGAAGTTCGTGCCAAGTAGCCAATGTCCCCTCTCCAAAGTTCTTTTTAACAAATGTTGGGTCGAGTGAAATAAAATCGTATGCAGTTTTAATATTATATGAGGTAAGACTGGCACTTATAGCTCTGCCGATTCCCCAGACACTTCCTACATCAGTCTCTTTTAAAAACCGTATACGGTCTTGCTCGGCGATAGTGACGCAACCACTTGGCTTATTGTACTTTGAACCTATCTTTGCCAATGTTTTGGTGTCGGCTAGTCCGAATGAAAGTGTAATACCCAAGCAAGACTCAGCTTCTTGTTTAATAGTTTCTAGTAGGCTCAGTTTTGTCGATTTGGAGGAGTCTCCGAAGTCTTCACGTTTATCTTGTTCATATTTCTCAATCTCTGATTCATCTATAAGAGCAAAACATTCATCGATACTGTATCGCTCAACAGTGTCAGAATATTTGCAAAGTACTTGATATAGTTTCAAAGCGTATTGTTCATAGAGCTCAAAATGTGATGGGAGTATTGTGACTTGTGGAAATTGTTTTCGTATTTCAAATACAGGCATACCACGATGTACTCCGAGTTTTTTAGCTTCATATGACATTGCAGATGCTATACCGCGTTCTTCACCGACGATAACAGGCTTACCTTTGAGGTGAGGAAAACGCGCCAGTTCACACGATACGAAAAAGTTGTCGCCATCGACATGTAAGATTTTGGTTTTGCTTTTCATTTGTGTAGTTGAGTCGTGTCTGCACCTACTTGCTGCGCTTACCTATATTTACGGACCACAGCTTTAACCACTGCATTGATTCGTAAATCTTCTTTCGGATATATTGATTTGAAGTCAGAGTTTGCTGGTTCAAGGTACATGCGTCCGGCAGAATCTTTTTGTAAATATTTCATAGTGTAGGATCCATCTACTTCGGCTACTACAATCTGCCCGACTTTAGGTGAAGAGGTTCGCTCGACTATAACCATATCGCCATCAAGTATTCCAGCGTCTCGCATTGAGTCGCCTTTAACTTTGAGCATAAAGCTAGCTTCTTTTTTGTCTATAACCCAGTCGTCGAGAGATATATTTTCATGAAGAGTTTCTTCACTTGGTGTTGGAAATCCTGCTTCAACGAGTCCGAGGAGTATGAGGGGTGATTCTTGTTTAGTACTTTCATGCTGCTGAGCAGACCTTGAACTGTTTCTATCTATTTCTAGACTTTGAGTGATACCCAACTTTGTTTCTGTTGCAATGATCTTTCCTTTTGAATCAGTTTTTAGCTTGCCAATCGCGCTGAGTTTTTTGACTAAATTGTGTGCGGTATTTTTAGAATTTATTTTGCATAAACTACAGATTTCTGAGTATGACGGCATGCGTCCATTTTTGTTAAAAAAAGAATATATTTTATTAACTGATGCATTGAGGTCTGGTGAGGATGCAGTACGTGGATTTGCACCGCTCGCTTTAGAAGATAAATTCTTGATCATGTCTCTTTATTATATAGAACGAACGTTCTTGTGTCACTACCTATCGCGTTGACTCTGATGGAGTTATACTTAAACTTAATTACAAAGTCATGTTGCGATTTTGTGGTTAACGATATAACATATATTTCAATGTCAAAATACTTTACACCTAAACATATAGCCATATTGGGAATATTTATCTTCGTGATTTTCTCGACCACCGCCCTCCTATTGGTCAAGGGATATCTAGATGATAGAAATGAGATTGAAATGACAAAAGTAAAAACGGAGAAGGATAATAAAGATAGAATTTATGTAGCGAGCCAAAAAGATGCATGTTTGAGTGTGTATAAACAAGAATCTTCAAAATTTAATAATGTGAGAAGTTGGAGATATGATGCAGATAATGACAGTTGTGTGATTGTTTATAAGGATACGATCAAAAAAACCGAGACTCAATGCACTGAAGAGTTTACCGACAAGGATACAGGTAAGTTTTATACCTACAAAGGCGTTTTTACTGATTATCTTAATTGCCGAGAAGGTCAATTCGAGAGATCTTACTAGTTGTTATTTAGATTCAGATATTACTCACTCGTCACGCCATCGAAATCTTCATCATTTGCAGGATCTACAGCTTCAGCACGGGTTGCTCGGATAACTCCATCTTTGTGGTGAGCTGGCGCATAAATGGTATAAAATTTGAGGTCTTCTCCACCGTTTGCACTATCTGATGTGTTGATAACATTGTGCTCTGCACCTTTTGGAACAATAATTGCATCTCCATCAGTAACTTCATATTCAGCCGAATTGATAACCACCCTTCCCTGCCCTGCATCAAATCTAAAAAACTGATCATTGTCAGGATGAGTTTCGAGACCTATTTCTTCGCCAGGCTTAAGAGACATGAGTACAAGCTGAAGTTGCTCATTTGTATAGAGCACTCGTCTAAAATCTGAGTTTGAAACAGTTTCTTGTTCGAGGGCAATGTGAAAGCCTTTCTTATTTTTTGGGTCAGTCATATGGGTAGTTTGATTAGTTGGAATAAATAGGGACTGCTGGTGGATTCAACTTAAAAATTTGTGTCAGATGATTAAGCGGCTAAATCTTTAAAGAAAGCAATGATGAGTAATATGTCTTGCCATACGATTCGCATTAGGCTGACAATGTATGCTCCAAATTCACGAACCCAAGGCTTTGCAAGTACTTCACTTAAATTTATGCCAAGTACATTCAAGATGACGAGAGCTATAATAATTGCGACAATTATTTGTAGAAATCCTCCTTGTTGTGTTTGTGTCTTATTCATCTGGTTATTGATTTGATTATACCCTCTTTTTATTGCTGTGCTTCTTGTGTGGAATAAAAGTATTATACCATAGCGCAAACATCAATAGAATATATATCTTGCGTGCATTATCTTTTTTACCTGAGATATGTTCACTTTCAAGTTGTTCGATATATGTCATATCAAACTTCTCCTGAATGTATGCATTTTCTTTTATGAGGTTCATCACCTGCTCAGGTTGTTTCTTGAGCCACTGTTTTATAGGTGTTGGGAAACCAAGTTTTTTCCGATTTGCTGTTGTCTTAGGGAGAATAGATTCAAAAGCTTTTCGCAGTATGTATTTTGTTGTTCCGTTCTTGTATTTGAAAATCTCTGGTATTCGCGCTGATATTTTTGCAACTTCAATATCCAAGAATGGTACTCGGAGTTCAAGTGAGTGGGCCATAGTCATCTTGTCTGCTTTTGCCAGGATGTCTCCTGGCAGCCAGAAGTTTAAGTCAATATACTGCATCTTTCTTGAGTCACTTTGGTCCTGTACAACATCGTAGTATGGATACATATCCATTCGCTGTGGAGATGTGTCGCTTGTCTCATAACCTTTCCACAACTTTTCCTGTTCTGCTTTTTTAAATATATTTGCATTACCAATATATCTATCTCGAAGTGGTGTAAGTGATCGGTAAATATAATTTTTTCCGTAAAAATTGAAAGGCATCAATAGTAGAGGTTTGATGAAAAGTGTTTTAATGAATGAAGGCAGCTTCGAAATGAAAGATGTCGCAAACGGTTCTCGGTAAATATTGTATCCACCAAAAAGTTCGTCAGCTCCCTCTCCTGACAAAACGACTTTCACTTTTTTACGAGCTTCTCGTGCAAGGAAATACAAAGCTACTGCTGATGGGTCAGCAACAGGTTCATCAAAATGCCATGCAATTTTTGGTAGCTCTTTGAAGTATTCATCAAAATCAACTTGTATTTCAGTGTGGTTTGATCCAACGGCATCAGATACTTGTCTTGCTTCGGTGTGTTCACTCACGTGATCGAAACCAATTGTGAATGTGTCTACACTTGGTGCACCAGCTTTTTTCCGCAGGTTTTGAACTGTGGTAACTATGATTCCACTATCAACTCCACCAGAGAGAAATGATCCAACTGGTACATCAGCAATGAGATGGTGTGCTACAGAATCTTCGACAACTTTACGTACCTCTTTTGCAAGGTTGATTTCATTTTCTGATTGGTAATATGTAGCATCAGTTTCTGATCCCTCCTGTTTTATTACTATGTTTTTACTATCGACATCAGTTGTCGGCCAGACATGTTTATCATTAAAATGATAATGCCAGTACGGTTCAATTTTAAAAGAATTATCTTCTAGATTCACTATCATATAGTGGCCTGGCATGAGTCGGTATATATCAGTGAACATAGTCTCCTCAAGTGGGTTGTATTGATATGCCAAGTAGTTGTATACCGCATTGTCATTTACAGTTGGCTTGTACTTTTTATCCTCCAAAAGACTTTTAATCTCTGAGCCAAAACTTACAATTTTTTGTGTAGTTTTATTTTCAACTCGATAATATATTGGCTTAATACCAAAAAAGTCTCGCGCAATAAACAGCTGATTTTTCTTTTTATCAAAAATACAAAACCCAAACATACCTCGAAGCTTACGGAGCATATCAGGACCATACTGCTCATACAGATGAACGAGTCCTTCAGTGTCACTATCAGTTTTAAAAGTATGACCAAGTGCTATAAGCTCTGGTCGAAGTTCCCGATGATTGTAAATTTCACCATTGAATACTACAGTCACAGTGTCATCTTCATTTGAGATAGGTTGATGACCGCCTCCAAGGTCAATAATAGAAAGTCGTCGCATACCAAATGCAAAATCTTTTTCCACAAGTACACCTCGATCGTCCGGACCACGGTGAGTAATTACATCAACCATTTTATCAATAGTTGCACTTGTCTTTTCTGGTTTGCCTAGTATTCCTGCGATTCCACACATAATATATGCTCACAGTGTAACAGAAAATAAGGCTTTGTATAAGTCTAAATAGCCGGTAAATACGCCATCGGATCTAGATATGCCTCGATAGGTGCAATTGGCATTCGAAGGATTTTTCCTCGACAACTTACACTTGGTCGATTTTCTACTTTGATAGCATCAGAAGCATAGACTCCGAGGTGAAGGTGCGGACCGGTTGAGTAGCCTGTATTTCCTGAGTAGCCTATTGTCTCTCCAGTCTCAACTCTCTGCCCCTCTGTTGCGCTTATAACAGACAAATGGGCATAGATAGATGAAAGCCCATTATCATGCCGAATGAACACCCAGCGTCCAAATGAGACCCCTTTACAGGCAACATCGGTGTCTCCTACCCCAAGCACTGTACCTCCTGCCGCTGCCATGATTTTTGTACCTATTGGTACGCCGAAGTCCATACCATTGTGTGAGCCTGACACATACAGACGTTTTGCTGCAACTGACTTACCGAATCGTTGTGTAATACGAACTTTTTCCACTGGCCATGAGAGTACTGTTGAACCAGTTTTTGGAATACTTGATGGGTTCAATGTGTATTTAATTTTTGATTCAAACTCGAAAATTTCTTTTTCAAAAGAGGCTTTTTGCGCAAGTTTATCCTTAAGAATTTGTTGAAATGTTTTTTCTTGATTCTTTGTCTCTTTTAGTACTTTACTTTGTTCAGACTTCGTATATTCGACAGCCTTTTTCTTATCAGAAAGCTCTGCCTGCATTTTTACTAGATCTTTCTTCTTCGTTTCTTGAGTATTTTTATTTGTTTCAAGTTTTTGTTTTTCACCACGTACGAGGGTGATTCTATTTTGAATAGCTCCGTTGAATGTAAGTTGACTATCAATTTCACTTAGAAAATCTGTGAGGTTTCTTTGACCAAGAATATTCTCAATGAAACTAAAATTTTCAGTTCTTTGAATCTCACGCACACTAGAAGCAATACCGTCTTGGAGTCCAGAGATTTTTTCTTCTGATTCATCTATATTGATATCAAGTCTTTTAATATCAAGATTTGCCACTTCAATTTTTTGTCGAAGTCTTTTGATGTCCAAATCCATAATCTTTGCGTTCTGCTCAAGATCCTTGATGACTTTTTGCAATGACAAAGCCTCCTTACTTGTTTTGTCTGTAAGTTCTGAATATGTCTGAATCTCCTTATTTAGTTGTTCGATGTTTCTACTTCTCTCCTCAATTTTCTTTTGAAGTTCATCAATAGTCTCTGCTTGTGCAATCTGCACTGCGAATGGAGTGTTTGGATATATGAATCCGGCTGTGCCGATTAGAGCCATTGTACATACTGTACAGAATATTCCAGACAAAAGTGCGGGAACATTTTTACGTATTTTTTTGTATGTATTATTGAGCTGATTCATGTATCTTTTGTATTGCGATATTGATTCGTCGAATTGCTTCTTCTTTTCCAAATATTGATACAAGAGTAAATGGATCCGGTGATCGCTCTTTTCCTGAAAGTGCTGTACGTAGTGCCCACAAGACTAAACCTCTACCTTCTTGCTCTGCGTATGGCCAAAGCACTTCTTTGACAGCATCAGGTGTGAATACTGACATACTTTCAATGAGAGTCTTGAGGTTCTCGTAGACAGGCACGAGATCAGTGACAGTCATACTCTCCTTCCCTTTTCGCTGTTTCGGAGCACATAGTAGTAAAGCAGATTCATATGAAGAATCTGTGAAGAAATACTGAAGGTCATTTGCAGTTTCCATCTCAGCGATATCACCAAATTTATTGATTCTTTCTTTTATGATTGGCAATACAGCATCAATTCGTGCATTGAAAGTTGGTAGACTCTTTAATGCATCAGACATATAACTAATTGCTTTAGCTTTAAAATCCGCATCACTCATCAGCTTGATGTGTTCTTTGTTGAGCCAGTCCAACTTCTCTTCATTAAGTTTTGCTCCTGCTCTTTGAATTCCTTCAATCTTAAAAGCTTCTATGAACTGAGCAGGGGTAAATACCTCTCTCTCATCTCCAGGATTCCATCCAATAAAAGCTAAGAAGTTCATCATTGCATCAGGAAGATATCCTTCCTTTCTGTAATCGAGTAAATCTTTCGCCCCGTCTCTTTTACCGAGTTTCTTTTTTCCTTCTGGAGACATGATTGGAGGAAGAATTGCAAAATGAGGATGCTCTATTCCGAGAGCGCTATATAGTGAAAGATAATTTGGAATAGAAGATATGAACTCATCAGATCTAAATATATGAGTCACTCCCATCAACAGGTCGTCAATGATATGAGCGAAGTTGTATGTCGGATATCCGTCACTCTTCATGAGGATAAAGTCGTCGAGCGCCTCTGGGCCTGCGCTAAGTTCTCCACGAACTAAATCAGTCCAAGAATACGATTTGATTTCCGGAGTTTTTAGTCTAAGAGGTGTAGTTCCGTCCCATGCTGGTGGATTCTCAGGTCTATGATTTCTGTACAAGAAAGGTCGCTTTTCATCTTCGGCTTGTTTTCGAAATGCATCCAATTCTTCTTTTGAATATGGATCTGCATAAGCTAGACCCTTTCCTATGAGAATTTTTGCATATGTTTGGTAAGTATCAAGTCTTTCAGATTGTTTGTATGGTCCGCATGGTCCACCAATATCAACTCCTTCGTCCCATGTTATTCCAACCCATTTGAGTGACTCAATTATCTGCTCGATTGAACCAGGAACTTCTCTAGCTTTGTCAGTGTCTTCAATTCGTAGGATAAATGTTCCACCATTTTGACGTGCAAGCGCCCATGCATAAAGAGCGGTACGTACTCCTCCCACATGCATAAACCCAGTCGGACTCGGTGCAAATCGTGTAACTACCTTTTTCTGTTGTTCTGTTCGTTCTGTCATATGGTTTTGCGAAATCATGCCGCGCAACAGTCCTTTTGGCGCGGCACTTATTCAATAATTAATTAAATTTCATGTTTGAGTGCAATCTTCAATACTTCTTTTGCAATAAGTGTTGCTGAATCTAATCTCGCAAACTTTTTTGCACCTTGTCGCATCTTTTCTTGTGTTGCGGGATTACCGAGTATTCGTGTGAGCTCGTTGATGATAATTTCAGGACTCAAGTTTGCCTCTTCAATAATAATTGCGCCACCATCTCGTGCGTAGTTGTATGAATTCTTTCGCTGGTGGTCGCCATTTGAAGTAGTAATAGGAATCAAGATAGATGGAATTCCCCAAAGAGCAATTTCGAAAATAGTTGAACCACCTCTTGAAATGACAAGTGATGCTACTCCTGCGGACATTCGCATAGCAAGAGTGTTGAGATAATCAAAAGGGTGATATCTACCGATGTGTGGATTTCCTTCGAGGATTACGTTTGCTGTTGTGGAAACCTCTTGAAAATTCCGCTTTCCAGTTTGATGAATAATCTGATATCTATCAACAAGATTTGGTAACGCGCTTAAAATTGAGTCATTAATAATCTGAGCTCCTTGTGAACCGCCGAGTATGAGGATAACTGGCACAT
>JAUPUG010000038.1 GCA_030917685.1 Patescibacteria group bacterium | reverse complement strand
CAACATCTGGCGCAGAAATGATTTTGAGACGTAGTGCAAAGAACATATTGAATGTCTTAAATGCAAATTCGAACATCTGTCGTGCTTCTTCTTTTTTACCATCAGAGTTTAGCTTTGTACCAACCTCCATGAGTCGCATAGTTGTAGCGAGAAGATGTTTCGAAATACACCAACTTTCCCCTTCAGTCTTATCAATCATTCGCGCAAGCAAAACTTTTCGCATTTCTCGCACTTCATACAACATATCGTAGTATTCATTTTTGGCAGTCTTTGCCCCTGTAAAGAAAAAGTGCTCTTCAAGACTAATGAGATTCATAACTCCAATAGCAAGATCTTCTTCTGTTGAAAGATCCACGCCTCTATTTTCTTTGAAATCCTGAATTTTTTGTTTGAGTTCTTCAAAGTTTTTTGGAAGCTCGGGTTTGTGTGATTCGGATGTGTTTGTCATATGTGTTAATTATGTTTAGTAAATTTGCGATTTATGCGCGGTTCAAAATTTTATAAATTAAAGATAAAGATAGCGATTGCGAGTAATACTAGAAGCAGTACTAGACGGGATTTCTTGGTCTCAAGTCTCCGCAATCGGTCAAGCTTCTCGAGAACCGCCTTGTTGACCGCCACTAGTAGAATCACGATGAGAGGTGCAACAAAGACAATATTGTAAATTACCAAATACATAAACCCTTTCCAGAAGTTCGCCTGATCATGAAGTAAACCGAGTACAAATAGGTATGGACCGCCCGTGCATGGGAATTCGAATAGTCCAACAAGCACTCCGAGGAAAAAAGATGCGGGCACTGATGCTTTATGAATTACTTTTGCAAGAGTTTGATGTGAACTTGCAGGTATTTTGAGCTTGATTGGAAACTTTGGAAAAAACTCATTGATAATACCGATCACACAATATGCAATGAGAATGACCGCACCAACTTTGGCGAGGCCGTTTGGAATATTTAAAATAGAGAGGACCTGAAGAAGACCTACTCCAATGAGTGTATATACTAAGAAAATTCCAAACACATATAGTCCTCCAGCTTTCAAAATAAACTTTCGGTCTTTTTCCAGACTAAACAAAAATGTAATGGTCAAAAAGAGAATAGAAAATGCGCACGGGTTGATACTATCGATAAGTGCAGCACTCAGAATAACGGGAAGAAACCAGCCTGAGGTAGATATAAGAGCTAAATCCATATATCGATTATATATTATATTAGGGCAAAGTTCACCTTGACTTCACTCCCCTCAATGAGTTGTTCTTTCCTCCGAATAAGCTTCTTTATGGCTATCAAATAGGTTCGAGCTTCGGTGTGATACAGAAGTGATGTGTTCCATGATGACTTCCCAATCTGTGCCTGTATTTTGACCATGCCTTTTCCTCGTGATTCTCGTATCTTTTCTGAAAGTGCCGTGTCTAGATTGATAAAATACCAAGCCATATCCTCTTCCCATTTCCAGACTTTTGCGTTGATTGTGTATTTTGAAGGAATCTTTTTTGCGGGAATTTTCGCAGTGTGAACTTTCGCCGAAATATTTTTGACACGAGACTTCTTGGGAGCTTTCGCAGCACGCACCGTCCCACTTTTAATCAAATCTAATTTCTCAGCTCTCGACAGTCGCTTTAGTTCAGCTTCACGCTTTCGCGCAACACTGAAACTTTCACACGCTTCAGAATACACCAGCGCGACAGGTCTACGAATCTTTGTGTAATGCGCACCTTGTTTAAGGTTATTGTGTTGATGCAACCTTTTTTCTAGATCGTTCGTAGAACCCACATATAGTGTATCGTCAGCACATTCGAGGATGTAGGTGTAGTGAGACATATCCTGTGTTACTTCAAAATTCCATTTTGCACTAGCTCAGATTTTGAAACCTCAATGAAATCCCAAGGCTCTTCATCTAAAGATTCGACCTTGTAGTATGTAAGGTTTTTTTTAGTCGAAGTACCATTCTCGAAATCTTCAAGAGTCTTAATATAATACGTTGGACCTCCTGCCTCTGTGAGACTGTCATCTACAATATCTTGTCTCTCCTGTTGTACGATCTGCCATATATTATTTCTAAAAACATGCCTATCTATACTGTACATATCTCCTAATCCCCTACCTTTATAGAAAGTCTCGATTTGTCTTTTTTCTATATCTAGTGATACAGCTCCGTCCAAACTCATATATTCAAGAAACTCGCCCTTAGCACTATCAAATGTGTAAAAATACGAAGCAATATTGTATGCACCAGTACTAACAACTATTTCAAGATCATCTCGCCCATCAAAGTTGATATCTGTAACTTCAACTGACATCACTCTTTCATCAAGTTTCTGAGTATGGTTTGTAACTGCTCCAGTACTCCATAACACTCGTATATTTGACTCAAATTTGTAAGCATCCGAATCCTCAGTAACACTCTCTAAAGTGGCATCAGTAATTTTATAGTCACCGTAACTGACTTGGTTGTCCATCACAGGCTCATTATCAATATAGTTTGGATATGACCACTTTTTCTGATGCTGGTAGTAAGCGGTCAACCCAACCAGCAGAACCAGAACCAACAGGACTAGAAAGAATTTTTTCATACCTATATCTTACCAGTCTAGATTAGATATTATCAAGTAGTATGTGATGTGACCCAAATTTACCCCACCTACTGTGTATCATTTTTCCCGCCTAAATCAATCTGGAGTGACGCACCATTATCTTCACCCTTTGGCTCTGCATCCATTCCTTTGTACCAAAAGGTACCTAAAGCTACGACAATTATAATCAGAAGAACGATGAGAATTGTATTTGTGTTTGTATTATTGTTTTGCATGTTGGTTATTATTTAGTCTTAAACGATACAGTTCCACCCGCAACTGTTCCAAACTCATTTCGTGCAACCATACGATAGTAATACTTTGTATTTTTTCGTAGGCCAGTTACATCAGACTTTACACCGATAGCCACATCTGCTCCATTCATTGTCTGAGTAGCTGTCATGGTGCCGATTATGCCTCCTACAAATGATTCATCACTGTATTCAAACCAGTAAGTAGTATTACTATCATTTGGATCGAGTCTTCCATTCATGGTCACAGAAGAAGTACTGATATTTGTTGGATTGTTTGTCTTGATAATAGGTGCACCTAAATCAATAGGACCCATTGTTGTAAAGCTTGATACTGCACCGTTCACTGTACCAAATTGGTTTTGAGCGTTGATTCTAAAATAATATTTTGTGAATGGCTTTAGACCTGACACTGCAGATGTCACTGAAGTTGTAACTTGATCACTATTTATATTTCCGAAAGTTGTGAGATTACCAAATGCTGTATTCTCTCCGTATTCAAACCACCAAGTTGTAGCTGTACCATTTGAATTTATTTTACCATTTAGACTTACACTTCCACGAGTAATGTTTGTAGCAGTAATTGTTTGTGATGTTGGCAACTTACCTGAAACTACAGGCGTATTATTTGTAGTAAATGATCGTACTTCACCTCTTGTGATACCTACACTGTTTTCAGCAATTAAACGAAAATAGTATTGTGTATTAGGACTAAGCGAAATGATATTTGTAGGCGCCGCAATAGGTGTATATCCACTACCAATATTTTGTTTTGACGTATGACTTGTGATGGATGTATTTGTTCCATAGTCATACCAGTACGCAGTCTGTGCTCCGTTTGGAGTAATTTTTCCAGATACCAGCGCTGTTGAATTCGAGATTATTGCTTGGATATTTGTTTCAACAGAAGGCGCGGCTATTGCTCGAGGAGTAGTCGTTGTCGGAGGTGGAGTAGTGTTTGGTGGATTTGTATTAGTAGATGTAGAAGTACCCTGCGTATTTGTAGTAGTATCGATAACAGCTAAGTCAGTTGGATTATTTTTAAAAGCTGCATATCCCAAAACAAGGACAAGTGCTGTGACTACCACTCCGATAAGTATATTTTTATTCATACATTATAAGCCGACTGAATATGTGTACCATTACCAAACGAGCAACATCTGACCAAAACTGAGCAACAGTAATTAGTGCTAACAAACACCAGCTACTGTATCCGTGTAAATGTATTCATCCCTCCTCGATCCATATATATCAGTTCCAAAATTTCAGGAGTTAATTTTGTAAGTTTAAAGTTGAGCGTACTATCGGGAATACCTGCATGATTATCAGTTGTAGTCATTTGAATATATACCACTTCTTTTTCTAGAGGAAATGAAACCTTGAGAGGCTTCTGATTTGTAAAAGCAACCCATGTACCTGTCGTAACTGCTTTATTGTCGTAATAATCAACAATCACACCTGCATTTGTAAACTCTCGAGTAAATTTTTCGTCCTGAGTACTTTTCCAAACTCCGACAATACTTTGACTAACTATCTGTGCGATATCCGGGGATGTGGGAGTTGCAGGAGTGATGTTTGATGGCACACTGTTTGCCGGAACACTGTTGGATTGCTCGTTTTTTAATGACGCAATTACGGGGTTTGAGTTTTTTAAGACGCCATTTTTGTATCCTTTGTCATACGCAAACCACCCTACAAGTACGAGTAGGATAATTAGAATGACGATAGTAGTTTTTGTGTTCATGATATCTGTTTGTGTCTGTGTTATGAGAGTAAAGGTATTTAGTGACAGTATGTTATTCCGCTAACTTTTCTGGAACAATTGCGAGAGCAATAAAATACACAAGTACACCTGGAACGAGTCCAGTTATGATTACTGCAAACACCCAAATAAGTCTGAGGAAGTTTGAGTCTATGTTTAAATATTCCGCTAGTCCTCCGCATACTCCTGTCCAAACTCGGTCTGTTTTACTTCTATATAGTTTTTTGTGTGTGAGGTGGTTCATGGTTGGTGTGAGTTAGTTATGAGTGTAGCGCGTGTTTATTTTTTTAAATTGTATCACATAGAGACGAGCGAGACTGATTTGTATTTCACGAGGCTCAAATTAATGTCCTCCAAAGAGCCTTCCCTCTGAATTCACCCTCCCAAAGCTTTGACAATATATCGAATCAATGTTCTACTATTGGTCAACTTTGCAAGATTCATTGCAATAGTCAAAGTAGACAGAGATTCAGATCAACGAACAGCAGCCAACAAATCAACAGCACCCTGACAATTACATACTCATGAAAACGACCAAGACCCTCACACTAGCAATCGCCCTTTTTTGTTTCTTCCTCGGCATCGGAACTCAAGCTTCCACTGCACAGGAACAAAGCGAATACGCAACGATGCTTGATCAGATCATCAAAGTCATCAAAGTGGACAGCAACAAGATGGTGACACACTCAGGATTGAGCACTGAGACACTTACTGCTTCCGCGGTAGTCTATCAGATTTCAAAAGAAGTCTGTGGTAAACATCTGACCATCCAACACATCCCAGCTGTGAATGGTGAGAGCATCGGGAACATCTCGTTTAGCTGGAATGACCCAGGCAAAAAAGTCAGAGCGACCACTGATTGGTTTATTTCGCTTCACCTCGATGGAACAATCGACGCGGCATTTGATCCAAAAAACGATAAGATGATGACATCATCAGGAGGCAAAGTAGTCGACGGAGTGAAACATAAAGAGTTCTGGGAGTCAGAAGCTCACCAAATAATTCGAGGACTTCACAAACTGCTCATTCAGCCGACAAAAGATGAAGCGAAGTGATTTGATTCAACCCACTTAGGCTCATCAGGCTTAGGTGACAGGATTCGTCAAAAAATTAACCCCGCGTACTCTTCACTGAGTGCGCGGGCTTTTTATTATCAAAAATATTTGCGTACAGACTTAGCACATAGAACTAGTGCACGACACTTTATTAAGCCTTCTCTACACACTTACATGCATCATCATATCCTCCGAGATTTTCTACATTCGTAAAGCCTTGCTGTTTCAACAACTGACACGCAATAGCTGCTCTACCACCTGATGCACAATGCACTTTGATTGACGCATCTTTTCCAAGTGCCGCGATTTTACCAAGCACTTCTTGTGCATGTGCAGTGTTTTCGTATATATCATTCAACGGCAAATTCAAAGCACTCGCAATGTGCATTTCTTCAAATTCTTCTGGTGTTCGTACGTCGAGGATAATCATAGTAGTCTTTATATACTGTTTGTATTCAAATTATATCCCAAAACCCAACTCCCCTAATCTCAGGGTAGCTTTTTCCATAAAATATATCCAATGGTCATTGTCCTTATTTCCATTTCGAGCTTTCATATCAGCGAGTAGTTCTTCGGCAGTTACCCATACGAGAGAAAACTTTTCATGTTCTTCAAGTTCAACAGCTCGCACATCGGCGCTTTTCAATACAATGAGGAGACATGTGGCGAGAGCTACACGATTCACATTTCGCAGACTATTGTGATAATGGGTAAAAGCTTGGCCAATCAGTTCAACTTGAGCGAAATCGTAGAGACCACTTTCCTCTTGGACCTCTCGGAGTATTCCTTCTGTAATATCTTCATCTGCACTTACTCCTCCTGAGAATATTCGAAGTGCTCCATCTGTAGGCAGAGGTGCTCCAGTCGCTGGGTCAGTCTGATGTTGTTTACCAACTGCAAAAAGCTTTGTAGCAGGATCATACACAATACCGCATCCACCATCACGACGTTCTTCGTTTTCACGTGGTGTGCCGAATTCTTTTATTTCTGGGTTTAGATTTGTAGGATTCATAAGATATGTATTAATGATTATTCAAAAACAGAATAATTACCCTTGTACTTATCAATCTTATTGAAATCAACAAAGTCGTAATATTTATCATATGAACCCCTTGGCTTTGCAATAGGAAATCCACGTAATGAATTTTGGTTATGACCAGACTCAATATAGTTTTGATGAGATTTTTTAACTACAGAAGCAACAAAAGAGCTAGGTATTACCCAAACTTCTGGACTACTGACATTCTCATTAATCTTAACGAATGCATAAAATAAATCTGGTGAATTGATTAATTCAGCTTTTTCATTTAAGACAAAAGAACCTGCCGTCGCACTCCAAGCAGTTTTAACAGAAACCTTGTAATGCGAACCTTTTCCATTCTTAGTAACAATTAGCAAATCAAACGCTTCTGCCCTACCCAGCGTCACAGTCACAATACAGTCCATTGCAGAGAGCTTGGAAGCGACATAATATTCTCCTGCATTTCCAATGTTATTTTTATCGGGTTTCATTTTTAAACCTTATATTTTATTTCGAATACAAATTCTTTTGAAAATTAAAGAAGAGTGTACGAATAGCGTCAACACCTCCAAGCAATCGTTCCGCATCACTAATAGAGTGATATTTGAGATTCAAAAGGTCTGGCAGCTTTTCCTCATCCAACTCTTCTACTCCTCGTTCTTGATATTTCGCGAGTACAAATTCAATAAACTCTCTATGCTTTTGATCAAGACCTTCGAGAATGTCGTACTTGGTATTCTCAATACGTTCGAGTCGAGTGATAGGCTTTTTAGTAAAAGCGATATAAGCGAGAACATCGAACAAATCAGAATTTTCAGCATCTACCATCTTTTGCAGTGTTTCAAGCTGTTCAATTTCAAAGCCTTCCATAGCAATCTTATCCAAGAATATCTTTCGAGTAGTTGGATTTGACCAAATCTGTCGCAGTTCGTTTTCATCTTTAAAAAATTGAGGTAAGGAACCAAACATATTCTGCAAAAATTGCTCTGTTGAAATAGGCATACCGTCAGCACTCCAAAATGAAGTTGAAACCATGTGCTGTATTTTTCGCTCTTTTCCATCAGCGAGCTTGATCTTTAGCTTTTCAACTCTCGGAGGATTTGGTTCAGTCTCACATACGCACGGTTTCTCCCCACAATCACCGCATACTTTTGACTGACCTGGTGGAGTATTTCCACCTTCGTCTCCTTCTCCAGTTTCCCCATCATCCCCTTCTTCTATATCAGTTTTTTCTGCAGGCTCACCATCCCATTCTGGATCAAGAAAATGATGATATGCATCGACAAAGTCGATAATCGTAAAGTACTTCTTACCATCAAAAAGTCGAGTTCCTCGCCCAACAATCTGCTTGAATTCAATCATTGAATTTACAGGTCGCATAAGTACGATATTTCGGACATTTCGTGCATCTACTCCAGTAGAAAGTTTCTGCGATGTAGTAAGTATTGTTGGAATTGTCTTTTCATTATCCTGAAACTCTCGTAGATATTGTTCACCGAGCATTCCATCATTCGCAGTTACTCGATGACAATAGTCAGGGTCAACACTCTCTTTGTGTTTATTGATCAAATTTCGAACAAGCAAAGCATGACTTTGGGTTGCACAAAACACGAGGGTCTTTTCATTCTGATTGATTTGCTTGAGAAACACTTTTACACGAGCTTCTTCTCGTTCTTGTATATGGATATCACCTTTGGCAAAATCGTCTTCGGTATATACTTTTCCTTCTTCTACTTCTCCCTCTATTACTCGGTCATCAGGTGTATAGATATATTCATCGAGTGTAGTTTTTATTCGCTTAACTTTAAATGGCGTGAGAAACCCGTCATTAATTCCTTCTTTGAGAGAATATACATAGACTGGCTCACCAAAATATTTATAAGTGTCTGCGTTGTCATCTCTCTTAGGTGTCGCCGTAAGACCGAGTTGTACAGCAGGTGAAAAATAATCCAAGATTCCACGCCAATTTGATTCGTCATTTGATCCACCTCGATGACACTCGTCTATGATAATGAAATCGAAAAAGTCTGATGGATAATCACCGTAGTATGGAGTTTCATTTGGACCGCTCATGAATGTCTGAAAGATTGCAAAGAATACACTTCCATTCATTGGTACTTCACCGTGTCTTCTAATATTTGCAGGAGTAATACGTACTAGAGAATTTTCTGGAAATGCACCGAAAGAATTGTACGCCTGATCTGCGAGAATATTTCTATCTGCCAAAAAGAGGATTCGAGGTTGTCTCTGTCCATCTCTCGCCTTGTTCCATCTAGCTTGGAATAGTTTCCAAGCAACTTGAAATGCAACAAATGTTTTACCTGTACCAGTTGCAAGTGTCAGAAGAATTCTCTGCTTATCTTCAGCAACAGCATTGACCACACAATTCACTGCAATCTCTTGATAGTATCGAGCAGGTCTTGTTGCATTCACATCTTCAAAAGGAACAGCCTGGAACTTTTCTTTCCACTCATTTCGTGCTTGTAATTCTTTTGAATATATTTTATCCCAGAGTTCTGCAGGTGTTGGAAATTTTAATACAGGAAGCTCAGCACCGGTATTCATGGAAATCTCATAGATTCCCTTTCCATTTGTAGAATATCCAAAAGGGATTGTAAGCTTCTTCGCATACGTCTTTGCCTGAGCTACACCCTCGGTATAGTCGAGTGACTCTTTTTTTGCTTCAACCACAGCCAACTTCTCATTTTTATATACCAAAATATAGTCCGCAATCTCAGGATTACGTCTATTGTCACCCATCTCTATTTTCCCAGGAGTGATACGAAATTCTCGAAGTATCTTTGTGTCCTCAATAACACCCCATCCAGCTTCACGCAGTTGTGGGTCTATGAGTTCAGCTCTTGTTTCGGATTCGTTCATGGTAATAGATTAATTGATTTTATTCACCCTCACTGAATATAGTAATATACTTTTTGTAAATATACGACTGTCCATACTTTTTATCCTTATCTTTAGGAGATAATATCCCGAGTTCAATAAAACGATCAATAACAGCCTGCGCTCCTGCTCTTGTAAAACCTGTCCACTTTTGGATAAGGGATACACTTATAATCGGCTGCGCGTATAATTTTGGCAACACCAAAGAAGCACTCTCTGATGCACGCTTACCAAGTTTTTGGATCTTGAGCATATCTTTCTCTCGAAGAATAGTGATTTTTTCAACTGTTGATATTGCTTCCTTTGCAATTTCAATAACTCCATCAAGAAAGAAGTTTATCCAATCTGAAATATTACCGTTATCACTATGATAGCTTGCTAGCTTTTCGTAATACACTTCTTGGTGTCTTTTAAAGTATGACGAGAGGAATAGAACGGGCTTTTCAAGTAGACCAACTTTCCATAGATAGAACGTAATAAGCATTCGCCCTGTTCTTCCATTACCATCAGTAAAAGGGTGGATGGTTTCAAACTGCGAGTGAATTAATCCAGCTTTAATAATATCCAACAGAGAATCCTCTGAGTGAATAAATTTTTCAAGATCATTGAGTGCTCGCTGCATATCTTCTACTGGCGGTGGAACAAAACGAGCAGTTTCTGGTTTAGTACCACCAATCCAGTTTTGACTTCGACGAAACTCACCTGGATACGCATGATGTGTCGAACGAGCCTGGTCCATAAGTTGCTTATGTAACTCACAAATAAAACGGAGTGAAATAGGAAAGTCTTCGTCGGTCACTCTTTTTATTCCGTAGTTGAGTGCTTTTATGTAATGCAAAATATCATCCACATCTTGCGGAATATTTGAGCTTTGTTGTATTTCAACTTCTATTGCATCTACCATAGTTGCCATTGTTCCCTCAATCTGACTTGAAGATGCCGCATCTTTTCTAAGATACATAAGCAAAAAGAAGTCAGCATCAGGAAGAAGCTTGGTAATACCATCGAGTTTACCAAGAAGTCGTGTAGCTTCATTACTCTTTTTTATAATGCTTGAATCAAATTCAAAGCCAGCCTTTGGTGGAAAGGTGTCTGGAATAAAAGCTTTAAAACCTCCTTTCTGTGGGATATTTTGGCCTATTTGCATGATTTTAGGGTTTGTATACATCTTTTTTTGAATGTATAGAAAGTATATAGGTTTGTATACATTGAGTCAAGAGATGTATACAAACCTATAGCTTCCCATTAAAAGCCTTCTGCAAAATAGACTTTTTAAGCTCATCTATATTCTGGAGTTTTCTCTTGTAGATTTCTTCTAGTTTTTTAGTTTTTTCTGAGAGGGCGTCTAGTTTTTTGACGATGGATTTTTGTTCTACCAGAGATGGGTATTCAACCTCAAAACACTCTAGCTGCGATTTAGTTATTGCTTGTCGAGTCGATCCTTGCTCACCTGTAGCAAGGAGTTGCTTTTTATAAAAATTAGAAGTTAAAAGGAAGTTTAAGAATTTTGGATCAATCACATCTTGATCCACTCTGATGATTGATACGTGCTGATTGACTCTTGCTGGCAAATACTTTCCAGGAAATACACACGACCTCGCGACTGATGCACCTGTAATATTTACAAGCACATCATTCTCTTCAAGAGTAACATTCGATAGATCCTTAGCTTGTTTTTCGTTTATGTAAGCAAGATTCTTTTCTTTAAAAAATCTATCGTGCACATTCATACTCCTAACAAGAGAAGTGCCTTCATTGGTATAAGAATCCTTTCCTCCTCTAGGGGTGGCCCCACTCCCTATTTTGATGGACAACTCCTTCAAAATTGAACTTTTCCATTTTTTTGCATTCATTTTTAACACATCCTGCAAATAGGAGTCAAAAAACTCTATAGAACTGCTCCGATTTGCTTCTAAATTCTTCTTTATTCTTTCAATTTTTTTAAAAGTTTCATCTAGGATTTTGACTATTCTCTTTTGTTCAGAGATTTGAGGATAGTTTATATCAATATTCTTCAATCTACTTATAGGAATAAAATCAATTGTAGCTTTGCCACTAAGTGTCAGGAGATGATCCTTAAGCATTGAGGAAAAATAAAACAAAAACATAGGGTTAAGAATTCTAGAATCTTTTATAACCAAACCATTGAATTGCTGATTTGTTACGAGAGGTACCTTTGTTATGGCATATTCTCCCACCGATGCAGTACAGCACAACAATACCGACTCAGGCGGCAATAATCTATCACCCATCTTTTTCAATGCTCTTTGAGTAATTTTTTGTTCAGTAATCCTTATAACTCTCCCCTGCTTCCTAATATCCTCAATTGTAAACCAATCAATATTACCGCCCTCCCAAAAATCCTTATTACTTCTCAATGGGGTTGAGCCGTTTACAATCTCGCAAACTTCTCCAAGTTTTTTCGTTTGCCAGTTAGTTTTCATAATTGCTTATATAGTGAATATTGAGATTACTATTTGAATAGTCTTTATAACCAATAAGAATAAAAAATATAGATATAATTAATAAAACTGTGAGTATAACGTATAGAGGATTATTAAAATCTCTCCATGTGAGTGACTCCATCTTCTTCATTACTGAATTTATACCGAGAATGAATAATAAGATCGAGGCGATAAAAAATACTGATACACCAATGATTAAAAGTGGATTGTTAATAGTTTTAAACACCTGAATTTCTAGACCTAAATAAGTAATTAAACCTACAAAAATACCAATGAGCGTAATTAGATCAAATTTACTTTTTTCAAAATCTGTTTTAAGCGAGACAATTTTATTTTTTTCATTATTAAAATCATCTTTAAGTTGTAATACTTCTTTCTTTAAATTATCAAAAGTTTCGGTATTTACGGTATTCTGAATAGCTAAATTTTCACTAATTTGTGAAGAATCAGCAGGCTTAGCGTTTACATCTGATGATACCTCTGTAGTATTTTCATTCATATTAAATCTTAATATTAGGAAGAATAACCTTCAAGGCAAAAGTATAGATTCGACCAGACGTGTTACCGACAATTCCAACAGTAGGAATGCTTGGACCACCAATGATTAAATTGTTTGATAACTCACCGTTAAGTGACAAGGTCATAAAACCATCAATCAACGTAAAACCGGCCTCCCCGAGAATTGGGGTCTGTTTTAATTTTTCACCTAAGGCAGCCTGCAACTCTGTCTTTATATCTGAAAATTTTATGCCGTTCATATTTTTATATAATAGATTTTATTACTGATAATATTTCTATACTTTCTTTATCTAATTCAGAAATCTCCTTCAAAATATCCTTCGGCTCACGAAGCTTCACTTCCCCACCTTTGTTTGGATTCTTTACCGAAAGGTCAAATGTATTCTGATCAATAGTCGAAACATCCACCGACCATGAATTTTCAGAGTCAGCCTTAGTCTTTTGAAGAGTTATGAAATCAGCCAAATCTTTTTCATTGAGTGGATTAGTTCTGCCGAGATTTCTATCGAGATTGAGCTGATAGAACCACACTTTCTTTGTCGTTTTTCCTTTTTCGAAAAAAAGTACAACAGTCTTTACCCCTGCACCTGTAAAAGTTCCTCCTGGGAGATCGAGGACTGTATGAAGATTACAACTTTCAAGCAAAAGCTTTCGAAGAGCCACAGATGCATTATCAGTATTTGAGAGAAAAGTATTTTTAATAACCACACCAGCTTTTCCTCCTGCTTTGAGGATTTTTATAAAATGCTGCAAGAACAATGAAGCAGTCTCTCCTGTTTTTATAGGAAAGTTTTGTTGTACCTCTGTATGTTCTTTACCTCCAAAAGGCGGGTTTGCGAGCACTACAGAGTATCTATCTTTCTCTTGAATATCCATCAAGTTTTCACCCAGCGTATTTGTATGAATAATATTTGGTGCATCGATACCATGCAAGATCATATTCATAATACCAATGATGTACGCAAGAGACTTTTTCTCTTTTCCATAGAAGGTCTCTTTTTGTAGAGTATTCATTTCTTTTACAGAAAGTTTCTCAATACTTCCCTTGCTCATTTTGAGATACTCAAAAGCTTCTACAAGAAAACCCGCAGAGCCTACAGCACCGTCATATATAGTATCGCCGATCTTTGGACCAACTACTTGTACAATAGTTTTAATGAGTGGACGCGGAGTATAGTACTCACCTCCATTTTTACCAGCATTACCCATGTTTTTGATCTTTCCTTCATAAAGATGTGAGAGTTCATGCTTTTCTTCTTGCGAACGAAAGTGCATTTTGTCGATAATATTTAAAACATTTCGAATTGTATATCCACTTTGAATCTTATTTTTCAATTCACTAAAAATCTCTCCAATCTTGTATTCGATAGTATCAGCATGTTCTGCATCTACTTTGAACTTCTTGAGAGTAGGAAAAAGCTTCTGATCAACAAAATCTTTCAAGTCTTCACCATTTTGAGCTTTTGTATGATCAAGCTTCCCTTCTGCGTTTTTTGGACACGCCCAAGTCTCCCATCGCAATTCCTCGGGTAGTACATATTGGTATTTTTTACCAGCTAGCTTTGCAGAGATAGCTCTATCTTTCTCCAAATCATCCAAATACTTCAAAAAGAGTATCCATGAAGTCTGCTCGATATAGTCGAGTTCGCTTGATGAACCGGCATCTTTCCGCAGAGAATCATCTATATTTTTAAAGGCTTGTTCGAACATGTGTAGGGTATTTTAGCATATTTTATATGCATTTTGGCTAGATTTTAGGATACTTCGAAAAAGTCAGTATCGATCTCTTTCAATTCATAGACTGAGGCAGTTTGAACACCTACTCCATATTTAATCATTAAATCTGTGAGTGCATCGCCATCAATTAATACAATCTTATGACTTGCATTCTTAGCCTTCTGTACTGCAGATTCATCAAAAGATGAAGTCGTGACAAAAATTCCCTTACTTACATCTCCACTCATTGCGCCAATAAAGTTTCTAATTTCTGGCTCTCTAACTTTATTTGTACTCGCAAATCTCTTTGCTTGAATATAGATTTTCTCTAGACCTAACTTATCCTGACTAATAACTCCGTCAATTCCTCCATCGCCCGATTTTGAAGTTTCTTGAAAATCACCATAACCCATTTTTTGGAAGAGTATCAATGCAACTCTTTCGAAGAAATATGGATTTGTACTCTGCAGTTTTTCCAAAAGATCACTCTTGAGGGTATTCGAGAATCTTGCAAAACCCTGATCAATCATGTCTTGAGGTGAGAGATTTCCTGACAAAGTATTATTTATCTCTTCGGGCGTTTTAGTTCCTCCGTCTACAAACAACATAAAAGATGGATATCTTTTAAGAAAATCTATATCCATTTTATCGATTTTTGCATTTATAATTTTTAAACCCTCCTCTGTTATACAAACATCTGACCCTCGCGATTCTTGCACTATTAATCCAGCTTTCTTTAAATACGTTCTTCCCCATGAGACTCTGTCATAGAACTTTGTATACCCATTTGAAACAGTCTGTTCTCTCTCCTCATCCGTTACTCCGAATTCATTTTCCAGGATTCCAGAAACCTCTATTAATTGTCTTGGTTTACCATCACTCAAAACTCTTAATATAGGAAGCATTGTCTCATCAAATTTTGGAATTGCCATAATACATCAAGTGTAGACCAATGTGTGTACTTTTACAAACTATAGAACTATACTGTCCGTCTATGCGATGATCTATTGATCCGACCTATCTCTAACCTCCATCAACAACCTCCCCAGCATATTGTCACCCTTCCCCTCCTTATCAGTACCCCAGAAGGTGTCACCCCACCAATTCATTTCCTCTAGGTGTTTTGTACCAGTCGCCAACAGTTGTGCGTAGAGCTCTGGATTCATCTCTCTATCAAACTTCTGTTCAAGGAGAGATCGCATAATTGAAACTTTAACTGCATTCCACTCGTCAGGGGTATATCCATTTGGAGCACTTACATGAGCACCGCCGTCAACACCCGCACTGGCACTGGATCCAGTGTGAGTTCTATTGTATTCGATAGACTGAAGACTGGTGCAGTTTGTAAAATATTCACGGTCTGTACCCGCTTTCCACTTTGATGCTTGATATGCGAGCTCTACACTTTTGTACGAGACGCCATCAAGGGTCACGTGGCACGGCCAAAAATTACTCAAAAACTGATAGTCACCAAAAAATCCTTTTACCTCCGTATCAATATGTATGGCAAACTTTTTCCAATCTCCTTTTTGATATGGTGTACCAAGTGGACCTATTTCGTTGTAGAGGAGTTTAAATGTCATCTGCAAAATAAGTATATCAAACAAAAACCCGACAGCATTCAATGAAGAACACTATCGGGTTAACAGATAGACTAACAAAACCTCAGGGCACTCAGTGAGTTAACACCCAATAAGACTCGCAAGGACTGCTTTTCCATCTTTCAGATCTTGACTGATATACCGCCAGAGCTCATCGAATTCTGAGTCAGCAATATCAGCACGCATCTTAAGCACTTCATCGATGATATGCATCAATCCTTGCCGCACAGCATGCTCACGATTTCCACCAACATTGGGGATATAGATTGCCAGATTGTGGTCAGTAAAACCAAAACCTTTCTGTGTGGTGCTATGCATTCCAAGAAAGAAGGCAATCTTTTCATCAGCGAGTATCTTATTTGGAAAAGTTTCCTCTCCGATCCTGCGAGGTCGAAACGTGTACCATCTGTCATGCTCCCAGCCTGTTTGATAGTCTGCACCTTCAACTTTCTTAGTTCCTCTTTCGGTGGAAATAGTCCACCTTGCGGGGCCATTACCATCTACCTGCTCGATCTCAGCCCGATTATACAGATACATATGGCAACCATGAGACGGATCAGACTCCCAAAACAAATCAACAGTCAGAATTCCACCCTCACCCTGTTTTAGAAGCCTCTGGATTAGAATGATGTTTTCTGAGGTAACACTTGTATTTTCTTGTATAGTACTGTTCACTGGCTCGTCCTTTCTTTTGTTTAAGTTAATGTTTATTTTCTGAACACAAAATGATATTTCGATTCGCAGATGAATCTAGCTAGGATAATACACTTTTATATAAGGTTGTAAAATGCAACCAATCTAGAGATTTTGACTAAATTTTAAAATCGAGAAAAATCAACAAATAACTACTTCTGATACCATTCTTTCATCCACCCTTTCATATCTGCAATTTCCTTGTTCTGTGCCGCGATTATAGCTTTAGCTAGATCCTTAATTTCCTGATGTTTTGCATTTGTCAGTGCAAGCTGCGCCATCTCCACAGCACCTTGATGATGAATAATCATTTCAGAAAGAAAAGCCTGATCAAATGCATCACCAGTTTTTCCTTGTAGCTCAGCATTCATACTCTGCATCATATCTGCCATACTCATACTCTCTGTACCATTGCTCATCATTTCTCCGTTTGGCATCATATGTGAACCCATTTGATGACCACCTTTCATATCGCCCGCAAATTCACCTTTATTCATCATCTGGCCTCCGCGGTCTTTACCATATCCATATTTACCTTTCTTATCCATTTTATTATCTAATACAGAGCCAAGCACGAGTCCGATTATGAGCATTAGAACTGCAATCGCGATTACTTTATTTTTTTGCATATTATGTATATGTTATGAGTTATATTATTTGTAAGTCTTTTTTTACTGTATTACTACTTTAGTATAACACTACTATATATCTGCAAATATGAAGGATGTGTGAAGAATTAATTCGCCAATAGACAAGATGGATGACCTGAAATATAGACATCACAATAAGATCTCTACACAACAACACCAGCCGCCACTGTCTCATTTGTATACGAATCAATGAGTAATATCGAACCGGTAACTTTATTTTGAGAAAATAAATCAAAATATAATGGCTTTGCAGTTTTTATTTGTATCCGCGCGATATCGTTTTTCCCAATTTTTACATCAATATCGGTGCCGACTCTGTTTTCCATGGTATGTATCGGCGTAAGTGTCTGAATATCTATTTTGTATTCAATTGACTTCACAACTGCTTTTGTTTCAAGTGTTGTATGTCTCAATATATACAGCCTATCTATTTGCAAGTTGGTAGCACTGAACCAATTCACTAATACATTCAGCTCATTACTTACTTGAGGCAAAGATTGATATGCATACTGGTGTATAGGTTGATGTATCTGGTGTATAGGTTGTCGCGCAGATTTTTGTAAATAATCCTGAACTATCATATCCCCTCTGCTAATATCAATATCATCCACTAGAGTCATTACAATCGAATCGGAAGATACTGCTTCAGTGGGCTCATTTTTATATTTATATATCTTATCGATTCGCGTCTTTTGATCTGAGGGAAATATCACAACCGAATCGCCAGGACGAAATACTCCACCCTCGACCCGCCCTGCATAACCTCGAAAATCTGGGAACTCAGCTGACTGCGGACGTATTACTCTCTGCACTGGAAATCTACCGAGAGACACAGGGTTCGCGTCTGCTGCCAGCGAGTGTTGATTTACATTTACACCTGAATGCACATCCACATTTTCTAAAGTCTCCAAAATCGTATCGCCTTTATACCATGGTGTGTGTTTTGAAATATCTACTACATTATCACCACGCAATGCACTTATTGGAATGAAATGAAGTTCGTGTTTATTTTTTGACGTTGAACCAGACAGCGTCGAAGCTATCAAAGTTTGATATTCCTCTTTTATTTTTTCAAAAATTTTTTGATCAAAATCTACTAAGTCCATCTTGTTGATAGCAACGATGATGTGACGAATACCGAGCAACGTAGCTATAAAAGTATGTCTTCGCGTTTGCTCAATAACTCCATGTCGTGCATCTATTAAAATAATTACAGCATCAGCAGTTGATGCACCAGTGAACATGTTACGTGTATATTCAATATGTCCTGGAGTGTCTGCCATAATAAATTTTCTATTTGGTGTAGAAAAATATCTATATGCTACATCGATAGTAATACCCTGTTCACGCTCAGCTTTAAGCCCGTCGGTCAGAAGTGCAAGATCTACTTGTGCATCTCCACGCTTTTTACTAGAAGCTTCTATTGCTTTAAGCTGATCTTCAAATATTGATTTTGTATCGTACATCAGTCGCCCTATGAGTGTACTTTTTCCATCATCTACACTACCTGCTGTTATAAACCGCAAGAGGTCTACTTGGTGAGTTTTTTTATAATGCGGTGCTTGTGCAGCTATGGCACTCTCCGTTCCTGTATGCCTAACTGGCGAAGGTTCTATATATTCTTTTTGTTTCATTTGGTTGTTATTTAATTTATGTAATTTCCATCAACTATTTCTAAAAATATCCCTGTTTCTTTCGTTCTTCCATCGCAACTTCTGAACGGGCATCATCTGCCCGCGTCCCTCTTTCAGTTACTTTTGAGCTTCTAACTTCTTCTATTACTTTGTCTATCGTGTCAGCATCTGATTCAACAGCGCCGGTTATAGTCACACAACCGAGTGTTCGATATCGAATACGTCGCTTCTCATATGATTCACCTGGAAGCAGTGTGTTGTATGACGATTCTGCGAGCAGGGTGCCGTCACGTTCAACCACACTACGCTCATGTGCAAAATACAAACTTGGTAAATCTATCTTTTCTCGTTGTATGTACTCCCACACATCAGTCTCAGTCAAGTTTGATATAGGAAATACTCGAAACGATTCTCCTGGTGCTTTTTTGCCGTTAAACAGATTCCACACTTCAGGTCTTTGATTCTTTGGATCCCACTGACCGAATTCGTCTCGATGTGAAAAGAATCGTTCTTTTGCACGCGCTTTTTCTTCATCACGTCTTCCACCACCAAATGCAGCGTCATACTTTTTTTGTGAAAGTTTTTCGAGCAATGTCGCGGACTGGAGGCCGTTTCGACTTGGATTAATTCCCTTTTCCTCTTGTACCACCCCTCTATCTATCAAGTCTTGTACATACCCGACCTCAAGATCAACGCCATACTTTTTTACAAGCTCATCACGAAAATCCAATGTCTCTGTAAAATTATGTCCAGTATCTATATGGAGTAATGAGAATGGAATCTTGGCTGGGTAAAAGGCTTTGTGAGCCAGATGAACAAGCGTGATTGAATCTTTTCCTCCAGAAAATAGGAGCACGGGATTCTCAAACTGTTCTACTGCCTCTCGGAAAATAAATATTGCTTCAGACTCAAGTTGGTCTAAATGATTATTGTGTTTCTGTGTCATGTGATTTTGCGAAATCAAGCCACACGACCGTCCTTATGGTGCGACTTTCTTTCATTAGTTAATTAATAAAAAAAACAAACCCTATCTCTAGGGCTTGTTTCTGATATCAATACTCGTGGAGGAAATGGTGATAGCAAGACTAACCCTAGATATGAGTTCTAGAGTTACACATACAAACAGATACTGTTGCAGTTGTTTTTGTCTTTGCTATTGCATTCATGTATGACAATATACGTGGATACTATCTAACGTGCAAGTGATGGGTGTGGATTGTGTGATAAAAAAACCTACTTCCCCCACTTCTTCACCTTTGGATCAAGCTGTATTGAACGAGCTCTTTGTATAATAGCTTCTTTTTCTTCAGCTGTGAGATTTTTGTCTCGAATAGCCAGAGCCTGTATCGCTTTATTTACCACACGCGCATCAACAGGTGGCATAAACTTTGCAATATCTTTCACTGGCGCATCAGGATGAGCTTTTATAAAATCATGAAGTTCAATAAGCCCCTCTACCTCACGTGCGAGTTTTTGTTCCTCAGCAAGGTCAATAACCTGCGCTGTAGAATTGGCATGTATATGTGAACCGAGCGGATCTTGAATTGATGGGATAAGGTGTTTCATTATAAGTTTTTGTTTGGTTGCAAATTAGTGCTACAAATTAGTTTTGGTCATCAATCAGTATAGCAAAGGTTCTCCTTCTGTGAGTAGAGTGTCAACTATCCGAAGTATATACTTTAGATAGTTGACACTCACACTTTGTTCTCATTTAAATGTTATTGAATTCAATAACATTAAGATTACCTCGCCGTCCAAACTACTTTGCAGTGTTCTTCCACCTTGGTGCCCTCGCAATCATCTTTGTATAAAACCAGGCGAGTATTGGATTAGTTCCATTCGCCAACATGCTTCTATAACAAACATCTTGGAACTCCTTCAGATTATTTCCTTCATAACAAAGTTTACCGTCTTTAAAACAAAGACTGCAGTACTTGTCAGATTCTCTAACTCCCTTATCTTTAGTAAATGGCATTAAACAACTTTGGCAATTTTGTTCGCAATTCATATTTTTATGATTAAATTATATAGTTATTATACCCTATCACTCCTCACCTTCGTCAAACACCAAAGACCCAACAATATAAATAGGGTCACTGCAAGTGTAGCTAGCCGGTATCGATAACTTCCCATAGATATCAAGCCTGTAACGACAAGTCCCCATACAATAGGGCCAACAAGCGATGATGCACGCTCAATAAGATTAAAATATGAAAACGCAAGATTGTGGGATCCTGACGGGGTGAGATATGACATAACTGACCGTGACACTGCCCAGTTTGAACCAAACCATAAACCCATCACTGTAGTCGCAACTACAAACAAAGTGAAATCTTGAATGAATCCTACAAAAGGCAAAATGAACACCCAGCCCACCAAAATGTAAAATAGAGTTCTTTTGTGTCCGAACTTATCAGCCACAAATCCAGAAACCAAGCCTCCGATAGCAGAGGTTAAAATAATCCCCAGTAATATATAAGTCTTCGTCGTATCAGAAACTCCCCACACTTGTTGCATGAATATTGGAAAATTATTTGAAGCTGTCAGAATCGCATCATTGAAAAAGAAATATGCGAGGATAAATAATCCAACACCAGGAACTGCAAACAATTGTTTTGTCTTGTGAATTAATTCTTTTGTACTTGATGCGAATTGTATTTCGGTACTATTTGCACCGACAGCCTCGCCACCCGACTCTTTGCCAGTCTCACCAAGTGACGCTTTGTGATCTTCCTTAAACCAAATAAGCATAGGCAAAGACACCAATACAAAAGCTATCACCGCAGGAAAAAGTGTCTCAACTCGAGGAGATGATTCAAACCAACTAATAGCTCCTTTTGAAAATGGAAGTACAAACAAGAGGCCCACAAATTGCCCGAAGTAATTCGCAGCGATTCCATAACCCGAAATTCGCCCTCGTCTCTCTGGTGTAGCGATGTCATTTATAAGAGGTGTATAACAAGTAAATGTAAGCTGGTATGAAAACATACCAAGAGTAAAAAATATAAGGGCTGGAATAGCAGAACCCGAAACTGCAAAAAATGCACAGGCTCCATACAATATGGCAGTTGAAAGTGTCGTCCATCGTAGCCCCGTAATTCTTCTCATTTTTTTATCAAGCATCACCCCAAGAAATGGTGCAGTACAGATCAAAAATATTGTAGAGACAGTAAAAGTAAGATTGAATGCAAGATCAGACAAACCTTTTTCAATAACAATCCACTGGGCAAAATACAAAAATAAGACAATCTAAATGAGATAGTTCGCGAAGTCGTATAGCGCCCAGAGGAAGATATTTTTGGAGGTGTGCATGCCGAATATTATACACCCCAAACTGGAGAATTCTATTTTAGATTGAGAGTTTTTCATCAGATATACAATCAGCCTCTGTTATTTCAGCAGCAAATGTCTGCTCTGAATCTTTTACACTATAATGATTCTTAATTGTAATACCGTCTCGTAGCATCTCGATAGTTCCTTCATCGTTACAAGATACAGAAGTTAGTCTTTTCTTAAAATCATCGCTGGAGAGCTTACTCAATGCATCAGTATTTATACTATTGATAATGAATTCATAACGAATTGCTTGTGGCTCTGCAACAATATCTCTTAAAGTTAAGACACTGTCAGCCTCGAGAGGCAAAGGGGATTCACTCTTAAGATATTCTACTGTCTCTACAATTCTTTCATATCTAGCTGAGTCTTCTTTAGTCATATAATTTGTATTCGCTGTATCTGATGTTGTCAGAGCGGTTGGTTCTGTCCCTATAGTAATGAAACTGGCAACTACTACTAGCAACAGGAAAGTACCAACGATATATACAAACCAACCCTTTTTATCAAGAACATACTTTGGTTTTAATAAGGTAGAAGTAAACTCTGGAATCTTCATTAACTTGCGCATTAACATGAGCCCGTAAATGATGTATCCGAACAAAAGGAGTGCAATGACACCTACACGACCTCCTGTAGCAATAGAGCCAATTAAGAACAAGAACGCAAGACAAAGCACTATATATAAATATCTTTGAGTGTTCACGTCGACAAGTTTTTTGATACGTTGACCTAGGATAATAAAGATACTTGCACCAAAAATTGTAATAAGTACACCAAAGAGATCAGATGCAAACAATCCACTACTCCTAAAACTTTCATCGTCAACAAGGCTCCAAATATATATTCCCATATTGACTGCAATTGTGAGCCACCCCACAGCATATATAAAACTTCCACTTCTAGAAACTTCTTTTTTCATTTTTTCGACATCTTGGTTTGTATTCATTTGTATAGGTAATATTTTATTTGAATCTCGACTCTTATACTTAAAACTAAATCTCCGCTCCATCCCCCAAATTCATCTCCGCCTTGAACTGTTCAATCACTTCTGGGTGCTTACCTTCTTTACACTCTGCAACAAATTTTTCTGCTGCAGCACCGTCAGGGAATGTCATACGAATCAAAGCACCCTGACACACTTCATTGATATTAATTTTTCCTTGCACATTTCCTTGAGAGCCTGTCTGTACGTCTCCTTGTACATTTTCTTGGTAGTCTCCTTCTAAGCTTTCGTCCATAAATGACTCCTCCATCATCTGTTCATTCATCTGTCTTGTGACAGCATATTCATTTGCAAAATAGTAAATCCCAAAGCCAATAAGTAATATAACGATAATTGTTGCGATGTTTTTCATATTGATCCAATTATACTACAAATCTAGTGAGTATGTTCATGAGAATGTGCGTGCCCGTCTGAATGTTGCAATGTTGTGATTTTAAACTACCTCCCCTTCAAACTAAGAGCATTTCGAGTAAGAGGCCCCATGAGTCCATGAGATGGTTTAATACCCTCAGCAGTCTGAAACTCACGCACCGCATTTCGAGTTAATGGACCGTATAGATTTGTAGCACCGTGTTCCATGAGACGTTTTGCAGATGGACCAAGGTTGAGTCTAATTAATAATTTCTGAAGGGACTGTACATCAGCTCCTTTAGAACCTACGGTTAGATTCCGTGTAAATATGCCAACTGTTGTAGTTGATATACTAGGTGCAGTTGTTGAAGTCGTGTCCTGTGTAGATAAAGTCATACCGCCGTATACACAAAGCGATGGATCATGTTGTACGAACCAAGCAAAGTTCTTTGCTTTTGCATCAGTACATCCTCGGATAATTCCACCTCCCGCAGTAGCTGAACTAGAAGGCACAGCAATTGAATCAATTCTAAATGGTGATAGTGCAAGCGTAGTTATATTGTAAGACGAATCGCGAACCGCAACAGTACAGCTGTATGTACCCGCAGCGAGCTCCTGCAGTGTTACAGCATTTGTACCAACTAGAGCATTTGTAAGTGAGCCTGGACAATTCACACTATATACAACTGTCCCAGCTTCATTGGTACTAAATGAATAATCAGGGGTTGTATCTGTACCAACAGATGATACAGATGATACTTCAGCGAGCGTAGGTGCAGTCACATCAGTAGATAGTCTGAGTAAAAACTGCTCAGAGCCTGTAGGGACTACAGGATAGCTGCCGGCAGTAGGATCAAAGTCGGTACTACCTGCAGTTATTCCAACAACATACACACCCGCATCTCGGACCGATATATCATACGGAACCTGATCTGCTTGTCCCGCTATTTGTGCAGACCAAATATATTCCCCCGTCGAATCCATTCGGATTATAAATGTATCATTTGCATGTTGAGGAGTGAGTGTCGTCGTACCAGCTCCTGGATCCATATCGAATGCTACATCTGAATATCCAGCAAGATACACGTCCCCCTGCTCGTCGAGCGCTATTTGATATATATAAAACGCATCAAGAGATGATCGCCAAGGCTTTCCCCATATGTAGTCACCGTTTGTGGCAAGCTTCACTACTGAGAAAAAAGCATTTCCACTTATAGGCTCATAAATATCTGTGCCAACTCCAGGATCCAAATCGATGCTTGTTGATACGGTATAAAAAGCGACATACGCATTACCATCAGAATCAACAGCGAGCCCTGTCCCCTCATCATATGAATTTCCACCAAAAGTCTTTACCCATGCAAACTGACCATTACTTTGCAATTTCAAAATAAAAGTATCTGAACCTCCTTGCGACGCAGCAGTGGTTGTTCCTGAACTTGCATCAAAATCAACTGTATTATTGAAATAACCCAGGAGATAAATATTGTCAGACGCATCAACGGCAAGCTCTATAGGACGATCGTCTCCTTGCCCGCCAATACTATTTCCCCAAACATATTCACCAGCACTATTGAGCTTTACCGTAAATACGTCATATGTATTTACATGAGTAGACATAACGACACCGGCACCTGGATCAAGATCGAGTGACCCTTGTGAATATCCTGAGACAATCACACCACCATCACTCGCAAGACCGAGACCATAGCCGTTGTTTCCCGAACCATCACCAAAGACTTATATAACCAAGTGCAAGACAAGATAAGCAACGATCACCTTACAAGGACTCAGGATAAGGAGTTCGCCTTTACTAAGATGATCACTTGTGGACTATGCGGATCTGGAATAACAGCTGATGAGAAATTCAAAAAGCTTAAGGATGGAACGACAAATCGCTACGTCTACTACGGATGCACGAAGTTTAAAGACAAAGATTGTCCATGCGGATACATACGAGAGGAAGATCTGATTGAACAACTAGCGATGGTTCTGGACACAATTTCGCTAGATGAAATCGGGATGAAAGACAGAATTAGAACAGAGATTGAATCACATAATGAATTCCAAGAATCAGTACTAGGAAGAGAGGTCAAAGAGAAAGTGAAGATAAAGGAAGTGGACATTAGAAACTATGCAAAGCACATTCTAAGAAAGAGACCATTATATGAGAAGCGCGAATTACTGAGTCACCTAAGAAGCAAGCTGATTCTTAAAGAGAAGCAGTTGAGCCTAGTAAGCTAGTCCTACCAATTCATACCCACTGATTGCTTGATTGATGCCAAACCATTGGCGTATTTCTCAGGAAAGATTTTTGTATCTATGAGCTGTTGGTAAAATTTAATATAGATTTCTAAGAAATATTCCAAAGCCCAACAGGTCAACAAATCTACATCGTCAGTGATGGCATGCTGATTGCCCAAACGAAGATGATTTGATTCACTATAAAGAGCATAAATGCTGTACATAGCTGACCCTTTTAAATCTTTAAGATTGAGCGAGCTTTTATCGCACAGATCCTTTATCGAAGGAAACACTCTTGTGTTTGATTTTATTTTAGTCAGATCAAAATCCGTCTTGAGAATTTTATTTACAACACCAACAGCTTTCAATGTCTTATGCATATCATGTTCTTCTGTTGGAGGAATTGCGACATCAAGTGCAGCTCCTATTTGTGCCATATCCCGAGAGAGTAACTCAAGCACTTTTTTACTGTCCTCTTTTGCCAATCTCAACACATATTCTAAGTAGAAAATAACTTCAAACGAACCTCTTACAGCAAAGAAAACATACTTCTGATTAAAATCATCTTTTAGAAGATATTGAAACAGCTTAGACAGACCTATAATTTCTTTATGGAAATGCTGAACATACGCATACTCAAGGTGACCACCACTAGTCTTGTGTTGATTAGAGATGTTCTGTATTTGAGAACCAAACTCAGTAGAAAAATCGTCTACTTTTTCAAGAGCGGTCTTGAGTAGGGAGATCTTATTTTGTGTAGACAATTCCATAGCACAATTTTATCATTTTTGAAGCATAAACATAAAAGCACCCAATCGGGTGCTTTTATGTTCTGGATACTGCACTCAGCAGGTATGCAATTAACGGAATAGTATCTTGTGATGTACCTTTTTGAAAAGTTCGAGCCCATGACTGGCTCTCAAAACTATTCTTCCTAAACAGCCGTTTTAGGCGTTTAGGTAGGTCTCACATGACTGCTGCCGCAACGGGATTCGAACCGTCTCGGTCGCCCTTGACTGGTCTACTTACTTCGCGCATCTTTTAATGTGCTTGTCCACCACAATAACTGCTTAATCATCGCATCTGCTTTCTCAACATAGTTGGCAAATAAATCATCTGCACTACTTTTACCCATAACAACTGGAAAATACTGCTCTCCATTCATGTGAATTGCTTCCCGGATAGGTGCCATTTGGAGTTCAACGACAATAAGACGAAGTTGCTCTACAGCACGCGCTCCACCAACAGATCCATAACTCACAAATGCAATAGGTTTGTTATTCCATTCTGGGCTGACCCAATCAATAGCGTTTTTCAAGACACCGGAAGTGCTGTGGTTGTATTCTGGAGTTACCATAATGAACGCATCTCCTTCCTCAATTTTTTTTGTAAAGCGAGCAACAGCTTCATTCTCGTACGGTTCCCTTTTGAATGAAGGACTGACGGCCTCATTGAAAAATGGCATCTCATAATCACGTAGGTCAAGTATCTCTACGGTAACACCGTCTTGTTTTTTAACCTCTTCTGCAATCCATATAGCTGCTTTATCTGAAAAACGTCCTTCACGGGTACTGCCTGCAATTACTTTAATGTTTATTTTGTTTTGTTCCATGTTATTTTTATTATTTAATAATTTTTAAATTGCTTTTGATCATTACTTCTTAACCTATTTTCTAATACCCTCCTCAACAAGAATCTCTTCACTTACCGCCTCTACAAGCTGCTCATCATCGGTGAGTCGTTTCTTTTTCCAGTCACCCTTTGCATACCAAGCAATTGCAATACCAGCAATGATGACGTTCGATATTGGAAATGCCCACCATAATCCGTTCACACCAAGTGACGTGTACCGAGACAAGATGAAAGCCAATGGTAGTTGCAACCCCCATTGCGACACTAGTGCAATCACCATAGTGGCAATCATATTTCCTGAGGCACGAAATACCCCCGTAAGTGCCAATTGTGCTCCCATAAAACCGAATGTAAGTGACATAGTACGTACAAACGTTGTACCAAGCGCTATTACCGCATCATCTCCAGGCACAAAGAAAGCAATAAGATGTGGTGCAAAAATAAAAGTTATAACTCCAATAAGAGTCAGACCAACAAATGAGATAATTGCTCCTAGTTTTGCAATACTAGAAGCTCGCTCTATATTTCCTGCGCCAATGTTTTGACCGACTAATGTTGAGACGGCCATAGAAACTCCCATGGCCGGAATGATAATAAATTGCAGAATATTTGATCCTACTCCATATGAAGCAATCGCCAAAGTTCCAAAACTAGTAATCAGAGCGGTCATAACGACCAGTCCAAGAGCGCGAGCCGATTGTTCAATGGATGCAGGAAATCCCAAGAAGAATGCTCTTTTGATAAATGCAAAATCTGGTTTGAAATCGGGAAGCCGTATCTGAATACCAAGCTTTCCTTTAAATAAAACTGCGAATCCAATCAAAGCTGAAAGACCTTGTGTGACCAATGTAGCCATCGCTGCTCCCATTACACCATGCCCTGAAAATGGTCCCCAACCAAATATAAAAAGTGGATCTAGTACCAGATTTAGTAGGACAGTGCCGAGAACAATAAACATCGGCAGAGTCACTTGTCCAATACCGCGCATAATCGACTGAAACATTACAAAGCTGAACATAAATACCAAACCAACAAATGACACCCGCATATATCCTAGTGCATGATCAAATACATCTGGCGCAACACCTATCGCATGGAGAATTGTCGGTGCAAGAACGTATCCGATAGCTCCCAATACTACAGAGGTAATGATAACCATAAGTAGGGTTTGTGAAGCTACATGACTGACCATCTTTTCATTCCTTGCTCCCACATACTGTGCGATAAGTGTTGAGCCAGCCACTGCAAGTCCTGCGCCAACTGCTATCATCAAGAAAATGACAGGAAAACTCACCGAAACAGCAGCAACCGCGGAACCGCCCAATCGTCCTACCCAGAAAGCATCAGTTAGCTGATAGAGACTCTGCAAGATATTTGCCAGAACTATCGGAATAGCCAGTGTGAGCAATGAAGTCAAGATAGGTCCCTCTAGAAATTTTTTAGATCGTTCGTTCATAAGTTATTTGGAAATAGATTTTGTTAGCTTAGCTTGCAATTGTACATATGTAGAAAATTCATTGTCCGTGAACACATCAAATAACTTTGTAAACTCCTTTAGTTTTTTTGTTCGCATGTGCTCGAACTTCTTCTTAGAGTCAGATGAAAGCACGAGTACTGAAGCACGGGCATCAGTGGAGAGTGGTGTGCGTATGACATGACCTTTCTCCTCCAGAGTATTAGCTAGCTGTGTTGCCGCACTGCTTGATATTCCAAGTGTTTTCTTTACGTCTCCTATAGTCACCAAATGGCCACGACCAATCACCATGAGCGCAAGCCATTGTGAGTGTGTCAGAGGTAGTTCAGATACGGAGCAAGACGATCCACGCAAGTGTTGTCTCATTAACTTAAATCCCTCAACTATTTCTTCGACATTTTTGGAACGATTCATATTTATGATTTATGTAAGTATCTTACATAAATATGAATCCGGCGTCAAATTACTTTCAGCAGACCTTAACCTTCTAATCACACATTACAATAAAAAAACCTTCTAGGATTCGAACCAACAAAACGCCTTAAAATAAGGCTACTCTGGATTTTGTAAAAATCACAAAAGTTCGAGCCCATGACTCGTGTTTAAAATGTGTTGAGAAATATGACTGATTTAGGCGTCTCAGTCTATCTCACATGGCTGCTGGGAGACAGGGACTCGAACCCCGATTAAACGGACCAGAACCGTTCGTCCTACCATTAGACGATCTCCCAATGTTCGGTTAGATTACCATTTTTGCTTGTGAAAATCAATTTGGAAGCATTTGTAGGTAATGGCTCCGCAGTCTGGACAGCGAACTATCCCCTTTCAAAGTGACACTCCTATCCAACCCACCCTTTGCAAAAGCGGGTAAATAACGCCATAATGATTCAATATGTCTGAACAAGTTTCTGTATGTAAAATCGACAATCCTTTTAAGTCTTATTCAAAAGACAGAGCTGAATTTTACTCTGAGCAAATACAAGCTTTTAAAGATACAGGTGCACCAACTGAAGCAGTTGAAGTAATAGACGTTTTTCTATTTAACCGCTCTGGTGAATTTTTAGTACAAAAAAGATCTTCTACAAAAAATCATAATCCTGATTTACTCGATAAGACTATTGGTGGACATATTCAGTTTGGTGATCAACCATACTACACAACTATGATTGAAAGTGTTCAGGAACTTCAGACTCCATCTATTGTATTAAATACTAAAGATGAATTTAAAAAGACCTACACTCTACTCGAAAACTATTTAGATACTATTGCTGTGATTTTATATCACGACGTAAAGCTCGTCTCTATTCCAAAAGTTATTAAAAATGAAAAAATAACTATTGCGAACAAGATGCATCTATTCTTTGGTATATATGGAGGTGCCACCAAACCAGTAGACCGAGAAGCTAAAGGAGTGTTGTTATATTCATTTGAGGAAATTGAGAAAGAGATTGTTAAAAACACAGATTCATTCACTGATGATTTTATTTACCTCTTCAACACCTACAAGCAGGATATTCGACAATTTATTGATATACTAGTAGATAAGCAGTAAACATACATAAGACACACATCATGAAACACATATTAATTTCACTAATCGTATTACTAGCTATCGCAGGTGCATACATCGGATATGAGGTGTTGGGCGTGCAAAAAGCATACTCCCCTTCTAATCCTGAAGTATCTGGAACTGAAATCGAGGAAGAAACTCGAGACTTTGGTGCTGATGGTGAAGAGGATGACGCTGCAACTATTCAAAAACTTCAGGAGCAATCAGCTAGAGATGAGGCTCAGAAAAAAAGTGATGCGCAGTCAGAAAAAAGTGTGACACAGCCAACTGTACAGACGAACACACAAGCATCAGCAAAAACATATACCCTCGCCGAAATCGCTAAGCATCTAAACGCAAGTAGTTGTTATACAGCAGTTCGAGGCACAGTATATGATCTAACAAATTTCATAACAGAGCACCCAGGAGGAGCCGCTAATATTCTCAAGATTTGTGGAAAGGACGGAACAAGTGCATTTACTAAAAAACATGCTGGCCGACCAGAGCCTGAACAAGAACTTGCAGGACATGAGATTGGAAAGTTGGCGAAGTAGTATCCTCTAGTATTCCCACTCGCGCTGTATATTTAAGAAATTTTACACAATAAAAAAAACGCTACTCTTTTGCATCTAAAGTAGCGTTTTTTTTATTGGCGGAATCTATCTGGGAGGAGTACTAGAAAAACAAAGAATATATCATCTGCACTACTGGATCAGTATCAGCACCATGAGCTATAGCACCACCGAGCGCACCAGTAATAGTAACCGCAATGATTCCAAGAAGCGCGAGTAATGGAGCAATGTATGCGTTTAAAACAATGCTCTGTATTTTTGTACTGACAGCTTGCACACTTTGTGGTAATGAAATTAGTGAAGGCAAAAGACGTAATAGGTATGCTATAGCAAGTATTGCAAAGACGATGACTGTAGTAGTTGCAAATGTTGAATGGAGTTCAATGAGTTGTCCTACTTCTGATTGTGCAAAAGTTGTATAGTCAGATGCGTAACTCATATACTTTTCCTCTGCCCATTCCCCTGTCTGTAGAGTTGGTAGTGCGAGCACTGTACCCACTATTACCAAAAATGCTTTTATATAATTCCAAACTGGAGTAATGAGTAGTTGATACAGTTTTGCTAGACGAGGAGAAGACTCAGGTCTATCCCATTTACAGAGCTTATAGAATTTAATCTTTAGAGGAATAGCTATTTCGAGCACTGCATATAATGTAAGTAATGCGATTGGAAAATGTACAAATATTGGATGTATGTTCATACATTAAATTGTAGCATATTTGAAAAACTCGCAACTATTTAGCACCCCTTAGCCACCACCAAATCCGCCATAGTTCGTAGCGAATTAGCGAAGATATTACCTGTACCCTTTCGTAGTCCCGCAGGTGTAAGTACGGTCTTTGCATTTTTTTCTTGCCATTTTATAACTGCATTTCTATCTGCTGCGGAATAGATACCATCAACCCGCAATGACAAGCCTTCATATGCATTCAAAAACATTTCCAAGGCTTTAACATCTGTAGCGTTATTCTTATATCCATATCTGATTATATTCTTAGGAAATACTGCGAACTTTGGGTCTGTACAGGTCAGTTTATTGTTTTGTGGGACGACAGGGTTTTGAACAGCAGGAGTTTGCACTGCAGGATTTTTCTCTTTAGCAATAGAGAGACGTGTTGCAGAATCAAGGATACCTGTAGTCGGCAATGAACGAGATTTTTGATATTTAACTAATGCTGCTCGAGTGAGTCCACCTAAGAAATTTGTCTCATTCCCAAGTGATCCAGCTCCTTTTTGTGAAATACTAAATCCATTTCGATTCAAGAATTGTTGTGTCTCTTTTACCGTAATAGAACCAGCGTAGGTAGCGAGTTGTGCAGGAGTGAGTTTTGAAACTGCTCTCGACAGTGCATTTATATTTGTAGTAGAGGTTGCTGTCTGAGCTGGTGTCAAAATAATGAAAGGACTTCCTCCGCCACCACCCCCACTTGATGAACCACCACCAGATGCTCCACCTCCACCACCTGAAGGTACAGAGGCTACGACTTCAACCTCTGTTGTACCGAAAATCTTTACTACATTATTTCTAGAAACACCATTGTATGAAGTGAACAACCCAACAACATATATATTATTTTGAGAATCAAGAGTTACGGTATATGGATAACCCGAAGTGACCACAAATCCTGGTGTAGCCACAAACGAATCATCAATTGATCCATCTGAATTGAACTGAACTATTCCTCTATATATCTGTGAAGAACTAGTCGACACCAAGTATCCTCCAAGCGTGATAAATTTTCCATTCGGCATTGCAGCGAT
>JAUPUG010000037.1 GCA_030917685.1 Patescibacteria group bacterium | reverse complement strand
TTCCTCTACTAGTGGATTCTTTACAGGGCTTTTCTTCCCTATCTCTGGTATCTTCACAAATCCCCCTTTCTTATATCAAGGTTTATATATTACTTCTTCATATCAGAAATCACTTCAATAAAGGTCATCTGTGTCTACTTTAAACGCTTTTACTCTTCAATTTTTTCAGGCAAAATTCTCCGCTATTTTCCTATTTTTTGTTAGGAAATCTCAAGAAAATAATTCAAAATCTTTATCGGATTTTATTCCTCTATAAAGAGTAACTTTTTTTGGAATATTATCCCAATCCTTTGTACCTATTGCTCTATACAAAGCATCACTATCCAAATCTTTTATTGGAGAAAAATCTCAAGATATATATGGATTTTTTGCAAATGGGTTTTCACTTCAAATTCTTATAAATCCACCTTTCTTGTTACTTGGGTTCTTTTGGATTTCTCAGAAAGCATTCTTGAAATAACCATCAGGAATGGTATCTATAAAGTCTTTTGTAACATCCATTTTAAATGATTTACTCCATTTTGGAGAATCCATATTTGAAAAAGCTGTGTAGAAATACTTATCTCATTCTTTGTATGTCAGTCATTTTTTTCAATATTCGACTATATTTGATTTATCAGGGAATAACATATCTACTTGTTCACTCCATTTTTTAGCGAATCTTTCTCATTCTTTATTTTTTATTTCTTCAATAATATCTTTCTTTTGCTTGTATAGATTATTCTCTTGTTTTATTTCTTCAATGATTGAAGGTTTTTTAATAACTTTTTGAGTAGTTTCAGGAATGGTATCGCCTGAAATAGGCTTGATCCCTTGTTGTTTAGCATTGGATTTAGGGGTTAGAGATTTAGATTGGTTGAAAAATTCTTTTATTCTATCATAAGGATTTTTAAATGCTTCGTTTTTATATAATTCTACATAATCATCTCAAAGTAACTCTTTCATTTTTGATTCTACGGACATATTCTGTAATTGTTTTTCAGTATACTTTCCGAGAAGTGTTTTATTTGAATTTAAACTGCTCTCCATAAGAATTGGATTTGTTGAGAATGTAACTCATTTTTTTGTAGCTCAATCTTGTAAGTCTTTTAAGATTGTATTTCTCCAATTTTCAATAATAGGGTTTCTATACTCTGGAGCATATCCATCATATTTCTTTATTTCATTATCATAAAATTCATCCCAATTTTTATATTTTTTTGCTTTTTCTGATAAAATATCAAGTTCTTTATTATTTTCTACCTTCGTATCTACACTTTTCTTCACGATAGGAGTGTTTACAGTCTTTTTAGGTACTACTACTGGCTCACTCACTTTTGATTCATTTTTTATAGTGTTAGGTTTTACTATTGGAGTTGTTCAAGGTCTCTTTCCTACTTGTCACTCATTTTTAATTGGTGACTTTTCTGCTGGTTGATTAACACGAACATTTTTAGCTCAAGATGCTTTTCCTGATGGAGCTGGTAAAAGACCTGTTGGTCTTACCATTGACTCACCGCCAACACTATTCCTATCACTAGAAATGCCACGATTAACATTTTTTTCAAAGTTAGCTTGCTGAATATCAGCTTTTGTACCCTTTATTATACTCGGTTTTGTTTGTTTTGAAAGTAATTTTATAGCACCTGTCTTTACTATGTTTGATGAAGCTACTTTTTTACCTAGAAACAGTGCAATATTTGTTGGATTTCCACCTGATAGAGCTATCCAATCTGTTATGCCGATTGCATTATTAGCTCCTGATCTGTCCATTTTTTTTGCAAGACTATCAGCGAACATTTTCCATCACTTAGTCTCCATATTTACCTTATCAGCATTTGTGAATCAGTTTTCTTTTGCTGTTTGGAATTGCCAGTCACGAATATCGTTCTGGATATCTGATGCGTTTCTTGCTTCATTACTTGTTCTTTGCTCATAGCTATATTTATGATTTCTTGCGTGTATTCTCTTAGCTTCATTTATTTCAGTCATTGAGAGTCCTTCTCATGATTCATACTTAGCAAGTAATTCATTTACTCTAGTTGCATCCTTATTTCTAGGTTGTGCATCCATTTTCTCCTTATTTGCTTTCAAAAGATCTCACACAATATCATTACTAGATCATTTTGTACTGAATTTACCTTGTATCGCCTCAAAAGACGTATCTGCTTCTGCTTTTGATCTTTCAAAGTTCTGTTGTGCCTTCTCAATTGCCTTTTCTCATACCTCTTTCATGCCTCGTGAAGTAGCAAATTCTCATGGAGTTTCTTTTATTTCTTTAACAAATTTCTGTTCATCTCATGCGATAAATCTATTGGCACGAGTAGAAATATCAGATCACTTAGGAAGAGAAGGTGTTATTTTTTTAACTCACTCTACTACTTTCGGAGCTACATATTCAGCACCTCTTACTATTGCCTTTCCTGTTTCAACAGTACCTTTTTTTATCGCATTTCATACTGGTTTCGCAAACGGGAGTGGTGCTAGTTGTGATACATTCAATAATCCTTCAATATTTCAAGCAAGTATAGGATTTGTTTTCTCAAATTCACTCCATCACTGAGATAGTTCTTGTATATTTTCTGTTTGCCCTGTTTTATCTATAACTGCTTTCACTACTGGAGATACAAAAGGCTCTAATGCCGAAGTAATAGGCTCTAATGCTCAAGCAACTGTTTGCCCTGCATATGGTAAAATACCTGCTGTTGTACGAGCAAGTGGATCTTGTATTTGTGATAATCGAGTAGTCTCATTTTCTATAGTTTGCATTCTATTTCCAACTCCACCTACAATACTTTCAGATATTCAAGGCTTAAAATCAAATTCTCACTTGGCTTTTAGACTATCAAGAGCTGAAAATATATCCTCTTTCTTTTTCCCTTTTGCCAACATATCACTGATAAACTGTTGTCTTTTTTGTGACATTTCTGTATCAAATCTGGTTTTATCTTCTTGTACTGTTTCCCCGAGTCTTTTTTTAATTCCTGTGAATAAATCCGCACCTCCTTGTATAACTTTAAACAGTCAAGATTGTGTTTCGTCTACTGTTCACTCATATCAAGGAGCAAAACCACCATTTCTTACTACTGGTGATGTTTTTTTAACTGTTGCAGTAGGTATATTAGGCTGAGTGTAGTTTGTTGTTCTAGGAGCTTGTGGAGTATCAAAACTAGGCACTTGTGGTTGTGCCTGTCCTGTGAAATTATTGAATTGAGATTGTATGATTTTATCAAAAAGATTCATAGTTTTTAACGGTTAAGCCATTCATTTTCGATAGATTGAACTTCTGGTGATAGTTGTCACACTCCTGTATTTGTTGTTTGTTTTGGTTCTTCTGGAATTGTTGCTCACATATTTTTTAGAGCTTTTTCCATTCATTCCTTTAGTCTATTTAGTTCCTCAAGATAATTCTCCTCTGGAATTCACGTATCTGCAAGTTTTGAATATGCAGCCGCAAGTCTTGAACCTTCTGAATTTGACAATGCACCCATTCATTGCATTTGAGGAATCATATTGAGGAATCATATAGCCTCCATCCTTTTTAATTCTCACTTGAAATCTCTTGCATCGCTAGCAGTAAGAGAATATCAGAAAGGATTTGTGAAAATGCTAGGTGCTCCAGTTACTGAAGTGCGTCCAGGATGATTTATAAGTTTATTCACTATTTCAAGTCCTGATTGTATATTTGTCTGCATCGTACCAGTAGTTCCGCCAGTCTTTTGGTTCATAAGTTGTAGAACTTTTCCTTTATCTACTCCATCCTTATTGGTAATATCTGATATTTTAGCCTTTCCATTCATGATATTATTTGCCCATGCTTCTTCTGTTGCTGTAAAAGTGCCTTGTGCTCCTTGTTTCGCAAGAGGAGTATTATTATAAAACCCACTGATTGCAGGATCGTTAGCTTGTAGGGTTCTTCTGGTAACCTTATTATCTCATCTGAGATTAGACTCAACAATATTGAGTGTTCAATCTTGATTTACTGACTCTATACTTGCAATATGTCCATATGTCTTATCATAACCTGATCAATTAAATAGAATCATACCACCTGCTACTGGAGTAGTATCTGAGAATGCTTTTTCACGAGCTTCAAGGCTATTTCAACCTGGAGTAGCATCAAGACCACATAATTGACGAGCAAAAGTACCGCATTGTACTCATACATCAGTTCATGTTAGAATATCAAGATATTTAGCACTTGTTGCTGTAGGAGCATTTGCACTAGTTACAAAGCTATTTACTGGAACGAGTTTCCCATCTTTAAAGTATCCATAAGTTGGATTTTCAGTTGTTCCTCCTATTCTTTGTATATTTGGAGTAGCATCAGTTTTTCCTGCACTTATACCCGTTTTAGTAAGTGAACCATCTGCATTTTGACGATATACAGAGTCTCCAATAGTTTGATATGATATACCTTTACCTGCTTCTTGATCTTGTACTCTCTGATACTCTGGCTTGCTTTGGATAAGTTTCTGTAGTCCAGAAAGATATGTAGGGAGATCTTGACCACTTGATTGAAAGTCTGAAATAACTTGTTGGGTAGATCGAGTAAATGGTATTCAAATCTTCTTGTATTCCTCTATCATTGTAGA
>JAUPUG010000036.1 GCA_030917685.1 Patescibacteria group bacterium | reverse complement strand
TTGAAACATGAATCAGGAGTGCATCGTCTAGTTCGGACGTCACCCTTTAATTCAAAGGGTTTGCGACATACTTCATTTTCTATGGTTGAAGTTATTCCAAAATTTGAAAAAGCAGTAGATATTGAACTTAAAGAAGATGAATTGGAAATCACTTTTGCAAAGAGTGGAGGTCCTGGCGGGCAAAATGTAAATAAGAGAGAGACTGCAGTACGAGTGGTGCATAAACCTACGAAGCTGTCTGCTCATGCAACTAATGAGCGTTCCCAGGCCCAGAATAAAGAAAAGGCAATCGCAATGCTCAAGGGTAAACTCTACACACGGATGGAAGAAGAACGTCTAGCTCGTGAGAAGGGAATGTATATTAGTAAAACTACAGATATTGAATGGGGGAATCAAATCCGCTCATACGTCCAGCATCCATACAAAATGGTCAAAGACCACAGGACAGGATATGAGACGTCCCAAGTCGACAAAGTGTTCGAGGGTGATATAGATGAATTCATAAAGGCTGAGGCTAATATCTAGGTCTTTCTGGCGTGTTATCTGCGACACAGTGTGAAGAAACTATGAATTCGTATGCACGCAATCTCTTAGGCATTGTTCTAAACCCTTCCAATTTGGTATAATCAATCCATGCTTCATCTTGATAAAGTTTCAAAAAAATATAAAGACAAATCGATTGCTCTAGACAATGTATCGATTCTTATTAGACCAAAGGAGTTCGTATCTATAGTGGGACATTCGGGCGCCGGCAAGACCACACTTCTCAAAATGATTCTCGCAGAAGAGAGCCCTTCAGAGGGAGCTGTATATTATGAAAAAATAAACATTCATGGACTCAAGAAGAAACAGATGAATGATTACCGAAGACGAATTGGTACAGTATTCCAAGATTTTCGACTCCTTCCTGATAAAACTGCATATGAAAATGTTGCATTTGCTATGGAGGCAGCAGGACGCACAGATGAAGAGATTGCTTCTGACGTACCTCACGTACTTGAGCTCGTAGATCTTGGAAAAAAGCTTCACAATTTTCCACATGAACTTTCAGGTGGAGAAAAACAGCGAGTAGCTATTGCTCGAGCTATTGTAAATCAACCTGATGTTATCATCGCCGATGAGCCTACAGGTAACCTAGATCCTGTAAATACATACGACATTATTCAGATTTTGAAAAAGATTAATGACCTTGGTACAACTATTATTTTGACTACACATAATAATGGTATTGTTGAGCATCTAGATAAACGAGTTATTACAATGCAGGGAGGAAAAGTGGCACATGATACTCATCCTGAAGCTCACTCTAGTTCGACGGGTGGTAAATCTTATGAGCACTCTAACCTAACAAGAAAATAATATGTTGTGGACAAAAATAAAGAGAACATTGCGTGCGGGATTTGTAAGTTTTTGGAGAAACGGGTATGTTTCGCTCGCTTCAGTGTTGGTTATGACAGTTACGCTTTCTGTTATCGCATCCATCATATTTGTAGGTGCTTTGTTTGATTCGACTCTTACGAGTATCAAAGATAAAGTTGATATAAATGTATATTTTGTTAAAGACACATCAGAAGAGGATATTGCGGTGTTGCGAAAATCTCTCGTGAGCATGCCTCAAGTGTCTGACGTTGAATATATCTCAGCAGAAAAGGCCCTTGTAGATTTTAGAGAGCGACATCAAGATGATGAGTTAACCCTCCAGGCACTTAATGAACTTGGTGGCAATCCACTCGGTGCTAGTTTTAATATTAAAGCGAAGGACCCAAGTCAGTACGAGACCATTGTTAAATTCTTAACTGATAAAAAGGATAATAATGCTGCAGGAGAATCAATTATTGATCGTGTGAATTATTCAAGAAATAAACAGGCCATCGAGGCACTCAATAGAATCATCGCTGCTTCAAATAGGCTTGGAATGATTATCGCAATCTTCTTTATGATTGTTTCTGTTTTGATTACATTCAATACGATTCGACTCGCTATCTATATTTTCCGAGAGGAGATTTCAGTGATGCGACTAGTAGGAGCAAGTGAAATGTATATTCGAGGACCTTTCGTAACAGTGGGTATTATGTACGGAGCTGTTTCTGGTATTCTCACATTACTTTTACTATATCCCGTAACATACTGGATTGGACCTATTACAGCTGACATAGGCACAGGGCTAAACTTGTTTGCATACTATCTATCGCATTTTGGTTATCTATTCTTGATTATTGTAGGTTCCGCTGTAGTCCTTGGTGCTATCTCTAGTTATCTTGCGGTGAGGAAGTATTTGAAGGTGTAGGTTTAAAATAAGATGAGAGTATAGTGCTACCTGAGGGAATATGTGTCAAGTCTTTTTGTTTTGGCTCGCAAGCGATACAATAAATAGAAACACACACTAAATTTATACCAAATCACACATGAAATCTCACAAATATATATTCGTCATCGGAGGAGTTATGTCAGGAGTAGGAAAAGGTATCACTACCGCATCTATCGGAACAATTCTCCAAGCAAAAGGTTACAAAGTAAACCTCGCTAAAGCTGACCCTTATCTAAATGTAGATGCAGGTACTATGAACCCCACTGAGCACGGTGAGGTTTTTGTTTTAAATAGTGGACTTGAAACTGATCAGGATATGGGAAACTACGAGCGATTTCTCAACCGCGACTTGGCAAATGCAGACTATATGACGAGTGGAATGGTATACAAAGAGGTTATTGAAAAAGAGCGTGCACTCAAGTATCGAGGAAAATGTGTAGAAGCTGTGCCACATATCCGCGATGAAATTATTCATCGTATTACTGAGTCTGCGAAGGTGAACAAGTCAGATATTACAATTGTTGAAATCGGAGGAACAGTGGGAGACTATCAGAACACTATGTTTTATGAGGCAGCACGTATCTTTAAAATAAAAAATCCAAAAGATGTACTCTTTGTGATGGTGTCGTATCTTCCTGTACCGCCAAAGCTTGGTGAGATGAAATCAAAACCAACACAAAATGCGATGCATCAATTGCAATCATTTGGTATTCAAGCTGATTTTATTATCGCACGAAGTGAAGTTGCTATCGATCATAAGCGAAAAGAAAAACTCGCCATCTCATGCAACGTGCCTGCAGAAAACATCATTGCCGCACCAGATATCGACAGTATTTATGATGTGCCGCTCAATTTTGAGAGAGATAAATTTGGAGACATGATTGAAAAAAGTTTGTCACTCAGACAGAAGCCGATTGATATTTCTCCATGGAGAAGTTTTGTTACAAAGACAAAGAAAGCGAGAGGTGTGCTCGTGGCGTCTGGTCCTACTAGTAGTCCTGCAAATAGTTCAACTAAAGATGCGGTAAAAAAAGTCCATATAGCTATTGTTGGAAAATATTTCGATACTGGAGACTTTGTGCTCTCTGACGCATACGTATCTATTATTGAAGCTATAAAGTTTTCTGCATATTCTTTAGGAATAAAACCTGAGCTCCATTGGCTCAATTCGAAGAAGTTTGAAAGTGATACAGTCATTGATCCAAAAACTGGCAAGCATGTAGAAAAGCTTTTGACTCCTGCAGAGATTATAAAAAGAATTAAAGAAACATTTAAAGACATAGATGGGATATTAGTGCCAGGTGGATTTGGTGAAACCGGCATTGAAGGTAAAATCGCTGTTATAAAATATGCGCGTGAAAATGGTATTCCATATTTTGGTATTTGCTACGGTATGCAACTTATGGTTATTGAGTACGCACGAAACATTGCGGGACTTGCTGGTGCACAAACTTCTGAGATAGATCCAAAAGCAGAGCATCTTGTTATAGATATAATGCAACACCAAAAGAAACTCCTAGAGGATGGAAAATACGGTGCATCAATGCGACTCGGTGGATATCCATGTGTACTCAATCCGAAAACTATTGCAGGCGAATCATATATAAAAGCTGGATGGGTAATGAAAGTTGGTGAAAAGCATCCGTCAGGGCGCGTGATGAAAGAGGGAATCAAATATGATATTTCAAAATCATCGTCATACATCATTGAGCGACATCGACATCGATATGAAGTAAATCCAGAGTACGTTGCGCAGCTTGTTGATGCAGGGCTCGTATTCTCAGGTACATCTCCAGACGGACACCTTATGGAAATAGCAGAACTTCCACGCGATCAACATCCATTTTTCCTCGGTGTGCAGTTCCATCCCGAGTTCCTTGCGAGACCGCTTGATCCACATCCTATCTTTACGGCGTTTGTAAAAGTTTGCGGTCAAAAATAGACGTATCTGTTGAGTAATCCCACTCGAAGCGCTGATTCTGTGTTAAAATTAATTAAATACATTTTGACGGTTTTATTAATTCAATGCATTAACACAAATCACATGTTTGGATTTTTTATAGGAGTAGTTGTCTTTATATATCTTGTTGGAAGAATAGGGAGACTTGAGGAACAAGGAAAAAAGCTACGAGAAGAACTCACTTCCGTTGAATCATTTTTGAATTCTGCGTCGCCTGAGGATAATAAGTTTATTAAGGAAAATAGACAAAAAGATTTGAGAATTCTCAGAGGGGAAAGTGTAGCGGAAGAAAGTCCTATAGGTGCAAATACGAATTCGCCTGTAATGGCATCTCCACTTACAGTTGCCTCGATAGCAGATGCTGCGCACTCAGTTGCACACTCAATTCCAGAGTCAGTTGCTAGTTCAGTTGTGACGTCTACTTCTACTTCATCAACCATCACATCTACAAAAGAAGATGATCAAAATGCCGAATTTGCAATCGGTTCAAAGCTCATCACGAGTGTTGGTTTAGTTGCTGTATTCCTTGGTGTTGTATTCTTCCTCCGATATGCATTTGAGAATAATTTGATTAGTCCTTCTATGCGAATATTCCTCGGAGTATTGTTCGGTGTAGTATTCATTGGTATCGGTCACTTCCTTCGAGAAAAATACGAAACATATTCTACTAGTCTTATTGGCGGAGGACTTGGTATTTTCTATATCTCTGCATACGCTGCATATTCGTTCTACGAACTAATATCTGAACCTGCTGCGTTCCTACTGTTCTTGTGTATTACAGGTTTCGGTGTGATTCTTTCACTTCTATACAATTCGAAGCCACTTATTCAATTCTCACTACTCGGTGGTTTTATCGTTCCGCTTATATTTCCGCTTGCGCATTCAGTACATGCAATCTTCCCATACCTTATTATCCTAAATCTTTCTATCTTGCTAATCGCACGATTTAAAGTGTGGCCAGATCTAACCGCACTCGGACTTGTATCTACTGCATTGCTTTGTATTCAGTGGACTGTTAGTAATAGGGCAGAGACAGCGCTTACAGAGACATTTGTGTACCTTACTATTTTGTTTGGTATTTACTTTACTACAAGCTTTATCAACTTCATTGTCAGAGATAGAGATTACAAAGGTGTTGATGCCTTCCTCTTATACGCCTTACCGATGTTGTTCTTTGTATGGTGTGCACCACTTATTGATACAAAAG
>JAUPUG010000035.1 GCA_030917685.1 Patescibacteria group bacterium | reverse complement strand
GCAGTACAATATCTGATGACACGATTTTTGGCTCCTCATCAATTATTTTTATTGCAAATACATCGTGATTTCCTTTCTTGCCATATGCAATGCCTCCGGAAAATTTCTGATTTGTACGTAATACTCTACTTCTTGGACGAATACTGATAGCTTGATCAATTACATCATCAGGTGTCTGATCATAGACTTCACGGTGAATAGCATCCCATGATTCATATTCTGCTTCCGCATTTGCTTTTACATACTCATCTTTAAAATATGATTTTAAGTCTTCATCTGGGGTTAGGGTTCTAATGTCACTTCCGACGACAGCATTGATAAGTGTCATTTTAAGCGTACTTATTTGCTGAATTCTTGTCTCTGCTTCTCCTATGTCAGTCGGGAAGAAATTATAAACATACAAATTTTCAAAGACCTTCTTATTAATACGATTGATACGACCAATTCTTTGAATGACTCTAGTTGGATTGAATGGAATGTCATAGTTAAAAATTATTCCTGCTCGATGGAGATTGTAACCTTCACTGAGGGCGTCTGTTGCAATAAGAACATCGTAGTCGTTTGTTTGGAGATGGGGTTTTATGCCTGCATCGAAATCGGATCTTAATAACTCACGAGTAGCTTTAGATGCGTCTTTTGCTGTGTATTTAAAAACACGATCAATACCAGCCTTTTTTACAGCATTGCCGAGATATTCTACAGTATCGGCATACGCTGAAAAAATTACGATTTTTCTTTCGGGATCTTCATTTAATAATTCTTTAATCTTTTCAACTAAGTAATCCAATTTTGGATCTAGATCTGGCCTTACGGCATCTTGACCAAACCACTGATTCATAATTGAAATAAGAAGTTTAGTATCTGATTCAACGTCTTGTATGAATTCAGGCTTCATCCAGTCTCTTTCAACGAAAACCATCTTGTGCTTAGTATCATTATCCTCATCGAATTGTTCTGTAAATTCTGTTACTACGTCATCGCCAGCATCGGAAGTAAATGTGTCCGGATCTGGAATTTTTCCTTTCTTTAAAATCGGAACTTTTCCTTGGTCGTTATACCATCGGGTAATCAATTGATTGGAGTTAATCATATTCTGGAGAGTGATTTTAAATGCTTCTTTGGAGCTTTCAAAACGCATAACGAGTAAGCGCTTCATGAATGAAGCAATATTTGTTTGTGCAGTTTGTAGATCTATGTCACTAAGATCTTCACCGTATTTTTCTATAAACTGAGTTTTCTTGTCGTCAGAAATGTAAGTTGCAGGTTTGTAGCGAGCTCCTTCAAATCCCTCAGTATCTGAAGTTATTTTTTGAAGTGTATTAAGATATAAATTAAATAATTCACCCAATTCATATTCCAGAAGTTCAGGTCCTACAACATTTGCGAATGCGATACCTTGCTTAACAAGATTATTTTTGTATCTTGTAATCGTTTGTAGATCTAATCTTGATCTCCTAACAATAACAGGTTCAATGAGTCTTCTTAATTCTTGGGCAATTTCTTTTGTTTCATCTCCAACTTCTTCTGGAGTTAATTTGTCACCACGAATACTAGTTCTTAACTTTCTGTATCTATCGATAAGCTCTCGAAATCTTAAGGAAAGATTATCAACAGAACGAATGGTTGATTGTCCTGGCGTTTGAAAAAGTTTTACAAGTGCAAAAACATCTTTGGGGTCATTATTAAATGGAGTAGCAGTGAGGACTACAACTTTATTATCTACGTTACTACGTGCCATTGAGTGCAAAAGCATATAATCATCTGTTAATTCATTTCTATACCTGTGGGCTTCATCAAGAATAAGAAGAATAGGACCATTTACTTGTTGGGTGCACCATTTATATGCATCTTCAATTTTTCCTGAGCTAAAAATTTGTGTTCCTGGAAGTCTGAAATGTGCCTGATATTCTTCCCACTGCGTTTTTAAATGGGGTGGGCATATAATCACTACATTCATATGGGATTTTTGTGCTAAGTTGTATGCAATGGCTGATGCAATAATGCTTTTTCCAAGACCTACAACATCTGCCACTATTACTCCACCATATTGATTGATTCGATCAATTCCCATTCTTATTGCATCAAGCTGGTATTCCAAATCAAGAAAAGAGTCATCAGTAATCTGCCCAGGAGAAACTATATCTGTTTTTTTATCGTTTCCGAATAACTCATGCAAAACCCGTATGTACATGAGGTAAGGATTTACAACAGAATTAATCCATAATTTTTTAATTACTTTTTTAAACTCTTCATTATTATCAGAAGTTGCAATATCGATATTTTGGCTTTCAACCCACATTGATTCAAATTTTCTTCCTGCCTCTTCAAAACCGGCTCTATCTCTATAGCTTTCATTCAATTCGCCTTGTTCAAGCAAACCGTTGTAAGTAAGATTGCTAGATCCAATAAATTTTGTACCAGGAGAATCTCCACCCTGGTTAGCCTCTGGCTTGTTATAAACTAAGTACATTTTTCCATGTTCATCTGTATTTGTGAGTTTGATCTGAAGAGAACCGTCAATAATTTTTTGTTCAAAAATCTTGTAAGCTTTTTGTGATTCAGGATCGTCAAAGACCTGTGATTCATTAAATAACTTAGAAAAACCTTCAAAATATTTATCTTTCTGCTCAGTTCGAGAAATAAATGTGTCCCATGATTGAAATCTTTCAAGTTCAACTGGTTTACCAGTTTTTTGTTGCATCGAGATAATATTTGGCACTGCTTTTGGATCTATTTGTTTTCCGACCAGAATTCTTACTTGTTTGTCTTTCAGGTGCTCAGCAAGAAGTTCAAATCCTGAAAAGTAGAAATATCCGACCTGAATATCAATTCTGTCCGAAGTGGTTAGCGCATTAATAAGCGCTTGATGCATTGTTTGGTTTTTATTATCTATTAGAGCCATATTATTTATTATGCTTATTACTCATTAGCTTTTCTATATCCAATTTTCTATATTTTCTATCTTTTCTGGCTCCAAATCGTACGGCTTTAAGAATCCCTTTCTCGTCCCACTGCCTCAGAGTATTTGGGTGGACCTGGAGAATTTCGCAGGTCTGCTTGAGCGTCAAAAGCTCTGGTAATTCATCTTTTTTATTCATTTGTAATTTAACTTACCATTTGCTAACATTATTCTACATTTTTAAGCTCATATAATCAATAGAAAATGAAGATCAAATATCACGAAAAAGCACTCTCAAGGCTAAAGCAAAAAATAAAACTACTTGTAGCAAGACCTGATTTTCAAAAAGATATTCAAGAATTAAGAACAAAGTGGAAAATTCCCTCAGATGGTATTAAAGATGAGGAGGCAAATGAAAATTGGAATATGCAATTAGGTATTGATACAGATGAGTACTATGATAAGAATTGGCCAAAAGAGCGAAAAGAACTTATTGCTCTTAGAAAAGCCGGAAAACACAGAGAAGCAGACGAAATTAAAAAGAAGATAAATGCTGATGCACCACTAAATGCGTTCAATAACGATATCTGGAGCGTAATCCGTAAATATAGACTTTCATCCAAATGGCACAATGGAATTCGTAGGTACTTACTATTTAATGATCCGGCGAATTTGAGCATCTCATATGGAATAGTAGTGAAATTTGAATGGGAAAATGGAATGAGAAAGATTCTACTCGAAATTGACGAAGACACGACGCTTGAAGATTTAAGAAACGTATGGTCATGGGCAAGAAAACTACAAAGAGGCAAGCAGTACGATAAATATCAACCAATTAAAAATTTTGAAAGGGATAACCGAGCATACAATTTGCAGCTTGAAGGGAGAACTGAAAAAGAAATCGGCGACATAATACAATTGGAGTTTGGAGATACTCTTGATTACAACGAGCTCAATATTGCTATAAAACGCCACAAAAAACGCCTCAACATCAATTAAGCTTAATTGATGTTTATACAACAACCTCTTCGGTTCATATACTACCATTATGTTTACCGAAACGACAAAACAAAATCTGAACGTAGTTTATGTTCCAATAGCAGAATTACTTCCGGCTACATATAACCCACGGAAGTGGAGCGAGGATGCTATTACTCAACTAACAGAGAGCATGAAACGCTTCGGACTAGTTGACCCAATTGTTGTAAATGGTGCAACTGATAGAAAGAATATCGTAATAGGCGGACATTTTAGGCTGAAGGTTGCAAAAGATTTAGGATACAAAGAAATCCCTGTTGTATATATAGATATCCCAGACTTAGAAAAGGAAAAGGAATTAAATCTGAGACTTAACAAAAATGTCGGAGATTGGGACTGGAATCTTCTTGCGGAATTCGGAGAAACTGTGCTTGCGGACATTGGCTTCTCAAGCGAGCAACTTGATGACATTTTTGATATTGAGGATACTCCTGAACAATTTGATCTTCAAAAAGAGCTTGAGAAATTGGATATAAAACAAATTGAGATTCAAAAGGGAGACATCTGGCAACTTGGAGACAGCATGCTTATGTGTGGCGACTCCACTATTGAGGCGGATATTCTTAAGCTAATGAATGGGGAAAAGGCATCAATGTGCTTCACGGATCCACCGTACATATTAGACTACCTCAATGGCAAGAAGAAGCACGGCAATGCAACAGAAGGATTCGGTGCAAAAAGAGACAGGAGATATCTTGAAACTGATGTACTTCCTCCCGATTTTACAGAAAAATGGATGGCAAATATATCAAAAATTCAGGAAGAAGGCTTTTCAATAATAGTATATGAGAACTGGAAAAACTTAAGAACTATATGGGGAGAGATGGAAAAGTATTGGAAGGTTAAAAATATGATTGTTTGGCATTTGCCAAACAGAAATCAAGGATTTGCTGCAAAATATAAATTCTTTTCAAAACACGATATTGCCATGGTTGGGGCATCTCCTAATACAAACGTAGAGTTCAATAATGAACCAGAAAAAGATGGGCTTCAAGAAGAATACGAGACAGCTCTTTATGCGATTTCAGGAAAGCCACAATGGGAAGGTTATAAGAAGGGAAAAAAGATACAGCCATCAGACTTTATTGAGTATGTAGCATCAGATGAAAAACATTCCGGACAAGGAGTTATTTTTGGTACAAAGCCTACCGAGATACTTATCCCCTACATTAAAGTATTAACAAAACGTGGAGATCTAATTATCGAGCCATTCGGTGGTAGCGGGTCGACGTTAATAGCCGCAACAAAAATGAAGCGTCGCTGTTACATCATGGAAAAGTCTCCTGTATATGCTGAGGTTATTAAAAAGCGCTGGGAAAAACTGACAGGACAAAAAGGAGTCAAGATATGAAGACAGATAAGAATAAAGAGCTGATAATTCAACAGCTTAAGAAAACACCCATTGTTCAGGTTTCTTGTGAGAAGGTTGGAATAGGACGCGCAACTTTCTATCGCTGGAAACAAGAGGATCAAGACTTTGCAACAAAGGCTGATGAGGCACTTCTAGAAGGCTCGCTACTCGTTAATGACGTAGCCGAGTCTCAACTAATGTCTGCAATTCGTGATAAAAATCTTACAGCAATAATTTTCTGGCTCAAACATCATCACCCAAATTACGCAACTAAAGTCGAGGTAACGGCAAGACTTAAAGCAGACAATGAAGTTCTTACCCCGGAGCAAGAAGAGCTCGTCACAAAAGCTCTGAAGCTTGCATCTCTCATCCCTAAGGTTAAGGAGGAAGAAAAATCATGACAACAGGAATGATTACTGACAAAGAACTTGAGGAAATAAAAAAGAAAAGATCGGTAAGACGAATGCTTGCAAAGAATAGTCATCTCTGGTTTTTCTCAATTTACTTAGGGCATTATATTAAATACCCATTCGCTCCATTTCACTCTGAAATGTTTGCCTTAACTGAAGATCAAGAACTTCATTTGTCAGTTCTTGTTGCCTTTAGAGGATCAGGTAAGTCTACCCTCATCACACTTTCTTATCCGATTTGGGCAATAGTTGGTTTACAGCAAAAAAAGTTTATTCTCATACTTTCGCAAACTCAGGCACAAGCAAAACTTCATATGGCAAATATTAAAAGAGAACTTGAGAGCAATGAACTTCTAAAAGCTGATATTGGCCCATTTGAAGAAATAAGTGATGAATGGGGATCAAATTCTATTGTTATATCTAAATATGGAGCACGAATATCTGTTGCTTCAACTGAACAGAGTATTCGAGGGCTTCGTCATGGTGAACACAGACCAGATCTTGTCATCTGCGATGATGTGGAGGATTTGAATTCTGTTAAAACTCGCGAGAGCAGAGATAAAACATTCCAGTGGCTTGTAGGTGAAGTTCTACCTATTGGGGATCAAAACACAAAGATTGTAATAGTGGGAAATTTGCTTCATGAAGACAGTCTTCTTATGAGGCTTAGAAAAGGAATAAAAAATGAAAAGCTTAATGGTAAATACTTTTCATTTCCATTACTTAATGTAGACGATGCAATTGCTTGGCCGGCAAAGTTCAAATCACTAGAAGATATTGAAAAGCTTAGAGCAACTATAGGAACAGATTCAGCATGGTATAGAGAGTATCTTCTAAGAATTATTTCTGATGCTGATCGGTTGGTACATCCAGAATGGATACAATACTATGACGAGATTCCATCAGAGGAGGGAAATAACTTTCGATATACCGCAACAGGAATTGATCTAGCGATATCACAAAAGGAATCAGCTGACTATACAGCTATGGTTTCAGCAAAAGTATTTGGATATCAGGATACACTGAAAGTATATATCCTACCTTATCCAGTAAATGAAAGATTAAGTTTCCCAGAAACTTATGATTTAGCTAAGGAATTATCAAAAGAATTAGGAAACGGTCAATATACCAAACTTTTCATAGAAGATGTGGGATACCAAGCAGCTCTTATTCAAGATCTAGAACGGAATAATGTTCCAGCAGAAGGTGTAAAGGTAGCAGGACAGGATAAGCGCTCGAGACTTGCCCTTATAACCCATCTAATAAAACAGGGCAAAGTTCTTTTTCCATCAGGCAATAAAGCGGAAGAATTAATAATGCAATTAACTGGCTTTGGTATCGAAAAACATGACGATTTGGCTGATGCATTTTCACTTCTACTCATTAAAATACTTGAAGAAGATGAGGGAGGATTCGGATTTTTCTTTTTTGGAAGTGTCGATGATTTTTACAACAGCAGAAACATATCTTTGTATGATGAGT
>JAUPUG010000034.1 GCA_030917685.1 Patescibacteria group bacterium | reverse complement strand
TGTGCCATTTTACGAAATGCTTTTTTGATTTCGTCTTTTGAAGCACCTTTATCTACTCCGAGTGTTTTGTAATAGTCTTTTGACATTTGATTTTGGTTGGTTAATTAGTCTTGAGTCCGGTTAATCTTTATTGCGTAGTGAACCGAGCACTCCTTTGCTTTTTTTTTGGGCAGGAAGTGCTCGAACACTAAACAAAATTTTTATGTACTGAACATATCGTGAGATACAAGATGGTTTTATTTTGTCCGAGATAGGTATGAACTATCTAAAGTATATACAATGGATAGTTGATACACACTCATGTTTTTAAGCCCAACTCACGCAGTTGCTACTAGTTGTTACTTTGTCTCCGCATCTCTCACTTTTGCATCGCCTTCTGGTCCAGCTGTATCTGTGCCGCCTGTGCTATTTGCGTCAGCACCAGTTGCACCTGACGCATCGCCATTTTGCGCACCCTGTGCACCAGCCTTGCTCATAGCTTCACCGATCTTAGACATTTCAGTTGAAAGTTCTTCTGTTGCCTTCTTGATAGCTTCGAGGTCAGTAGGTGTAGCATCTTTTGCAGTCTTGAGTATTGCGATTTTAGCTTCAACTCCTGACACAATTGATGCATCAACCTTATCCTTATTATCCTTCACTGCTTTTTCTGCAGAGTAGATAATATGATCAGCTGTGTTTTTAACTTCGATTTCATCTTTCTTTTTCTTGTCATCAGCGTCGTGAGTTTCAGCATCTTTCTTCATCTTTTCTATATCCTCTTTTGAAAGACCTGAACTAGCTTCGATTCGAATAGACTGCTCTTTACCAGTTGCCTTATCCTTAGCTTTCACACTAAGAATACCGTTTGCATCCACATCGAATGTTACTTCAACCTGTGGCATACCTCGTGGTGCTGGTGGAATACCATCTAGGATAAAACGTCCAAGTGACTTGTTGTCAGCAGCCATTGCTCGCTCACCTTGTGAAATATGAATTTCTACAGATGTCTGATTGTCAGCAGCTGTTGAGAATACCTGAGACTTTGATGATGGAATAGTTGTATTCTTTTCGATAAGTTTTGTTGAAACTCCACCCATAGTTTCGATACCGAGTGAAAGTGGAATAACATCGAGAAGTAGAATTCCTTTTACATCTCCTGAGATAACACCTCCCTGGATTGCGGCACCGAGTGCTACTACTTCATCTGGGTTGATACTTTGGTTTGGTTCTTTACCAAAGAAATCTTTTACAGCTTTCTGAATCTTTGGCATTCGAGTCTGTCCACCCACGAGAATTACCTCGTTGATTTCTCCAATCTTGAATGGTGAAGCTTCAATAGCTCGCTTTGTGATTTGCATTGCTCGTTCGATAAATTCATCGGCAATTTCATCAAGTTTTGCTCGAGTAAGTTTCATTACAAGGTGCTTTGGGCCGTCAGTTCCAACAGTGATGAATGGAATATTGATTTCAGTCTCAATAGCTGTTGAGAGCTCAATTTTAGCCTTCTCAGCCGCTTCATCGAGTCTCTGCATAGCCAAGGCATCACCTCGCACATCGATTCCCTGATCTTTCTTGAATTCATCTGCAATCCAGTTGAGAACCTTGTAGTCAATATCTCGTCCTCCGAGTCGGTGATCTCCATCTGTTGATTTTACTTCTACAACATCATCACCTACTTCTAGAATTGAAACGTCAAATGTTCCTCCTCCGAAGTCGAACACTGCTAGTTTTTCATCTTTCTTTTTATTGAATCCGTATGCGAGTGCCGCTGCTGTAGGTTCGTTGATAATTCGCTTAACATCAAGACCTGCAATCTTACCAGCGTCTTTTGTAGCCTGTCGCTGTGCATCGTTGAAGTATGCAGGAACGGTGATGATAGCTTCAGTAACTTTCTCACCAAGCTTTGCTTCAGCATCATTCTTAAGTTTTGTAAGAATCATCGCTGAAACTTCTTCCGGAGAATATCCCTTACCTGCGATTTCAATCTTCACGCCTCCATTGTCAGCTTTGTTGATTTCGTACGCAACAGTTTTTTTGTCTGCTTGTACGCCAGCTTCGTCGAATGTGTGACCGATGAATCGTTTGATACCGTATACTGTGTTTTTTGGATTCGTAACAGCTTGTCGCTTTGCGAGAAGTCCTACAAGTCGTTCATTTGTTTTTGATACCGCAACAATAGATGGAGTTGTACGTGACCCTTCCACATTTTCGAGGATTTTTGGATCACCTGCTTCCATAATTGCTACAGCTGAGTTTGTTGTACCGAGATCGATACCGATGATTTTTGCCATATGATTTTGTGCGCCGAAGCGCGAATTAATTTGCGCATTGCTACGCGGGATAATTGAGTGAGCTTTCGCTTTTTATACGAGTTAGCTTGAATAAGGAGTTGATAAAATCTTGCAATAAATCTGTCGAGGATTTTTTAAAGACACAAATAAAATACAACCGTGATATGGTGTAATTTTATATGGAGAAACTAGATAAAGGCTGGTGCGCGAGTTTTTTGTACTGAAAGGAAAATATCTTTTGTAGGAAAATATGGAGATACAACAGGCTGAGGTTTTGTTGCTGGAGTTTTTGTATCAGTTTTCTGAACTGTACCTTCAAGAAGTAGTGTTACAGCTTCAGTGCTTGAGAAGATTGTATTTGTACTTGCAATCAATAATGGTTCGTTGTTTTCACTAGCTGTGTGAGTAGTTTTGATCCCTGAAAGCTCAGTAAAGATTGCTAGTGCTTCTTGTTCAGAAACTTGTTTTTGGAAAATAGTTCTTAGAGTTCCTTTTGAATTTTTTCGTGAGAAGAGTGACTTTGTCTGTATGACTTGTGCAACAACAAAGAAATACGAAGACTCAACCTGAGTGAGGAGAATCAGGTTTTTACCATGAGTTTTGTGAGCTAGGATTTTGTCGGTTGTAAGCATGGATGTGTATTGAAGCCTATTATAAAACTCTGCTAGAAATGTGCAAGGACTACAAGGTAAACAATCTACAACCTTTGTAATAGTCCAAATCTTAAATATTGACATATTTATATATTGTAGTATAATATGCCTATGACTACCGAAAGGCTCAACCTTTTCGGATGATAGGTCTAGCAGGCAAAAAGCCAGCCTAAGGTACGCCTAGGTATTGGTCGGGATACGTCCTTTGCTCTGTTGTTAGTAGTACATCGAAATAGACAAACAGATGAGAAACAAACACGCTAAGAAGAATCGCACATATTGGTACAAAGAATGGCTCAAGAAATCGAAATTCAGCAAGTACAACTGGATCATGAGGTGGTGGGACGGTTTGTATGAAATCGAATTTGATCGCAAACTTAAACGCTTTGCAGACATTCTCTTCGGTTATAGCTGGGCGAATTATTCTGACACCTCCTCTAGTCAGTCGCAGTGTATTCGACCAGATCATCTTGCGATCTTTCTCGATCGTAATCCGGACAGTATTCGTCATCTTGTCCAGGATGAGTTATGTCGCATTGCAACCTATCTGAAGTCTATCGGTGATCGAACTACGTTGCAAGGTATGCGCGATCACGACAAAGGCAGAGAATTGATGATCTCAGCCAAGGAAATGGGTGTTGTCAATGATGCATCGCAGCTCAATGATTTCATCAAAAACTAAGGGAACTTTTTCATGTTGCCTTACGCCGCTCGAACCTTACAAAGGATCTCGGGCGGTGTTTTTTTTTGATCTAAAAAATCTAAGCTTCAAAAACCTGTACCATCGCCGGTCGAATCACCTTTCCACTGAGCATATATCCTTTCTGGAGCACTTCTGCCACTGTGTGATCTTGTGTTTTATCTTCTGTTGCCACCATAGATACTGATTGGTGAAGATTAGGATCGAATGCGTCACCTTTTGCACCAAACGCTGTAACACCCTGCTTTGTGAGTATTCCGATGAATTGATTGTAAATCCCTTCCATTCCAGTACGCCATTCTGCAGAAACAGATTCCCAAGATGTCTTGTTGGCCATTGCCATGTCAAAACTATCTATAACTGGAAGAATGTCTTCGATTACATTTAACTTTGCGAATTTGAGAAAATCTTGCTTCGCTTCTTCATCTCGCTTTCGAGCGTTCATGAACTCAGCTTTGTCTCTCTGCCAGCCATCAAGATATGTCTGCTTTTCTTCAACTGCTGTCTTAAGTTTTTCTCGGAGTTTTTTTACAACTTGATTGTCACCGAGTTCTGAGTCCTCGTCGAATACGATGTCGTCTGCTCCGTCATGTACGTCTTGGTCTGCTGTCGGGTTTGTTGCTTCGAGCTCTTCTGCTCCAAGTTCAATTTCTTGTTCTGTATCGTTGTTTAGGTTTTTTGAATCTGTCATAGTGGAGATATTTTAAATTATTAAATTCAATTTAGCCATTCGTCTTTCGATATTCCTGACTGGGTAATTACACTTTTGAGTGTTCTAGGATTTATTGATTTTGCTCCATGAAAAGGAATCGTTATTTGCCTTACTTGTCCTCCTTTTGAGCCTATATAGTAATAATGACTTCCTCTAGTATAACTGTGTTGGAAGCCTTTATCTTTTAGGAACCTTATTACATCATTAAATGTCCAGTTATTGAGTCCATTTGGCATATCACTTTATTTTGCAATTAGAGTTCTACCGAATGAATGTATAAGGTAAGGAGATTCAATCGGTTCATTCTTCTCCAACTTCTTCCATAAGGCTTCATATTCAGGGTCAGCTTCTTGATTTAATAGACCTTCAGTTCTAAGTCCGCCTATGGGACTGTTGATTAGTGATTCAACATATCCTTTGATCGCCTGGTCAAGCATAAAAGATGCCATCTCGGCGGTATCTCCGGATGAAACAATATTGAATTCAAGACCTACTGCATACCAGATATCATCTTCCTTAAAAATTATAGTTCTTACAGAACCTTGTTTTAAAGTATTTTTCATATGTTATGTATATTACATTATATTTTGTTGAAAATCCATGGGTACATTAACTGACAGAAAAACCCACATTTCTGTGAGTTTTTCTTGAATCTCTTTATCGCTTGCGTCACAAATATTTTGCTCGCCGTCGCTCACAAAATTTTCTGACCACGCCTCGTCCGTTTTCTCTGCTAAGAAAACATGACTCCGGCCGTCAAAGCGTAACGAAAAAGCCGGCGCAGGCCGGCTTGTTTCTATATCGCTTCGTCCGCGTACATCCTGCTTCACTTCGTTCAGCAACGGATGTTCCCCTTCGGGGATCCGAGTAAGAGATAAATTATTATCTCTTACTCCACTGTGGAGCTTTTCGAGCTTTCTTGAGACCGAACTTTCTTCGTTCCTTAGCTCGCTGATCTCGTGTGAGAAGTCCTGCCTTCTTGAGAACTGGTCGAAGATGACCATCGTACTTTTCAATAGCTCGTGCAAGACCATGACTTAGTGCTTGAGCCTGTGAACTGATACCGCCTCCAATAAGTTTAACTGTGATAGCAAACTTCTGCTCGATACCTGACTTTGAAATAGCTTCAAGAGCTGTAACCTGTAGGTTTAGAGTTTTGAAATATTCATTGAGCTCTTTCTCGTTGATCGTGATTGACTGCTTTGCTGCAGGAGTTACTCGAACTCGCGCTGTAGAAGTCTTTCGTCGCCCAACTGTTTCGATGTATTTTTTAGTTTCTGTTGTCATATTTGTATTAATATTTACTCTTTAACTTCGAGATTTAAAAGTCTCTTTGTCTTAAGTTTATTGTCAGGAAGCATTCCTTTTACGGCTCGAATAAAAGTTTCTGAGATACCCTTTCGTGCGATAAGGTCTTTCATGATTTCGTTCTTCTGACCTCCTGGGTGACCAGAGTATGTAAGGTAGAATTTTGTATCCTTCTTCTTTGAAGAGATATCAGCTTTTGAAACGTTGATGATTTCAACCTTAACATCAGCAACAGTATTCCGTGCAAATGCAGGAGTATCTTTACCGATAAGGATAGCAGCAGCTTCTGTAGCTACTCGTCCTAATTTTTTGTTTTGTGCGTCGATTACGTGCTTTTTCATGTTGATAGTATTAGTTTAATCTTTGAGATTTGGCAAATTGATTATACAAGTTCGATAACAGCCATTTTACTTCCGTCAGATGGTCGTCGTTCTAGTTTGATAATACGAGTGTATCCACCAGTTCGATCTTTGTACTGTGGTGCAACGATATCAACAAGTTTCTTAACGATAACGTTATTTGCAAGTCGAGCAGCAACAAGTCTTCGCGCCGAAAGATCTCCTACCCGAGCGATAGTGATGAGTTCTTCTGCGTATGGTCGTACTTCTTTAGCCTTAGCCTCAGTTGTAGTGATTTTTCCGTGAAGGAAAAGCTCGCGTGCGAGTGAACGAAGAAGCGCAGCTCGTTGGTCTGTGTTTCGTCCGAATTTTCTGTTTGCGTTAGAGTGTCTCATGATGGTATACGTGATTTGCCTTGTAGGTTCTCTACAATACTATGATTTTAATGATAAGCCAAGTCCTTCGAGAACTGTCTTGATTTCGTCTAGACCTTTAGTACCTAGTCCTTCGAGATCGAGAATGTCTTTCTCTTTCTTTCGGATAAGACCTCCAACTGTTCGAATGTTAGCATTTACGAGAGCATTTACAGTTCGCTGTGATAGATCAACAGATTCGATTCGAGTTTTGAGGACATCATCGAGAGCTTCTTTGTTCTCAGCTGATTCTTCTGCTGAAGGTGCATGACTTGATACGATTGTCATTTCAGGTTCTGAATCCTTGAAACCGATGATAGCCTTAAGCTGTGTGATCATTATCTCAATAGATTTTTCGAGAGCTTCTCGTGGAGTAATAGTTCCGTCAGTCTTAATATAAAACTTTAGTTTGTTGAAGTCAGTTCGATCACCTACTCGCATCTGTTCTACATCGTAGTTAGCGAGAACGATTGGTGAAAAAGCAGCATCCATAGCCATAGAGCCGATTTCAACTCGGTCTTTCTGAAGAGCTTCTTTAGCTACGAAACCAATTCCCTTTTCGATTTTGATTTCCATATCAATCTCAGTATCTTTTCCTGTGATTGAAAGAATAGGAGCCTCTGTGTTTGAAATTGTAACCTGACCAGGGAGTTTGATGTCAGCTGCTGTTACGTCTTTGATACCCTTAACTTTGAGATTTACTGTCTGAGCTTCATCACCAATGATGTTAAATCGAATCTTCTTAAGGTTAAGAATGATATTGATTACATCTTCCTTAACACCTTCGATAGTTGAGAATTCGTGGTTTACACCTTCGATCTTGATACTTGTGATAGCTGCACCTGGAAGAGATGAAAGAACGATTCTTCGAAGTGAGTTACCGAGAGTGTGTCCATATCCAGGGTAAAGACCGTCAATCTCGTAGTGACCGTAGTTAGCAGATTCTTCTACTGCTCGAGGTTTTGATGGAAGTACAATGTTTGTCTCAGACATAATGGTTGTGTAATTAAGTTTATAAAATACGTATAATTGACTATCGCTTGTAATATTCTAATACAGAGTTAAGGTCAAACAGTAGTTCTTGGCCGTCCATTGTCGGTAATCTGAGGGCAGATGCCTGCTTCTTTTCTACATTCCAAGTCAACCAGTTAGGAGTCTCAAGAGTTTTTACTTTTTCATCGAGTTCTTTGAAAATACCATTTGTCTTACTACCAATTCGAACTGAGATAACATCACCTGGCTTAACGATATAAGATGGAACATTGAGCTTTCGTCCGTTTACTAGAATGTGTCCGTGAGAAACAACCTGTCGAGCAAATTGTCGAGTTGTAGCGAGACCTAGTCGGTATACAACGTTGTCTAGTCGAGTTTCAAGTGCTGTAAATACATCACTAGCAGGAGTGTGACTACCTGATTCGATAACCTTCTTGATATATGTAGAAAATTGTCTTTCTGAAATACCATATGTAAAACGAGCTTTCTGCTTCTCGATGAGCTGTTTTGAGAACTCAGTTTTTGAAGCTGGTCGCTTTGACTTTTTCTTTTCACCAAGAGTAGCCTTAAACTTTGCAGTTTGAGTTTTTTCAAATATTGGTGCGCCGAGTCTTCGTGCGATTTTGAATTTAGGTCCTAGTTTCATGTGATTTGATTTATAAAATTATTAAAGGCTATACTCGTCTTGGCTTCTTAGGCTTAGGACCGTTGTGTGGTACAGGCGTCTCGTCTTTGATACCAGCAATACCTACGCCCTTTGTAATAAAAGATCGAATAGCAGATTCTCGTCCAGAACCAACACCTTTAATAACAACTGAAATTTCTTTCATGCCCATAGCTGCAGCTTTTTCTGCGAGTACTTCACCAATCTTTGCCGCTGCGAAAGGAGTACCCTTTTTAGCACCCTTGAATCCAAGAGAACCAGATGTTGACCATGCTAAAGCGTTCCCTTTAAGGTCTGTAAGTACAAGCTTTGTGTTGTTATATGTAGACTGAACATGAAGAATACCAGCGTCTACTTTTCGCTTTGCGTTTGCTGAAGCTGTTTTCTTTGCAGCTGCATCCCCTGATTCTGTTTTTACTATTCGTTTCTTACCCATGGCTTTAAGATTATGTGTGTTTTACTTCAGATTAATAATTATTTCTTTGTTTCCTTCTTTTTACCAGAACCCATAGTCTTCTTAACACCCTTAAGAGTTCGAGCGTTTGTCTTTGTTCTCTGACCTCGAGCTGGAAGTCTTCGAGCATGTCGTGAACCTCGGTAACTCTTGATATCTTTTAATCGCTTGATGTTTCCACCAACTTCTCGTTTGAGGTCAGCTTCTAGTTTGAATGACTCAACAATAGTACGGATTTTGTTCTCTTCTTCTGTACTGATTTCGTTTGTAGTCTTACCAAAATCAACACCTGCTTCAAGGAGGATTGTGTGAGCTCTAGATCGGCCAATACCGTAAAGCGCTGTGAGCGCCATTTCTAGTCTTTTGTTTTCTGGGATTGTGATACCGAGTATACGCATGGGATTGTTTTGGTTTGGCTTAAGTTTTTATTGCTAAATTAACAGTTTTACTAATTAACAAAACAGGTCTATGCATTAAATGCTAGCCCTGTTTTTGCTTATGTCGAATATTTGCCTTGCATGTAATATAAACAGCCCCCTTTCTTCGGACTACTTTGCAATGTGGACATTTTGTTTTGACTGAGGCTTTTACTCGCATAAATTTATATATAAAAAGTCGTGGTGGTTATCCTACTATAACCAGATTAAAATGTAAAGTCTTATAAATACAGAATAGGCACCATCTACATTCGTCCAACAACTGGGTGACGTTCGAGGGTAACTTTATTGCACTTTTTGCTTGAAAGTTACATTCTACGAGTAATTCTCGCTTTTCCTCCGTAGGGGTCTATTTCGAGCATTACTCTGTCTCCAATTACCACACGAATGCGATTGTGAATCATTTTACCCCCTAAAAAAGACAAAACTAAGTCATCTCCAGCTCCATCTATCTTCACTCTAAACAAAGTGTTAGGAAGTGATTCCATGATTGTTCCGTATACTACGTCTTTGCCGCTTTTTTTGGGTGTATCCATATTCTGTTTGTAGGTGACACATATAATATCAGCTCTGACGTGTTGGGTCAAACTGACAGCGCTTAATTTTCAGTTTGTATTTTGATTTTTCTTGCATCAGGCAGTTTTTTGTTCCACCATGGTCTGATATCAATCTCAATTGTCTCAAGTTCGACAAGTCTCTTGATAGCGCCAATAGCCTGCTCTTTTGAGAGTCCACTTACTGCTCTCGTAACTTTTATTTCATCAATAGCAGAAGATATTGATGTGGTTCCTGTCACTTGGATACTGCTTTCGTCTTTCATGCCAATGCTCAGTTTAGAAAAATCGCCAGTATATACAATCTCTTTTGTGCTATCAAAATTAGTCTCAGAACCAACTTGTTCCCCTATCTGCTCTGTCTGATTCTTGATAATTTGGGCGAATAGAGTGGTGGAATCAAAGAGTACTGCTGATGCGGTAGCCTCTAGTGTCAGGGTAGCTTTCTTTCCATCCTTTGAAATATCGCTTTTTACCTCTTTAAATACAAGTTTTTTAGTGCTCGGAATATACACAAAATTTGATCCTTTCTCTTTTGCTTTCTTTGCGAAATAAGCATCAGCTTGAGTGTTGATTTTTTCTTTTATCAATGCGGTTGATGATGCAATATCTTTTGATGAAATATTTGGCACTGTACCTGAAAAGCCATTAGCCAATGCTGTTTTTGATCTACCATATATACCTTCATACCTATCTGACCCTTTGTATGCAACAACATTGAAATCTTTAAAACCTTGATTGTATTTCTCTCCAGTCTCGCTTGCCTCAACTTCTGCTTCAATACTGCCCGGCACAGCTTTTCCATTAACTGTCTTTTGTCCAGGAATACTGACGCCAGATTTTAGTTTATAAATCAAGCCGTTTGGGGTTTCTAATCGAGTATCAACCACTAATTTCTGGACTGAACTGTTATATGCGTTGTATAAAATGATTTTACCTGTAGCTTTTCTCTCAACTTTTGCTGTACCATTTGCCTCCACTTCATCTGTTCCATCTAATTCTGTTGTGATCGTTTCGTGGCCGATGTCTTGAAGTGAAATTTTTGTCTCTTTCAATACTACATCATGCCGAACTGGATTTATGGTGATAGTTGCTCCACCAAAGTAACTGAGTGTCAGGAATAGACTTACACCGCAAAAAATAGTCAGAGCAATAATCGCTCGAGCGTAGGATTTTTTGTGATGCTTATTCCATTCTTCAAATGTATCTTCATCTGTAGTTTTCGACTGAGTATCTACCTCAACCCCATCGGTATTATATTCATCCTCTTCATAATCATCATCCTCGTCAGGTTGGCTATTGGTTGAATTTGCATCTTTGAAATCTTTTGACCTGCCCTCGGTGAATGCTGGCTCGGATCTTGTCTGCTTTTTAACACTTTCTGCGGAAATAGTTTTTGGTCTGAGCCCATCCATGCTGTGATGAATAATCGGTGACGGAGATCGGTCTGGTGTTGTGTTTAGAGTCTTAGTTGGAGTTGTAAACGATTCTTCGATGTCAGATTCACCTTTTTTTGAAAGAGGAATATTTCGGATTGAACGCTTCTCTTTTGGAATTATGTCGTGAAAGATATGTTTCATAGGATTGGGTTCGTTACTTGCGCAGCGAAGATATTATTTATATGTTAAAAGATTTTATTTTCGAATTAAATATTGACCCTATCATTAGTGATAAATCACCAACAGCTCCATTTTCGATTTTACAGTAAGGTAATAAATCAGGTACACCGATATTCTTCACCTCGAATTTTCCTTCCGCAAATGAAAATTGTTGATATTCTTCGCAGGTGATGTAGTCACTAAAAATATGTACCACGTCTTTTGGAGCAAACAAAAAGAATTTGCTTGGCAGTGAAGAGCTTGCTGACATTACCGCAAGTGACTCTGAAAAACTTTTGAGCCAATCTTTTTTTGCCGATTCGAGTGCTTCATCCAGCTTTTTTAGGAGTTCAGGCTCGAGATTTCCTTCATTTTTCATTTTGAGTAGAGATTCTGCTACCTCGGTTGCAACTTTTAGTTTATCAGCAATACTGTGCACTAAAAATTGTTTACCTTTTGGAAATGAATATGCCTCAGACAGTGTCCCTTTTCTAATTGCGACAAGTTCTGTTAGTTGTGATGTTACGTCTGCAATAATATATTGTGTTAGTTCGTGCCATGTGTCACTTATTACACTAAATGAGACAAGAGACTGTGAATGTATAGATATATCTCTCACGTGAAAATTAGAATCAATAATGTCTTTGATGTGATCAACTGAAGATTTACGTGCAAAACTTGTGAACACCGTCATATCTAGTGATTGAGCTTTCTTTTTTATTGGATCGTTTGTAGGATATCCATTAAGTAATACATTGATTATCTTTTGCTCTAACACTGTTATGTCTACTTGGTGTGCGTCACGATATCCTTTGATGATATTATCTTTGGAGTTAGTAATAAGAGTATCTGTGACAGTAAATGCCTTTTGCTCACGCATTTTGATCACTGATGTCTCTGAAATATACCAAGGTGATGAAACGAGTACGAATGCATTCTCGAATTTGAGTTTAAATCCATTCGACGCTAGCTTTTTTATATCTTCCCCTTTTAATTCACGAACCATTTCTCCAAATTCAAATAGAATACGTTTTTCGAGATGGTCTCTGTCTCGTTCGTTGAAATGAGGAAGTTCTCTTATACGGGTTGAAATAATACGAGGAGTCTTCGTTTTCTCATGCAAAACAACGGCACCTTTGACAACTCCGTTTCCGATATAAAAAACAAGTGAACTTGAAAGGCTCATAATAGTACTAAGTATAACAGAGTACTCACCTTTGCGTAGTAAATTTTGTACACAGCTTACAGTCCATGCGTCCTGTCGGTTCTGTTTGTTTAACTCAGTACTGCTTTTATTCGTCGCACTCCAGCTGATACAGCTTCTTCTTTTTGAATCTTGAATGTTCCGAGTTCTGAAGTATTTTTAACGTGAGGACCTCCACAGAATTCTTTTGAGAATGCAGTGTCCATGTGTGAACCCTTTTCATCTGCTCCTTCGGCAATGTAGTACACAGTTACGGTATCTGGATATTTTTCACCAAAGAAATGAAGCGCACCAGTCTTTTCAGCATCAGCTAAAGGTAGACTTACCACAGACACAGGAAGTTTTGCCTGAATTTGCTCATTTACAATCTCTTCAACACGAGCTTTCTGCTCATCAGTCATCTTTTCGCCGTGTGCGAAGTCGAAACGGAGTCGTTCAGGAGTAATATTACTTCCCTTTTGTTGAACATGTTCACCGAGAACCATTCGGAGCGCTTGGTGCAAGAGGTGCGTTGCTGTGTGGTACTTCACAGACATGTCGCTCGTATCACCGAGTCCGCCCTTAAACTTTTGTTCAGCGCCAGCACGTGAGAGTGCTTTGTGTGCTTCGAATTTTGCATCAAAATCAACTGTATCCACTTCGAAACCTTGTTCCTTAGCCATTTCTTTAACCATTTCGAAGGGAAATCCGTATGTTGTTACGAGCTTAAATGCAATTTCGCCAGAAATAGTTTTTACATTTTCTTCAGAAAGTTTTGAGATATTCTTATTAAATTCTTTAAGCCCATCTTTGAGTGTATTTCGGAATTTTTTTTCTTCTGTGTCGATTGTAACCTTGATAGTTTCTCGAAGTCTTCCTACATTTTCATAAATATCTTTATATTGATCAATGAGTGTATCAGCGATATAGAAAAGCGATCCTGGCTTCATACCAAGTTCATCAGCAACTCGCACGGCTCGTCTGATAAGTCGTCGGAGAATATATCCTTGGTCAGAGTTTGAAGGAGTTACTCCATCAGCAATAAGCATTACTGATGTACGTGTATGATCAACAATAATTCTTTCCTTTTTTGTGTCGCTTTGAGACTTAAGCTCCGCAATCTTTGCGAATGCACTTTCAAAAATATCTGTATCGTATGCATTTGTCTTACCTTGGAGTACCATAACCACTCGCTCAAATCCTGAACCTGTATCTACGTTTTTTGTTGCAAGTTTACCAACTACTTTTCCATCGTCCTTT
>JAUPUG010000033.1 GCA_030917685.1 Patescibacteria group bacterium | reverse complement strand
TTGTGAGCCATACGGGTTTGGAACCAGATAGGCCTTATAACTCACATTTCTAATCCTATAACTTCTGAGGGCAAGAACTGTTCCTCGCAAGAATTCACTTTCTCTCAAACCACAAGTTGCTCCCGTGAATTTTTATGTTCTTGTCCTCAAAAACAATTATATCACTGTCTCGCAACTGAGGCTAAATGAGACAAATGAGACACTATAAAAAGGGGTGTCTCAAATGGTAATGATGTAGTCTGATATATACAGCCTCTACATTGGAGCTCGTATCCTGTAAGTAATATTGTCAAGCCCCCCTTCGTGAAGATAATAGTCTCGCTTATATGTGTTCAAACTCCTGTTATAGATAGGCGCACCTAAATGAATTTGAACGAATTTCCCCTACAGAGAAGCGTAAATGTATTTTATTTACCATATTATTGGATTGTCTCGTTTATTATTGATCCATCTCTGAGTTCAATATTCCGCTCTGCTAATTTGGCATACTCAGGTTCATGAGTAACCATGATAATCGTTTGACCTTGCTTATGCAGATTCAAGAAAATATCTAATACTTTTTCTGATGACTCTGTATCTAAATTGGCGGTTGGCTCATCGGCAAAAAGAATTTTTGGATTATGAACTATTGAACGCGCAATGCTCACTCTCTGCTGCTGACCACCAGAAAGCTGGCTTGGCAGGTTGTCTAATCTATCTTGAAGGTCGACTTTGGAAAGTGCTTCTTCTGCCTTTTTTTGAGCAATGTTTTCATCAACGCCCTGCATGAGAAGAGGCATCATTACATTTTCCTTGGCCGTAAGCATGGGTAAAATAGCATAGTCTTGAAAAATGTAGCCTAAATTTTTCAATCTAAATGAGATTCTCTCTTCACTTGTTAACAGGGATGTATCGACGTTTTCAATCAAGATAGTGCCCTGATTGGGATTATCTAACAAGCTGAGTTGATATAAAAGCGTGCTTTTGCCTGATCCAGACATGCCTGTGATGGCCAGAAACTGGCCGGAGGGCACTGAAAAGCTGATTTTCTTCAATGCGGTAAGTGTATTATCACCAATGGTAAATATTTTTATAAGGTTGTTAACTTTAATCATAGTTTATCTGCCTAAAATTGCGTCTAATGTATTTTGCTTGGTCACCATCCACGCCGGAACATAACCAGAGATAAAAGCAGTAACGGTCAAGATAAGGCCACGAATGATAAGTCCGTTTGTTGTTATCGCTAATTTCCCTTCAGTGACTGGAAATTTTAATGGATGGAGATCAAACCAGGGAGCAAGAAACCAAATAATAATAAGGCTGGAAAATAATATTCCAGAAAGTGCATAGAATAGTGACTGAATGACGTATGAAATCTCAATGGCGCGTGCTGATATCCCAATTCCCTTCATAATACCTATATATTTTCTTCTAGTGATGGCATTAACGAAAATCACAATAAAAATTGTAATCGCACCTACAATCAATGAAATTACTCCTACAATATTACCGAGTATTGAAAATGTTTTTTTCATATCTGAAATAGCCTTTGGCAAGGTTTCTTCTGCCGTTTCCACAATAACGTCGGTGCTATAAGAGAAATTATCTACTATATACCCCTGAGCTTCTTTATTGTCGGAACCCTGATTCAGTAATATAGCTATTTCGTTGACATTAAGACTTTGATTATTTGTTAGTGCCCGCATAGTGCTCTCAAGTATAAATATGCGACTGTCCACAGTGCTATTTCCGGTATCAATGATTCCTTTGACAGAAACATCTGTCTCCGTTTTGCCGATCATCAATTTTAATCTAGATCCAATCTTCACTCCTTCCAGACGTGATTCAGTTGAAGAACCTTTGGAGTATTCAGCTAACAAACTTTTGCCTACGATAATTCCCTCAGCGTCATAGTCGCTCAAAAATTCCCCAGAAATTAATTGAGAGGATAATCCGGTAACTGCATCTTCTTCGCCCGGATTAATCCCCACCAAAGTGCCACTTACCCGTTGGCCAATTTCCGTATCTTTAATTTTTACTTTGCTTTCGTTCTCTAAGATTGCCGCCACGGTGTATCGTTTTGATAAAGCCTTGTATGAAGGTAAGCTTTTAATAACGGAGTCCAACATGCTGGCTTGAGATATTGAGGTATTCTGACTGACTGGCTTGATTAAAATGTCTGAAGAGTAATACGTTTTAAACGAGTTCATCATCCCGTCAGCTAAACCAATGAGTATACCTCCCATTAAAACCATATTGAAGAAGGTCAGAGACATCACAAAGATAATAAGCGCTGTTGACCAAGGATTATTACGCTTTAGCTCACGAAGTGCTAAAAATTGCCCTACTGTCAGATCTTTTTTAAGTTTGCTAAAACTGGTTCGCATTTTCATAAACTTTTACTGTTTGGTCTTACCAACACTGCCGTTTTGCTATCCAAACCGGATACTATTTCCACCTTAGCAAATCCCTTTTCTCCCAATTCCACTGGAGTTAGAGCTCCATCGTCACTACTTGCTTTTTGGACGTAGGCTTTTCCATCTTGATAAACTATCGCACTTATAGGGACGGCGATGGTATTTTCTTTACGAATTAACTCAATCGTAGCAATCGCTGTCATATTGGGTTTTATCTCAGTTAGCAAATCAATAATTTCAATTTTCGCTTCAAAAGTGGTAACTCCACTAGTAACGGTTCCTACGGAATCAATGTAAACGATCTTTCCAGAAAAAACCACATCTTTCAGCGCATCAAAAGTTATATTCACTTTTTGTCCGAGTGAGACTTTGGGAGCATAAACTTCATTTACAAACACCGTTAATAACGGTTCGTTTTCTAACGCATCTTCATGGGCAATCTTGGCTAGGCTTACTTGTGCTTGAGCAGCGACAATAGATATATTTGCTTCTTTATATTTAGTTTCTGTTGACCGAAAATCCTTCTCTGCTTGAACAAGTTTCGAATCAATACTTAGTTTTTCTAGAGTGGTGTAATCCTCTTTGGTAGCAGGATTAGTTGTGTTGTCATTTTTATAATTGACTCCGTTCTCGGCATCAATTACTGTTTGTCTTTTCAACCACATCGTGGCATCTGCCGCATCTTTATTTTGTCTAGCTGTGACAAGCGCGCTAAGCGCACTTTGGTATGTCGCATAAGTAGTTGCTTTTTCCGTATCAGTTGCCGTTTTATGGTAAATGCCACTCACCTGAATTGTTTCGAGAAAAGTTTCTTTCTGCGCGGTATACAAAAGGCGTGTATCGGGTTTTTGTAATACAAAAAATTTTAATCCCAAAGCTACTATAATTATTAATATGCCAATTATGTAGGCTTTGCGTATCTTCATATTATTTGGTTTTATTTTGAGATTCTAATATATTGGTAAATATCCGTACTAGTTCTTTTAGATCCGCTTTCGGGATTGAAGCTAGAATCATATAGTTAGAAGATAGCATATTTTTGGTAAATACAATTAATTGTTTTTCACCTTTTTTTGTTAACGATAGTGTAACCATGCGCCGGTCTGTTTGATTGTTCTCGCGTATAACCAAGCCTTTATCTACTAAGCGGTTTGATAGTTGTGTAACAGAGGAAAAAGACATATTTAATTCACTGACCAATGATCCGACTGAAGTATTAGGATGCGTTTTAATAAACTTAAGAGCTTGAGTTTGTAATAAGGTCAGGGCTTTATCTTCAAAAGAACTAGACTGCTCGAGTAGTCGCCTCACCCTAAGTGCTTTACTCAAAAACTCAGTTAATAATTTGATATCAGCAACATTCATAATATACGTTAAATATAATTAATAGCATATATAATTAATATCATTAAGTAATATTACATGTCAATATATACTGTTTGTTGTCTGCAGTTTTACTTGTTATTTTTTGAGGTTTTATCTTTCTTTTAACCAGAGTCAAGATGAACTTCTTTTAGTTTAAACTTACATAATTCACTCAGAATTGAAAATAAATTGAGTATCTAAAATATTTGTATGAACCCAATGACGAGAGTTCGAACTTATTATTTGGGAATACTCTCAATTGCAGGAGGTTTTTACGCAGATTTATGATTGATGTTAGTTTGGTCCGAGAGTGGATGACTTTAGAATATATTTTACAAAATTAATTATTGATGAAATAATTCATTGGATACGATCTCTGATAAAGGTTTACGATCTGACTCTCGGGATTGACTTGGGGCTATCCGAGTATTCGGACTGCACGATTAGCCCATTATACCAAGGTATTCGTGATGCTGAGAACAACATGTTCTCCTTCGGTGACCCCACGGGAATTTACCCCAAGAGTACTTCTCACTTCGTGATGGCGCGAATAAGTAATATTCAAATTTCCATTGTGAAATCGCACAAAAAAATCCCGCACTTTGGCGAGATATTTTTCGTGTGAGCCATACGGGT
>JAUPUG010000032.1 GCA_030917685.1 Patescibacteria group bacterium | reverse complement strand
CTGTTTTTTGAGAAGGGGAGCATCCAATTAAAAAATTTTACCTTTACTCCAGCACCTTGTAGGGCTTCAAGGTACGCCGATCGTCCAAGACCAAAACTACCAACCGAGTCAATAATCAATTTTACATGTACTCCTTCACGAGCTTTTTTGATAAGTAATTCTAAAAACTGTTCACCGATAGAGTCAGGTGTAAAAAGAAATTGTTCGAAATATATTGATTCTTGAGCCTTATCACATTCTTTCAAGATGGTCTGCCAAGCTTCCTTGGTCGAGGTGTCAAAATGCCAAAGAGTTGGCGACTCAGTTTCAAACTCATGTGAGGTGTCACTTTTCCTCATCTTCAAAGATTGGCTTATATTTTTGTACCACTTTCGCATAATACCTTTATATACTACTATAGCATTATATGGCGTTTATATTTATAGCACTTACATTTTTCTCAGCGTGTCTTGGCGGTTTTATTGGCATTAAATGGCGGGACAAAATGCACCTAACACTTGGCTTTACGGCGGGGGTACTCATTGCAGTTGTTGCTTTTGACCTTTTGCCTGAACTATTCGAATTGACTACAGAAACGGGGATTGACCCTCATTTTCCTATGATTGCACTAGTGACAGGTTTTCTCCTTTTTCACATTGCTGAAAAAGTGTTCTTGATCCATCATGCACACGAAGATCAATATGGTCATCATAGACATCCGACTGTCGGTGTCATGTCAGCACTCGCACTGTCAGCTCATGCGTTTCTAGATGGTGCTGCTATCGGTTTCGGATTCCAAGTTTCAAACACTCTCGGCGTAGCTATGGCTTTTGCAGTACTCGCACATAACTTTACAGATGGACTCAATACTGTTTCTCTTATGTTGGCACATAAAAATACGCTCAAAAATACCTTAAGATTTTTGTTTATTAACGCCCTTGCTCCAGTTCTTGGAGGACTCTCAACATTCTTCTTTGTATTCTCCCCAGTAGCACTCGTACTGTACCTTGGATTCTTTGCTGGCTTTCTACTGTATATAGGTGCATCAGATATTCTTCCAGAAGCACATAGTCACGACTCATCATACAAGACTATATTGATGACTGTGCTTGGCGTAGTTTTGGTATTTTTTATGACGACTTTTATTTCTCACTAATTTTCTCTAGTACTAAATACTCTTTCAAATGAGATAGACAACAAGAAGGTCGTTTTACTTTTTTCGCGTGCTATCATGTACATATGAAATCAAACATTTTTTTGGAGGTATTTGGACAAGCAGTTCTTCGGTCAGCAATACTTATTGCTGTATTTATGACATTCTTTTTTATATACGCACTGTATAAAAAGAGAAATGATATTGCTGATGTGGTGTGGGGGATTGGATTTATAGTTGTAGCCTGGTTTAACTTTTACGCGTTCGGATTTCAGATGGAGCTCTTTCCAGGCCTCTATGGTGCTGTCCGAATGCAGACTTTTTTAGTAGCTCTCGTGGTTACGGTTTGGGGTCTTCGTCTTTCGACACATATTGCTCTACGAAATGCAGATAAGCCAGAGGATTTTAGATATAAAAATTGGAGAGATACTTGGGGTAAGTGGTTTGTAGTTCGGTCATTCTTTCAGATATTTATGTTGCAAGGATTTTTGATGCTCCTTATATCACTTCCAGTAATAGCAGTATCAATTTTCGGACTCTCGACCATCTCATGGGTTACCATCGTAGGATTTTTGATTTGGCTTAATGGATTCATCTTTGAAGCCGGAGGAGATTATCAGCTGACAAAGTTTATCAAAGACCCTTTGAATAAAGGTAAGATTATGACAAAAGGTTTGTGGTCACTTACACGGCACCCAAACTATTTTGGTGAAGTAACACAGTGGTGGGGAGTATATCTTATGTCTTTACCAGTGTTGCTTTCAACTTTTGAACTTTCGATGAGTGTTTGGATAATCTCGCTTTTAGGTCCACTTACTATCACTTTCTTGATTTTAAAAGTATCTGGTATCCCAATGTTGGAGAAGAAGTATGATGACAATGTTGATTTTCAGGAATACAAAAAGAAGACTAATGCGTTTTTTCCTTGGTTTCCCCGACGCTAAAATCATCCCACGCTAGTATTCGCCACCGCTTTTCTATTGGAAAGACTTTTCTGCCAATCCACCCATCTCCGAGCCAGCCGCCGTTATATTCAAATATACTGATTGATGCGTTATTTGATGCATTGTGATAACTGAGCAAATTATATTTGTCTGCTGTCAGGCTCTCGCGGTAGAGAATATATGATGCAACCATTTTGAGAAAGATACTATGTGTTACGACAAGTATCTTTTTCTCTTTTCGGTGTGCGAGATATATAAGTAACTGGCGTGCTCTGTCTCGAAGATCTTCAAAATTTTCTTCATCAGAATACCGGTAATTATCTTGATGAAAGCTCTTGTCGATCATGTCGACGATTTGCTTTATATGTGGATCATCTCCAGATTGTCCGACTATGTCTGTAGGGTTTCTTCTTTCTGTCAGGAGATCTACAAATTCCATAGGTGGAACCCGCTTCTTGATCTGTGAGCAAATAGCTTCCGCTGTCTCTTCTGTTCTTACATAAGGGCTCACTAATACTGCCCCGAACTTCTGCTTGGCAAGTCGTTTTCCTGTTTCAATAGCCTGCTCTACACCCTTAGGGCTAAGACTCCCTTCCCATCCTTGTCGTATGTGGGCTGCGTTTAAAAGGCTTTCGCCATGTCGTATCATATAGAATATTTTGCGTGCCATATGCTTTCAGTATACTATATTGGTGTTTGTCGTGAAAACATCACGCGACCTATCTGTATGTTTCAAACTTTTCATAAAATTTCATATATTTACTCACGAGTTCGAACTCGGGTGTATACCACACTCCAAGAGAACCGTTTCTCATTTATTTTTGAAGTAGGTGTCTCTCTATCAGCAGCAATCGGTGTGCTTTTTATTGTTGTATTTTTTGGAATGAAACTAGACCTCTTCACTGTCCGTGGCTCTATAGATGAACGTAACAAGTTTTTTGAAGTTGTCTCTCCTGACGGTTCGACACCTGGTGTGACATCAGGTTTGGATGCATCAGGTTTTTTAACCAATAAGAATGACTCTGTAAAAGTAATATCAGAAATGCAGTTTGCACTGCGTGATGGTGTTATTAAGGCAAGAGAAAAAGTATTTCCAAATATTTCGTTTGCATGGGCCAAAAGTGAGGAGTGGAGTACTCTTTCCGCAGCCCTTACAAAAGACAAAGAGACAATTCGTAGGGCAGCACATGATGCAGGCATATCTTCGCGAGTACTTGTAAGTATTGTTATTGCTGAACAACTTCGTTTTTTTACTTCCGACCGAGAATCGTTCAAAAAGTTTTTTGAGCCTCTCAAGATTTTAGGAACTTTATCTGAGTTTTCTTTAGGAGTAAGTGGAGTAAAACAGGATACAGCAGAAATAATTGAGAAAAACTTGAAAGACAAAAATTCACCCTATTATTTAGGCTCATCATATGAACATCTGCTTGATCTGCCTGCAGGGGAGGAAGCAAAAACGGGTACAAGTTCTACGCGATTTTTAAGACTTACTGATTCAAAAGATCATTACTACTCATATCTATATACTGCACTTTTTGCGCGACAGATTATAGAGCAGTGGAAAAAAGGAGGATACGACCTGACGTATCGACCGGAAATAGTAGCAACATTGTTTAATCTCGGATTTTCAAAATCAATACCAAAGCCTGACCCTAAAGTCGCGGGGGCAGAGGTGTCTGTGGGTGGCGAGACGTATACTTTTGGGCGCTTAGCGTATGAGTTCTACTATTCTGGAGAATTGATAGAGATCTTTGGGTTTTAATACTTTGTTTCTGGTTCGTAGTACGTGCTAATATATTGTGTATGAGCAAGTCCTATAGAGAACTTTTTATTTTACAAGGAAGCCATCTATTTTTTCTAATACCGCTACTTCTTTCAGTGTACATACAGATATACTGGTATATGTTTGTAATTTCTATTATGTTGATATTTTCTTTCTTGTATCACGGTACAAAAGAAAAACTGTTTTCTCAAATTGATAGAGTTTGCGCAATATCTTTAATAGTATCAAATGTAGTATTGTGTCTACTCGGTGCTTTGTGGTCAGTACATTTTCTCTTGGTATGTGTTTTGATACCGACTAGTTTCTATTTTTTATTCAAGAAAGATAGATATTATTGGAATCATTCACTTTGGCATATTGTATCTGCGTATATATGCGTTTTCTCTTTATTGACGTATTTTGTTGGGCTATAGAGAGTTATAGATTAGGTACCCACGAATCATGAAGGTATTTCCCGAAAATTGAAAATATACTGTCTAGTTGAACCTCACCAGCGTAGGTGTATAATATGAGTATTAATAGAAATAACTATTGAAAAAGCATTGCGCAGGTCGAGTCAAAAGGACGGAGGCTCGACACGGTTCCGTAGATCGGGACATTGCGCGGTGTGATTTCGCGAAATCAAATGATATACGGAGCAACATGGATGATGGAAAATATGGGTAAAGGCGGATATCGTGGAGGTATGTGGTCAAATCACACGAACGGTTTTGGTTCTGGTATAGGGGGAGATTTTGATATGTTTGGACCAATGTCTCTAATTACTATATCTATCTTTTCAGTATTATTTTTCTTGGCAATACTTTGGGCTGTCGCTATTAAGGGATATGCACTCTGGTGCGCCGCAAAGCGTGGCGAGAAATGGTGGTTCATCGCACTACTTGTAATCAATACTTTCGGAATTTTAGAAATAGCGTACCTTGTGTTTGTTGCAAAAATCGGGATATTTAACGGAAAGAAAAAAGAGGAGGTAAAAGCTCCTGTCACTGGTCCTACAAACACAACGTCAGAAGAGAAAAAGGCTCATACGAATGAAAATTAAAGATATTTTTGAAAAAATATTTAGGTTGAGCCCAAAGCTCAAACTCGAGCATATTCGTTCTGCAAAAGATTTCGTGACGTACGAAAAGATGAAAGTGGCATTACTCGCTCTTTTTACAGTGCTCTTTTTGGTATATCTCACGACGATAATTAAGGAGGATGCGCTACGAGAGTTTATCGTCAACAGTGGTGCTTGGGCGCCCGTCGTATTTATTTTAGCCAAGATTTCTACTGTCGTCATTGCTCCATTGTCAGGTGCATTTATTTACCCATTAGCTGGGATTTTGTTTGGAACGAAAACAGGATTGATGTATGTGGCAATTGCTGATTTTATTGGATATTCAACAGCCTTTTTCATTAGTCGAATACTTGGGCGCAAAAAAGTAGAAAAGTTTTTTGAACAATCAGAGGCCGGTACATTGCATAAAATTGTGAGTATTGTTGGAACCCCAAAAGGATTTTTCACAGCGTGTTTTCTATTTTTCCCTATGCCTGAGTTGCTTGCATATGGTGGGGGATTGAGTCGTCTTCCATACAAGTATTTCATTGCGATTATCATGCCACTTTCAGTACTTGGTTCGTTAGTTCTGGTGAGCCTTGGTGAATTTATTGGTTTCAATAAAAACCTGATATTTATAATGGCAGGAATATTTGTGTTTTTGCTTGTGGTGATAGGGTTGTGGAATAAATATTGGAGGAGAAGATAAAAGTTGGTAATCAAACTCAAGATCGAACGGCTTTACTTATATGTTAACTACAATCGCAACAATACTTATTATTCTTTGGCTCTTTGGTTTGGTAACTTCATATACTATTGGAGGATTTATTCATATCTTGCTCGTAGTGGCTATAAT
>JAUPUG010000031.1 GCA_030917685.1 Patescibacteria group bacterium | reverse complement strand
GTTTTGGAGGAGGTGCTGATGGAGTAGAGTTTGATCTCGGAGATATTTTTGGCAGTGTATTCGGTGGTGGTGGACGTGGTGGTTCACGAGGTGGACGAGCCAAAACTCCAAAAGGTTCAGACGTTTCAGTTGATATTGAAATATCATTCAAAGACTCTATCTTTGGTGCCGAAAAAGAATTTTCACTTCACAGAACTGCTACTTGTGAACATTGCAAAGGATCACGAGCAGAACCAAAAGCAGGACACAGCGGAAGCGCGACAGCATCTGCAGGTGATTTTGAAAGTTGTAAGACTTGCGATGGACAAGGACAGATTATTGAAACACGACGAAGTATGTTTGGCGCATTCCAATCTGCGCGACTATGTGACGACTGTACAGGTACTGGAAAAATTCCAAAGACTAAATGTTCTGTTTGTAAAGGAAAGGGAATCCAACATAATAAAAAAGATACAATTACCGTTATTGTCCCTGCTGGCATAGATTCTGGTGAAATGCTTCGAGTGACTGGAAAAGGAGAAGCTGTTACTGGTGGTACATCAGGTGATCTCTACATTCGCATTCATGTTCGCCACACAGCAAGTGAAAAAACAAAAGATTCAAATATGCGAAAAGAAGGGCTCAACCTCGCGATGGATCACACTATCAAACTAACCGACTCACTTCTCGGTGGTGACACAACTCTTGAAACACTTGATGGGCCGATCACAATCGAAATACCACAAGGAATCACTCACGGAGAAATACTTCGGGTAAAAAACAAAGGAGTGCCACACGGTGCTGGAGCAGGTAATCCAGCGACATCACGTGATAGTTCTACGCGACGCGGTGACTTGATGGTGCACATAAAAATCAATATTCCATCGAAACTTTCTAAAAATGCGAAGAAGTTGGTAGAAGAGTTGAAAGGCGAGGGGATGTAGAGTAAATAATTTTAGTTCTGCACAGAATGATGTAAAATGGAACCAGCAAGAAATTCACAGATATGAAAATTACAACAGAAGAAACTAATTCAAACTCACCAAAGAAAATTTGTCTCGCAAACGGATTAACCGTTATTTATAAACACATACCTAATTGCGGAATCGTCGATGTCAGGCTGACAGTTAAGGCAGGTGCAGTATACGAATTTCCTAAATATAAAGCAGGAACAGCACATTTCTTAGAACATATCGTCCACGAGAAGACAGAAAAATATGAAAGTAAGGAATTGCTTAAAAGTAAAATAGTTCAGAATGGCGGGCAGAGTAATGCAACTACATATAATAATGAGAAGATGTTCTTTTTTGCGTCAGTTCTCAGTCATTTTTCAGAAGATGCGTTTGAGTACGTATCACAAGTTGCTTTTCATCCAATTCTAACTGAAGATTCAGTAGAGAAGCATCGTTCAATCATTACACAGGAGATGTTTCAAATAATGAAATCTCCTTCGAACAAACTTTACTGCTCATTTAGGTCATTAGTGTACGGAGATTCTCAATATGCTGTACATACAATCGGTACAGAAGAGTCCATCAAGGACATAAGCCTTTCAGAACTTAAGGATTTTCACACCGAAAGATTTACGCCCGAAAATTGTCTTTTAGCAATTTATGGTGACGTTGAAGAGGAAAAAGTCATAGAGCTTTCAGAGAAATATTTCTCGACTAGTATTATTACAAAAGTAGTCGAACCCGAAGCTGTAAATGCACTCGCCATTGCAATAGATACAGACAAAACACAAAAAAGGTATATTCACACACAAACCGAAGATTCACAGGCTTCAATATGGTACGGAGGAGCGTTTGACGGTAAAGATGACACGTATTATTTTAAACTCACCCTATTACTGAGAATATTGGCGGGTGATGCAAGTTCCATACTCACACAGATACTTCGCGATAAAAAGCATCTTACGTACCATGTAGGGTGTTTTAAGGTCTCTACAGAGACATCTGGTTTTTTTGGATTTGAACTTAATGCAGCACAAGAAAACATACAAGAAATAATTCAGATCATAAGGAGCGAAATGGAATCAATTAGTAAAGGTAATTTCGATGAAGATAAAATTAGTCTTGCTAAGACACGTATAAAAGCTGAAAATGTCTTTAATAATCAAAGAATTCAAACTCGGTCTGAAAACGATTCAGATTCAGTTTTTTTCTATAAAGGACTTAATTCCTTTGATGATTTTGTTAAGATGACGGAACTAGTAACTAAAGAAGATATTGTAGAGACAGCACAGTGGACACTAGAAAGGATGAATATATTGAGTGTATTATCTAAAAAAGATGAATCTTTTGAGTTTTAGAACTTTGTCCACACCTCCTTTAGAAAAAATTTATTAAGACTTCATATTTACCTGATATACTGTTCAGTATGATTTCTTTCAACATTGCACTTATTGTAGTCATTGCACTACTTACTGCTCTTTCATTTTATAAAGGCAAGAGCACTCTCTTCTCACTCATTGTTAGCTTCTATCCAGCAGCGGTTTTGTACGCTTCTTTTCCATACAAAGCTAAGTTTATTTTATTGAAAGCCAACAATGAACAAGTCTTTTACTCCCACGCAATCATCTTTGCGGTATTCTTTTTACTATCATTCTTAGTAGCACGACGCATTGTACATTCAGATGGTATGCGCTCGGGGGTAGTAGGCTTTTTGGACGCGCTCTTCTTGTCTGCATCAGTAGTAGTACTCACACTCGTGCTTTGTTTCCATGTCCTACCATATCGAGACATCTACAATCTGGGAGCACAGTTTCAAAACTTCTTCAGTAGCTCACTAGGGTATTTTGTATCCTCATTTGCACCTATGTTTGTACTGTATTGGATGACAGGGAGGCGGTATTAGGCGTTTTACAGGAGGACTTGCATAAATCCAGAATATGTTATATAGTACTGACACTTAGAAACACGAGAAATGCCACAGACAAATCAGAAGCAAAACCCAATACTCAAACACAACAAAACGGAAACTATCGACCGCGACTCTAATGGAGTCGCTGTTTTTTTAAAGAAAATCTCAAAAAGACTGTACAGCATCAGATGTAGTGTTATTAAGTTCTATTCAGGGACAACACAATTTTTCTCATGGTTCATTTTCTGGCCAACATACAACTTATTTTTTAAAGTTAAGATACATGGCAGAGAAAATCTAAAAGGACTTACTGGTCCACTTATCATGATTTCAAACCACTCTCGATTCTACGATAGTTTTGTATATCGAATTATTGTTGGACTATTCTCAAGACTTGTTCCAATGCGTTTTATGGCAGTGCTCAAATTCAACGATCCATTTCTCAATTTCGTCAAAAAAACAGGACTGATACACTTTGTTTACAGTCTGTTTGGAGTGTTTGTAGTTGAGCAAGGACTTGGACTCAACAAAAACTTGAAGCGTGCAAAAGACATACTGAAAAACAATGGGGTAGTAGCAATGTTTCCTGAGGGGAGACTCAACAAGAGTAAGGAAATACTCTTTTTTAGACGAGGTGTATCAGCGCTCGCACTTTCAAACCACACCAAAGTATTGCCAATGCACATTGCGATACAAGAGGGTAATCTCAAAAAACTTCAGCGAGGAACTCTTACGGTTCATATCGGTAAAGCACGCTATCTAGAAACTCACAGAACGTATGAGGACTTGGCAGAGGATCTAAGACAGGAGGTGGTGGGGTTGGGGAGGTAATATTAACTTTCTTCAAACTCGAGAATACTATTCAAGCATCTTGTTATGTGATTTTACAATTTTAAGTTATTATATACGCCGTGAAATCACACTCAACAGCAACATCAATCTTATACGGTACAATTCGAAGAATTCTTAGACCCTTTATTCAGGGTATCTGGATAAAAAAAGTAACAGGTCTTCACAATATTCCAAAAAGGGGTTCTGCAATTTTAGCAATGAACCATCAGAGCTTTTTTGACTTTTTAACACTGAGCGTAGTATGCCCTAGAAACATTCATTTCCTCGCTGCAGAAAAATTCTTTCACCATCCTGTTTGGAAACATTTGATGATGGTGACTGGACAAATAAAAGTTGAAAGAACCTCGTCAGATAAGGCTGGTGTGCATCAGCTAGTTGAGACGCATGTACAGAAAAATACCTTGATAGGAATATTCCCAGAAGGTACTAGATCCGAGTCAAAGACTCATATGTTGAAGGCCTATACTGGCATTGCGAGATATGCACTCACACATAGAATTCCAATTATTCCAGTAGGTATTATTGGTGCTGAAGATGTGCTATCAAAGACTGGTAAAAAAGTTAATACTGCAAAAGTTATAGAAATACATATAGGCGAACCTCTTCATTTCAATGAATATTTTGACAAAGAAGTTTCTAAAGAAACCTGCACGCTCGTAACTGAAAAAGTAATGAAAAAGATTGAAAAACTCTCAAATAAAATATATTCTCACTATGAGTTCGACCACAACTAAAAATCTAGCCATCCTTGATATTGACAACACATTAGTAAAGGGGCAGAGCCAGCGCCACTTTATTGAACATTTATATAACAAAGGTTACATATCAACTTACAGATATGTAGTTATAATGGCATGGTTTATTTTATACAAACTACATCTAGTAAAAGACACAGCCAAAATGCTGAGCTTCGCATTGCAAATATTTAAAGGTAAAAGTGTTGACGAGATAGATGAACTGGTAAATACATGGATTAGAGAAAACAAATCATCTTTGTATTTTAAAAATACAAAGAAAGCATTGCAAACGCTTAGAGATGCTAACTTTGAGATTGTTCTACTTTCAAGCGCTGTAGAACCAATTGTTAAATCTATTGCGCAAGACCTACGAGTTGAGGAATACATCTGTACAAAATTAGGTCAATCAGATGATAAACTAGACGGGCAGACAAACGGGGCACAAGTGTATAGTGACGAAAAATTAAATAAGATACAGTCTTTTATTAATGAGTCTAAAATTGATTATGATGAAATATTAGTCATGGCTGATCACGACTCAGATATCCCAATACTTCGCTGGGCAAAGAAAGCTATCGTAGCTAATCCACAGGCTGACATGAAAAAATGGGCGTCACAAAATAATATACCCGTGATATACTTAGACACCGATGAATCTATTCAGTACTTCGAGTCTTATATTGTGTCTCAGTAGTATCTTTTTTAGTCTTATAGTTTATAGAAATGATCGTAATAACAGAGTAAGTAAAGCTTGGCTTTATGCGTCTATTTCTTTTTCTGGATGGGCTCTTGGCCTATACGGCGTGACTTCAACAAAATCTGAGAGCTACGCCATCCTCTGGCAATATATTTTGGATGTTTCAGCTATTTTCTTACCAGCACTGTATTTTAATTTTCTATCAGAATTATTTGGAAGAAAAAAGAAACTTTGGAGAAATATTTTTATTACACTAGCAACACTGCTTAGTGCCTTTAGTTTTACAACATTCTTTAAAAATGGCGTAGTCCCAAAATATGACTTCTTCTGGATTGATCCCGGACAATACTATATAATCTTTCCTATTTATTTTCTTGTACACGCAACAATAGCACTCAGTGTTTTAATATATGAATATACTAAAAATAAGGATAATTCCGTCCTTAAAGGCCAGATAAGAAACACTATGATTGCCGGAATCATGGGATACACTGGTGGAATTTCAAACTTTTTTCCTCAATTCTTCAATGTATATCCTTATGGAAACTATCTCGTAATTCTATTTATCGTATTCATGGTGTACGGGGTACTCAAATACAAGCTTCTTAGCGTAAAAGTTATTTCAGCACAAATTTTCTCTACAGCTATTATTCTAGTTTTCTTGTTTAATGTGCTTAGATCTAGCGAATTCAGCGAATGGCTAATTAACTTCGCAATATTTAGTCTTGTAATATTCTTCAGTGTTCTCACTATCAGAAGTGTTAATGAAGAAGTCAAAGCGCGTGAAAGAATAGAAGAACTAGCAAAGGATCTTGAAGAAACAAACATCCACCTCCAAGAGCTCGACCAACAGAAGTCAGAGTTTGTGTCACTTGCATCACATCAACTTCGTGGACCACTTACAGCCATTAAAGGCTATGCATCCATGCTCCTTGATGATGACTTCGGTCCAGTACAAGGTGAAGTAAGAGACGCTATTACCAAAGTATATGCATCCACTAATGACCTCGTAGTGCTTGTAGGGGATTATCTCGATGTGTCACGTATTGAACAAGGTAAAATGCAATATGATTTCAGTACATTCGACCTTCGTGAACTTGCCGGCACAGTTGTAACAGAACTCAAGCCAAATATTGATAAGGCAAAACTACAACTTGATTTTGATTATGATCAGGTAGGGGAATTTACTGTTAATGCAGATCAAGGAAAGATAAAGCAGGTGATTAGTAACCTCATCGACAACTCTGTAAAATATACTCCAAAGGGAAGTATCCATGTATGGATTGCACACACTCGACCTGGAAAGGTTACACTTTCTATTTCAGATACAGGTGTAGGTATCCACCCAGAGGTACTACCAAGACTTTTTGAAAAGTTCACTCGAGCACCTGATGCTTCAAAGACTAATATCATGGGAACAGGACTTGGACTCTATGTAGCAAAGAAGATGATTGAGGCGCACCATGGCCGAATCTGGGCAGAATCAGCAGGAGTAGGAAAGGGTTCTAGTTTCTTTATTGAGTTGGATACGGTTTAAGGGCTTTATGATTAGCTCGCAAACTGAGTTTACACCTCTAAGGAGAATTTAGGGTACTAGTATTGTTATATATCCATAAACATGGTATAGTTTTTTTTAGTAGAACGTTCTTTGTCACGACCCAGAAATACCTAGTATTTCCTTCATGATGTGAGCGTCTTTTTTGGATTAGGGTAAGCACAACAATCAGACCAACAACAAAAACAATAGAAACTTAAATCGATGAACATCATCATTTTCGGCCCCGCTTGGGGAACCTATGCTCTTCTTGAGCTTCTCGTTCGATTCTTGAGGACTCTTGGACACACTGTGTCTATTGCGCCCATGTGTGGTCACTATGGTGATCATGGTTCAGTTCAAGGTGCAAGCCTTCAATCCTATATACAGCAGGCGGAAGAATACTTCCAAAAAGCAGTACCGAGTGGTCAGAAAGCGTTTCTCATCGGCATCTCTCTTGGCTCTGTCATATCACACCATATCGCCAATGCATTTCCTCAAAGAGTGCAGGGTGTTGTGATGTACGGCAGTCCAATGCTTGGAGGTTTGCCCAAGATAATGACAGTCCTGCGTATCATTTGCAATCGATACTATTGGCCAATACTCAGAGGAAAAGGCAGTGTCTCACTCACACTTACGGATTGCGTCTATTTTCTTTTCGGAGGAATAGACCTTTTGGATGAATCGAATGCACTACTTATCGATGAAACAGCGAAACAGCCGGAGTCTGCTGGTGTATTAAAAGACATCATGTTTGGACGGATTAAACCCAATGGTGTTTCAGAGATTCCTTACACAGTTATCTACCCGAGTGCAGAAAAATTCAATGACAAGGAGGCAACGAGACACTTCGCACGGAAGCAAGGAATTCGAAAAGGTAATTTTGCGGAGTTTGTTCTTTTGCAAGGAAGCCATTTTGGCTTACTGGGTCATGCATCACTCTTCTTTGCGGTTAAACAGGCAATTGTTAGATCGCAAGTGAGAAGTGAAGCTCGAGAGAATCCCGTCGGATATTTTATCGATTCACCCTATCAGATACAAACAACTGCTTAGTCTCTGGCACTGTGTCGCTCGAAAAAGGGTAGACATCAATAAAATCCTTAGAGTGACCATAAAGTCACGAAACGCCCTATCCTTTACCGGACGGGCGTTTTTCTATTTTACAATCTCTTTTCTATAAATGGAAAATGACGATTTTTATGAAAAATGCTATTATGGGTCGAGCACTATATAGTCGCCATTTCTAATTTACTTACACCATGACCCACAACACTTCAAACAATAAAGTCCTCGTAACTGGTATTCAAGCAACTGGGCGACCCCATATTGGTAACTATTTTGGCACAATGAAACAGATTGTTGAGCTACAGCACAAAGGTTATGAAAACCGGGTTTTTGTAGCTGACTATCACTCACTGGTAAGCGTACAAGACGCAGACACTCTTTCACAGTCTACTCTCGATCTTGCTATAGACTATCTAGCGATTGGTGTCGACCCTAAGCTCGTGACAATATATAAGCAGTCTGATGTTCCTGAGGTGACGGAACTAACTTGGATTTTCAACTCTATTACTACTATGCCGTATCTTATGCGAGCTCATGCCTTCAAAGATGCTGAAGCAAAGAACAAAGAAATAAATGTAGCAAAGTTTGAATATCCACTCCTGATGGCAGCAGACATACTCATCCACAATGCAGAGATAGTTCCAGTTGGTAAAGACCAGAAACAACACATTGAGGTTGCACGAGATACAGCAGAAAAATTTAATCGTATATTTTGTAAAACAGAAACAGAAGGGGAGGAAGCAGGTATTTTTAAAATGCCAGAGGCATACATCGTATCTGACGTAGAAACTGTTCCAGGTATCGATGGACAAAAGATGAGTAAGAGTTATGGAAATCATATTCCACTTTTCTCAGAGGATGAAGAAATTCGAAAGCTTGTCATGTCTATTGTGACTGACTCAGGATCAGTAGCTACAGATAGTTCAGACCCTATGGCAGGTATACCATCAAATGTATTCAATATTCATAAATTGTTTATTGGAAATTCAGATTTGATTAATGCAGGCAAGACATACCTTGCGTCTCTTGATTCGCTCAAAGAGTTCTATCGAAGTACTGAAGGGAAGTATAAGCCACTTAAAGATGCACTCGCTGAGGACCTTATTCTATTCATTACACCTCTACGAGCACGACGTGCTGAAATAGCTAAGAATCCTGATGAAATACGACAGATGTTGGCTCAAAACGGTGCAATCATCCGAGAGAAAGTGCATCACCTAGTGGCAGATATCCGAAAGAAGGTTGGGTTTGTAGTGTAATATTTCCACCGTATTTGCGTCATAAAGGGCCAATCGCCAGAAAAAGCCTTATTTTATTCACTTTTGTAACATTATCACGTTCTCTACGTCGGTCTATTTTATGAAGAACTATATAAAAAATATCGGTCTATATTTAAAAGTGGTTAAAGAAGCTGCACCCTACAGTTTTATTAGTCTTCTTATAGTAATTACCCTCATGCAGGGATTTCCATTTTATATTTCAAAAATACAATCAGAAATCATTGATGGTATTATTGAAGCGGTTAAAACATCAAACATTATTACTACAGGAATCTTATCACTGATACTTACATATATTTCAGTGCAATTACTCAGCGGACTAGCAGGATCAGTAAAGGGTATCTTGATATCTAGCGGTAACTACAAAATTCAGACTCTATTTGAATTCAAGGTACTTAAAAAATATTTAGACTTAGATATTGCACGCTATGAAGACCCGGATTTTCGCAAATTACTTCAAAAAGGTGTTGACGGTGGAAATCAGTGGAGTCTACACAGACTGGGAATGATAACTTATAACCTATTATTTCCAGCTCTGGTGAAAATATCAATTTCTGCTTCTATTATTCTATTCTTCGATTGGAAACTATTTTTCATTATAATTTTTGCTGAAGTTCCACCAATATTAAATAGAATATTTTTTGACAAGAAAGAATATAGTATTTGGGCCAAAAAAGAAACTGAGACTCAAATGCGTTATTTTGATTTGAGAGGGCACATACGAAATAAGAGTGCTCGAACAGAACTAAAGATCTACCAAATAGGCGGATACATTCTTGGAAAAATTAAGTCAATGTACGACTCTACAACAGGAGCTGTACAAGAGTATGAACAGAAACGTCTATACATAAACATTTTCGCGGACATTATATCAGCGGGTGCATATGGTTGGGCCATCTATCAAACCATTCTCCATACACTAAGCGGAGACATAACGGTCGGATATATGACTTTTATTTTTGGTGCAATATTTACAGCTGGTCGCTCTGTGTCGGAAATGCTTTCAGCTATGGCTGATATTACAGAACAAAATAGATATGCGACACACGTACGAGAATTTTTTGAAACAGAATCAATACTTAAGACTGAAAACCCAACAGCCATTGAACTCAAGATCAATGAGGCACCCCTGATACGTTTTGAAAATGTAACTTTCCAGTACCCAAGTCAGTCAAAGGAGATTCAGGGACCAATTCTCAAAAATATAAACGTTTCCCTACATCCAGGAGAAAAGATAGGACTCATAGGTGACAATGGTGCTGGTAAATCTACATTTATCAAACTACTCCTTCGAATTTATGACCCATCTGAAGGTTCAATATTTATAAACGGAGTTAACCTCAAAAATATTCCACCTGAAATCTGGCAGACATACATATCTGCACTTATGCAAGACTTTGTGAATTACAACTTCACAATCAAAGAAGCTATCGCTATTAGTCAGCAACCGAATTTTCTAGATGAGAAAAAAGTTCAGGAGGCAGCTAAGCAATCTCAAGCGTATACTTTTATAGAGAAATACGAACATGGATATGATGCTCAAATCGGTACTGACTTTGGTGGTATAAAATTCTCAGGAGGACAATCACAAAAGATGGCGCTCGCGAGAACATTTTACAGAAAAGCTCCGATTGTTATACTTGATGAACCTACAGCGGCAGTAGATACCGAATCAGAAATTGAAATTTTCAAGACGCTCGATACATTGGGAGATAAGACAACTGCAATATTCATCTCACATGATATGGCAACTATTGGTAGAGCGAGTAGAATCATCGTGCTCGACAAGGGAAGTGTAATAGAAGACGGTAACCACGAATCCCTCATGAAAACGCAAGACGGTAAATACCGAAGAATGTATGAAGAGCAGGTGAAGGCGATGGTGAAGTAATAACAATGAAGCAGTATGAAACAAGTAATAAGACACAAACCAATACGTCAATAAATTTATGGAAATAAAAAACTCGAAGGGAACAAAAGAAAAGATATCACTTAAAAATGCAGGAATCATCGCTTTCCGTGCTTTTGCTCTGACATTCAAATTATTACCCAGCGCCAGCTTGGGTTTGATTTTTATATTTATACTTTCTGCAGTATTACCCCTCGCACAAAACGGCGTATTCTCGCTCATCATAAACAATATTAGTGATTTGATCGGACAAAATAGTCCAGTAGCAAACATAGGTATGTCACGAACAATTTTGCTTTTTATTCTCCTTTATATAGGTGTAACAATCATCTCTTCAATTACGAAAGAATTCTCTAAATTTATTGCACAGCGATGGAATCTTCTCGCTGATTATCATCTCAATATACATACGACCAGAAAAAGAGCTGGTATAGACATTGCACAGTATGAAAATCCAGATTTTCAAAACCTCATGTATCGAGCATTTGAAAGCGGTATTTGGCCGATTTACAAACTTGCTAGAGGTCAAATTGATAACATCTCGAACATATTTGGAATCATAGCGGCCAGCCTTATTGTGTATAGCATTAGTCCGACACTTCTAATTATCTGTGTTGTATCAGCTATTCCAAGCTTTATTGTCGAGCTTAAGTACGGAAATATTGTCTGGGGAATTTGGGCAGAAAATAGTCCGAGACAACGACTCTACTACGCACTCCGAGAGCATATAAATACGAGAAGAAATGTTGTGCAGACAAAGATGCTTCAAGCGACCAACAAAATACTTTCTATAATTGAAGGTATTGCTACTCTTTTCTTGAATGAACAATTGGCCGCAGATAAGAAAAAGCTTATTCTTGGAACGCTTGCTGGAACATTCATGGCAGCGGGAATGGGCTATGGATTTTATTTAATTATACAAGATGTACTCTTGGGAAGTATAAAAGTGGGAACATTGGTATTTGCTGTCACATCACTCCAAAGCCTAGTCAGCGACATCAATTTAACCCTTCGAGATATTGCTGGACAGTATAAGGATACATTACAAGCAAAAGATATTTTTGAAATCTTAGACACCAACCCGATTATTCAAGAATCTAATAATGCAGTAGAACTTAAGAATGATAAGCCGCCTGTTATAGAATTCAAGAATGTAAGCTTCAAATATCCAAGTAGTAAGAAAGGTGAGAAGACCGACGAAGCCAACAACGACAAGGGTAGTGAAAGTGATGTGAGTAATGAAAAGAATAACCCGTACGTATTCAAGGATTTGAATTTCAAAATTCAACCTGGTGAAAAAATAGGACTCGTTGGGCAGAACGGTGCTGGTAAATCAACCCTCATTAAACTCCTAATGCGAGTATACGACCCAACCGAAGGGCAGATTCTTGTTAATGGGACTGATTTGAAGGACATTAAGCTCGATGATTGGACTTCAACACTATCAGTGCTTTTACAGCAATACAGTTTACATGAACTCAATGTTGGTGAGGCGATTGCTATGGGTGCCCCAAACAAAGAGATTGATATTGAACAAGTTATTCATTCTGCCAAAATGTCTGGTGCAGATGAATTCATTCAGGAGTATGCAAAGAAATATGAACAACAGATCAGTCGAGAATTCGATGACGGAATCGAACCGTCTCAGGGACAACTTCAGAAAATTGCTTTGGCACGTTCTTTGTATAGATTAAAAATTGGACAAGTGCTTATTCTTGATGAACCAACTGCCGCAATTGACCCTGTTGCAGAACAGGAAATATTCGAGCAAATGGAACATGCCACAGCAGGCAAAACCCTCATTCTCATCACTCACAGATTCAATAGTGTTAAGAACGTAGACAGAATATTAGTGCTCGATGGACACCTGCTAGTAGAAGAAGGAAATCACACTGAACTTATGAAGAAAGGCGGCCTGTATGCCAAGATGTTCAATAGTCAGGCCAAGGGGTTTATTGAAGGTAGTAAGAATAGCGAAAAGTAAAAAGGGAGCTGGATAGATGGTGAAAAAACTTTAGAATTTCTTTATCTTGGTTTCATCTCAATTCGATATGCTTTGAGAATGTTAAAAAATATTCAAACAGTGAACGATTCGACAGTTGCACAAAGTATATACCATGTATATACTTATGGCATGATTACAAAAATAGCACAGTGGGGTAATAGTCTCGGAGTACGGATTCCTAAAGAGCTTATAGATTTCTTTATGCTCACAGAGGGTTCAAAAATAACCATCAAAAAAGTTAATGAGGGTATTCTTATTATTCCTGAAAAAAGAGAAGAGACACTCGATGACTTATTAGCACGAGTCACACCTGAAAATTCTCATCCACTCTACTTTGACGAGACTGAGGTCGGTAGAGAAATAATTGATTAATATTATGCACAATATTTCGCTTACCTCTAAAGTGCCAAAGAAAGGTGATATTGTATTTTGCAATCTGTCACCGACAATAGGTCATGAGCAGGGTGGCTTCAGGCCTTCTATAGTTATTTCAGAGGAAAAATTTAACACCCTCACAGGATTAATAGTTATCTGCCCAGTCACTAGCAAAATCAAAGATTTTCCCTTTGAAGTGGTTTTTAAAACAACCAACGTGAGCGGTGCTGTCATTACACACCAAATCAGAACAATCGACTGGAGAGAAAGAGTTATCGAAATTAGAGACAATCTAGACATTGAAGATTTAAAGAAAGTAATGCAAAAAGTTAAGCTTATCCTAAACTAAACCACAAACTTAAAGTTGCCCAACACCCAAATAATTAGTACTATAACGGGTATAGATACATCGCCGCGCCAAGATGACGATTGCGTGGCATGATTTCGCAAAATCACATGACAAACACAGCTCAAAACACACGTATTTACATCAAAGACTTACAAGCTCACAAAGGGGAAGAAGTTACTATCAAAGGTTGGATTGACGTTCGAAGAGACCAAGGAAAGCTCATCTTTTTTGATTTTCGAGATATGACAGGAAGAGCACAGGGTGTGATTCTGCCAAGTGCTCCTGAGGCTCACGTAGTGGGTTCAACTCTTCGACCTGAGTGGGTAGTAGAAGTTCGTGGAAAAGTAAATCCACGACCAGAGAAAAATGTGCAGGCAGACAAGCAAAATGGCGACATCGAACTTGAGATTCTAGCTATCAAAGTTTTGAACGAAGCTGAAACTCCAGCTTTTGATATTCATGCAGATACACGTGAGGTCAATGAGGAAGTACGACTCAAGTACCGATACGTAGACCTACGAGGAGATAGACTTCAGAAAAATATTCGTAACCGAGCGAAGATTCTTCAGTATGTTCGAAACTTTTTGACAGCACTCGATTTTACAGAAGTTGAAACACCTATCCTCACAAAGTCTACTCCAGAAGGTGCGCGAGACTATGTTGTACCATCACGACTTTCAGCAGGACATTTCTATGCACTTCCACAGTCACCACAGCAGTACAAGCAGATGTTAATGTCAGCCGGCATTGAACGATATTTCCAGTTTGCAAAATGTATGCGAGATGAAGACACTCGAGGTGACCGCCAGCCAGAGTTCACACAGCTCGATATGGAACTTAGTTTTGCTACAGAAGAGGACATTATGGCTATTACAGAACAGCTCCTAATCGAGATTGTTACAAAGCTCTACCCACACAAAAAGATTCAGCAGGTTCCATTCCCACGGATTCCATATGCTGAATCAATGGCTAAATACAATATCGACCGACCTGATATTCGAGAAAACAAAGAGGATCCAAATCTTCTTGCATTCTGTTGGGTTGTCGATTTTCCATTCTTTGAGAAAAATGAAAAGGGTGCAAATGGCGTAGGTCAAAACGGTGAAGGTGGTGGAACAAGTCAGTGGACTTTCACACACAATCCTTTCTCAGGAACTCGAGCAGATCATTTTGAAAAACTCATGGGTGCAAAAGCGAGTGATACAGACTTGAATACAATCATCGCCGCGCAGTACGACATCGTGCTCAACGGATATGAAATCGGAGGAGGAAGTGTGCGAAACCATCAAGCTGACGCCCTCATGAAAGTATTTGAAATAATGGGATATCCAACTGAAACTGTCGAGAAAAACTTCTCACACATGTTGCATGCACTACGAAGTGGAACACCTCCACACGGCGGTATCGCTTGGGGCTTCGACCGACTCATGATGATTCTCGAAAACGAACCAAACATCCGAGAAGTAATTGCATTCCCAAAAACAGGAGAAGGTAAGGACCCAATGATGGATTCACCGAGTGAAATTTCAGCTGCACAGATGCGAGAGTTGGGGTTGTTTGTAGGGAAGAAGGGGGAGTAAATAATACTAAACCGAGACACCATGCAAAGCACTCTGAATATATTTGAAATGTGGCGGATGGTCAGATTCCTAGATAAAAATTATAACACTCTTAATTTAAATCTGATTAAGAGGGAGGCTCAGCTTGAATCGCTAAAAGCAGTAAAATATTCAATAAATAGAAGCGAGAGTGAAGCTAGAGTTGAATTGCCGAAAAATGAAGTCTTGAAAATAATGAAAGAATTTGAAGACTATCCTAATTTTTTGACGATACGTAAAATTGAAAAATCTGAATTAAATGTCGAGAAGCGAGAATTAGTTGATTTATATCTTGCAAATAAATTTAAAATTCACTCAACAACTTTCAGTGATGATATGTTATTGAAGTCGAAAATAGATATCAATAGAATTGTCGAACAATGTTTAATAAACGGTTTTTTTGAATCAATAACAGACCAAAATTCAAGTAAATCTAATAAAATTAAACTAACTAAGAAGGGAAAAGACTTCGCAAGCTTTGATAGTTTAATTTATTCTATAATTCAAAATATTGGAAAATTATGGGTATTGCTTGCAGCCATCCTGACAAGCGCAACCTTCAAATTACTTCCTGATTTTTTTGTTTTTTTACAAAATTTATATTCTAAATTTGTAGTATAATAAATCTGTATGCAAGAAGAATCTCAAATTAATGAGAATACTCAAACCCTCCCAAAGCCTGCGCCCTTAAGCGCTTCAAACATCTTCGTCATCAAAACCGAAGTTTTTGAAGGACCACTCGATTTACTCCTCACACTCATTGAGAAGCGTAAGCTTTTTATCAACGATATTTCACTCGCCAAAGTTACTGACGAGTATATTCAGTATGTAAATAGACTAGGGGATTATTCACTCAGCGATCGAACACAATTTATTTACATCGCTTCAACACTCCTACTTGTAAAAGCGAAGTCTCTCTTGCCGTCCATGAGTCTCACAGAAGAAGAAAAGACTGACGTTGCAGATCTTGAACGACGACTCAAAGAACTTGAGATTATGAGACGTGCATCTGAGACCGTTCAAAAACTTTTCGGCGCCCGCTTCATTTTCCCGAGAGGAGGTTTTGATGGAAATTTTAAATCTGAAATGCCAGACCTATTTGCACCGACCTCTGATACAACTCTTGCACAAATTACCGAAGCTATAGGACGAGTACTTACATCTCTTCCAAAGAAGGCACCTGTCGTGCCAAAGCTCGCAGTAAAAAAGACCATGTCGCTTGAGGATATGATGGTCAATCTTTCAAAACGTATTCAAAATGCGGTCCGAATGAGCTTCCGTGAATTCTCAGGTAAGGACAAAATAGACAAAGCTGAGCGAGTGCACGTAATAGTGAGCTTCCTCGCTATGCTTGAACTAGTGAAGCAAGGAGTGCTCGATGCTCACCAAGAGGGTTTGTTTGATGAAATTCACATGGAGAGTCAGAATATTGGTGTACCGAGATATAGCTAAGATTATTTATCCACATAAATTACTATCAAATTAAGTTGAATTATATGCTCTATCAGATATAATAAAATGAATGAGCAATAACAAGCGTTCCATTTTAAGACTGTCTGCTATTTTGATTTGGATTTTAGCATTGTGTATAGGCACTATCTCACCCTTACACGCCTACACTGACGGAAGTATTGACACTGCCTTCATGACGAATGTAGGTACTGGGTTTAACAATTATGTCAGACCGATAGCCCTCCAATCTGATGGAAAAATACTAGCCGGAGGACATTTTACATCTTACAACGGGACAAGTACCAATAGAATTATTCGTCTGAATGCGAATGGAACAATGGACGAGACATTCAACACTGGTGGGGCAGGTTTTAACAGCTTCCTTCGATGGATAGAAGTCCAACCTGACGGAAAGATACTCGTGGGTGGTTCATTTACTACGTTTAATGGAGTAGCGTCAAACAGACTCATACGACTTTATAGTGACGGAACTCGAGATAACGATTTTGTAGTAGGTACTAGTATTGCTGGTGGTGTAACTAGTCTAATAACCATGGCCAGGCAGACGGATGGAAAAGTATTAATAGGTGGAGTATTTACAACATACAATGGATCTTCTTCTCCATATATCGCACGACTAGGCACTGATGGATCAATTGATCCGAGTTTTAGTATAGGTACTGGATTTAACGGAAGAGTAAACAGTATACAAGTATTATCGGACGGGGACATTTTAGTGGGAGGCGAATTCACAAGTTATAACGGAACTTCTATAAATAGAATAATTAGACTCAACTCTGATGGAACGATTGACTTAAGTCTTGATGTTGGTACCGGATTTAATGGAAGTGTATATGTCATAAGACCTCAATCTGACGGGACACTCATTGTTGGTGGACTATTTACCACATACAAAGGGACAACAGCTAATAAAATTATTAAACTCAGCGGAACGGGGGAAATAGATGGCAGCTTTACGAGTGGTACAGGTTTTGATGCTGATATTGAAGACCTTGAAATACAAGCTGATGGAAAGATTATTGCAGGTGGTATATTTACATCATATAACGGTACCTCAGTAGGTAAAATAGTTCGACTTAATTCTGATGGAACGATTGACTCAAGTTTTAATATTGGTACAGGATTTGATAATACTGTCCTCAATCCAAGTATCACAATAGACTCAAATAACGACGTCCTCGTCGGCGGTCTTTTTACAACTTATAATGGAATATCTGCCAATAGAATAGTTCGACTTACATATGTTGCACCAAACACTCCTTCAGCACCAGTATTGGATAGTGCATCAGATACTGGAACTTCAAGTTCAGATCGAATAACCAATGACACAACACCAACTTTTACCGGCACAGCGTCGAGTTCAGCTATTATTTACTTATATAAGTCTTCAACACTTGTAGGTACCACAACAAGTGATGGATCTGGTAATTATTCGATAACGGTATCTCCGGCGATTACTCCAGATGGTTCATATGATTTTGCTGTAATTCAAAGTATCAGTGGAAATCTATCAGCAACATCGTCCGCAATATCAGTCTTGTTTGATTCATCTGCACCAATCTTGTCTTCAATAGCATCTACAACTGCGAGTACTACAGCCAGTATTACATGGACAACCAATGAGACCGCAACATCCACACTCCAGTATGGGCTTTCAACTTCTTATGGTAGCACGACGGCAATAGATACAGCTTCTACATCAAATTCAATCTCTCTTTCAAATTTAACCCCCAATACTTTATATTACTTCAGAATAATAGCGACTGATTCACTTCAAAATTCTACAACAACAGGAGACTATACATTTACAACAACTGCCGCTTCCGGCGGGTCAGGTGGATCAGAATCATCTTCAAATTCTTCATTGATTGTAACAGCCGGACGAACAGCTGGCGGTGGTGGTTATGTGCCATTTTTCATATCAAAATCTCCAGCACTGACAGAAAAGAATCCTGATAATCTATGTACTGCATATATAAAATCAAACATTAAATACCGACAGTTAAACAGTTCAGAAGATGTCACACGTTTACAAAACTTCTTAAATACATATGAAGAAGGGAGATTACCATTAACTGGTATCTATGATTTAGCTACAAAAAACGCTGTGGATATTTTTCAAGCAAAGTATGCTAAGCATATACTTTTTCCATGGGGTATAACTAAACCAACAGGGGCAGTATTACAGACTACACGTGCAAAAATAAATGCAATGGTATGTGCAAAGACTTATGGATGTCCATATTTTAATGAATATCACAAAGTCGGTGAGTCAAGTACTGACATTAAAAGAGTCAAAAGTTTTCTTAATCTTTTGAATTCAAATGTATCACTCAACACATCATCACCTATATATGATCAGCAAACAAAAGGGCAAATTACAGCTTTTCAATCAAGATATCGTGATACCGTCTTAAAACCATGGGGATTATCGAGCCCGACGTCATACTGGTATAAGACTACACGAGGATCAGCACATGAAATAATGGGTTGTACGGAACAAATATAAGGCTAATATAAAGGATGCACTCCGCATATACGCAAATATATGGTAATATAAATCATATGAATCTGGAGCATTTAATTGAAGCGCTATTATTTTGGAAAGGTGAGCCTATTAGTCTAAAAGAGCTTATTAAGAGCCTGAGTACTCCTGAAAAAAAGCTTAGTGAATCTGAAATTCATGAGGCACTTTTAGCACTTTCAGAGAATCTCAAAGGGCGAGGCATTGTACTTCTTGCAAATGAAGACCAAGAATACATGCTCGGTACCTCAGCTGACGCTTCAGCACTTATCGAGCGTCTTACAAAGGAGGAACTCAATCGAGATCTCGGAAAAGCGTCTCTTGAGACTCTTTCAATAATTATGTATCAAGGTCCAATCAAGAGAAGTCAGATTGATTATATTCGAGGTGTGAACTCAACTTTTATTTTGCGAAACTTACTCATCAGAGGTTTGATTGAGAAGA
>JAUPUG010000030.1 GCA_030917685.1 Patescibacteria group bacterium | reverse complement strand
TAATCTTTCGACTGCGTTGAAAGGGAAGTGTTCGGACTTTCCTCTGAGTGACATCTCAAGTGTGGTGAATGCGGGTGCTTGTTCCTACGACGCTTGAGATGTCACTCAGCGATTATCTAATACAACAATATAAATTATAGCACGGTTTTGTCTTTATATCAAATGAGGGTATAATTGAACTCAAATACAGAGTTTTTAGAGCTCAATTAATAGAAAAATTATAAATAGAAACTACTTAAATATATGAATATACAATCAGAAAATGAACAAAGTGTTGTGACGAGTGTGGAAGATGGTGTAAAACAAAAAACACAGAGTTTATCTGCTACGCCTAAAAAAGACATGTATGAGTCAGTTATATTTTGGTCTATTGCGTGTGTGGCGTTGCTACTCCCTGTATTCGTGGTACCTGTACTTAATATTAGTTTTTTCTATGCAAAATTTGGTATCGTCACTGTCGCAGTTTTAGTTGCAGCTATTACAGTAACATTGCAAGTGCTACACAATAAACAAACTGAACGGTACTCTCTCTTTAACTATGGTCTTATATTTATACTACCGCTTGTCTATGCCATATCTTCTCTTTTTTCTACTCCAAGAGGTATGAGTCTAATGGGTAACGGAGCTGATACAGATACAGCTTACTTTTTCTTCCTCGGTTCATTGCTCATGTATTTAGTTTCGCGAACCTTTAGAGCAAAACACGCAGTATTCCTGCTTACACTTGGGCTCGTGTCGGTTTCTTCTGTGATATCACTTTTTCACATTGTAAGATTTGTATTCGGCCCGCAATTCCTTTCTTTAGGTCTTTTTACTACAACCACTTCAAATACTATTGGAGGGTTGAATGAGTTATCTATATATGCAGGATTGAGCGTCTTGCTCTGTATTCTTGCACTTGAATTGGCGACAATTAAAAAGGGGATCAAGATTGCACTTATTGTTGGTTTAGTATTCTCATTAAGCGTCTTAGCTATTACCAACTTCAATTTGCAAAATAATTTGTTTGGTTTGGGATTTGGATTCTCAGTTTCAGCAATAATCGCTTTGTTTTCTCTCGTCCTCTTTATTCACAAAAAAGTTGCGAGCTCAAAAGACAAGATGCCTGTTATTTCATTGTCTGTTTTGTTTATATCATTGATTTTTACTATCGCCATCACTCCTATATCTAATTTCATGCTACCAAAAGTAGGTATTTCTCAGAGTGATATATTGGATGTTCGAGTATCTCCGTTTGCTAGTATGGATATCGCAATCAATACATACAAGGATGGTATAAAAGAAGCACTCCTCGGTGTTGGTCCAAATAAGTTTTTTATTGCGTGGGGTGCCCATAAACAAGTTGAGTTACAAGATTCCGTAAATGCAACACCATTCTGGAATGTGGATTTTAATGCAGGCTTCGGTGCTGTCCCAACATCTTTTGTAACAGCAGGGATACTAGGACTATTAGCTTGGATATTTTTCTTTGTTGCGCTCATATATTACATCACGCAACTACTTAGAAAGGTTGCTTCACTTGATAATAAAGAGCCTGCTTCAGTGTTTGTTGCTTGGGTTGTGTCAGCGGGAACTATATATTTGTGGACAGTTGCAGTACTATTTACAGTAGGTTCAACACTCTTGTTTTTGACATTTATATTTACAGGACTTCTTTTGGCAACATTAGTTCGAGAAGAAATTATATCTACAAAAAATATTCAATGGGATATTACAACATACTGGAGAGGTTTTGTTGTCACCTTCGCTATGATAGTTCTTGTCTCATTATTTATGTATATTGGCTATCTATGGCAACAGCGCGCGTATTCTGCAATCCAGATTCAAGAAGCTGCACGAATACTACAAGCTGATAGTACAAAGGTCACTGAGGCGGAGATGCTCACTTTGCGCGCGATTAATACATACTTTAATACAAATGATCTTCGATTTGCATCAGAAATCGCTCTATTGCGTCCTATGAAGTTGATTAGTGAAAGTCAGGGAATTGTATCAGCTGACAAACTCACACAAGAGGTTGTAAATGATATTTCATTTTCGATAAATGCAGCTCGACGGGCGGCTATAGATAGAGGCCCTTCTCCTGATTATAGAGATTGGTTGCAATTAGGTAAGGCATACGAAGCTGCAACATTTTTAGGGGCTACTTCTACTGCAACGCTTGCTGTGGAGTCATACGCTCAAGCTGAAAAACTAAACCCAACAAGTCCTGTAGCGCCCTATCTTATTGGAAGACTGTACACATTTGCTCGAGGTTTCGATATAGCTGAAGTGAAGTTAAAAAGAGCGATTGAACTAAAACCTGATTACGCTGAAGCTGTTGCATTATTGAATTCAATTGCTGAAATCAATAAAGGAGGACAGCGAACTCCTTCAATTGTCATTCCAGAAGAACCTGCAACTTCTACTAAGGGTGCTGTAAAGACTACATCTACATCAACAACGCCTAAAAGATAAAATATGGTGAATAGAATATTGAGTATCTTCCATAAAGAAATAGCAGGTGTTCACCAAGCTGCATTTCTTTTGGGTGCTTTTACTCTTTTATCCCAATTGCTCGCGCTGGTTCGAGATCGAATGTTGGCAAACTTTTTTGGAGCCGGTCAAATGCTTGATTTGTATTACACAGCCTTCAGAATCCCAGATTTGATATATGCATCTGTTGCATCACTTGTCTCCATCTCAGTGCTTATTCCATTTTTTAGTGGTGTATTTGAAAGTGACAAAGAAAAGACACGCAAACTACTGAGTTCTATTTTCACAGGGTTTCTTGTAATAATGATTGGTGTTTCTCTTGTTGCGTTTGCGCTGATGCCGTATTTAGTTAGATTTTTCTTTGGAAATTTAGGAGGCGAAGATGCGATGATTGAACTTACACTTTTATCTCGACTATTATTGCTACAACCAATTTGCCTTGGTATTTCAAACGTGTTCGGTATTGTGACTCAAATTAGTAAGAGATTTTTCCTGTATGCTGTCAGTCCTATCTTGTATAATGCATCCATTATTTTTGGATTAGTATTTTTGTATCCTATATATGGTATGAAAGGGGTAATAGGGGGAGTTGTGATTGGAGGTGTAATGCATTTTGTAATTCAAATTCCTTTTGTATTTAAACAAGGATTACTGCCATATATAATACTCAAACTCGATTTTAAAACGATGTTTGATGTGATTAAAATCTCTATCCCTCGAACTATTACGCTTTCTGGTAATATGCTCGAATTGATTGTGATTACTTCCTTTGCCTCATGGTTGGTGGCTGGTTCTGTATCAGTATTAAACTTGGCTCTGAATCTGCAGTCTGTACCATTTGCTATCGTTGGGGTGAGTTATGCACTTGCTGCATTTCCGACTTTGTCGGCTTGCTTCGCAAAAGGGGAACGAGAGAAATTTATGAATCATATGGTGACAGCTGTGCGGCATGTTATTTTCTGGTCTATTCCTATTGCTGC
>JAUPUG010000029.1 GCA_030917685.1 Patescibacteria group bacterium | reverse complement strand
CCACTTCTTCTGTCAGCCTTCGTAATAATGGATGTCTCAATCTTTGGATCACGCTCTATATGTTGACGCATATAGAATAATGTAAGACCAATAGCAATAACAGTCATTCCATACAATGTAACTGCCACTTGAGACTGTGGATATTCACCTAAGAAATGTGCGACAAAAGGTACAAGAACAATAAAGAAAAAGAATAATGCATTTATATTCGCAAGTCCGACTGTTAGGTTTTTTGCATATACTGAAACAATAAAGTGATGCGCTCGCCAATACGTAAACAACAATGCAAAACTCAATACCAAACTCATGAACAAATTGAACATATCAAAAATAGAGTTGACGAGCATGGCCTCTGTTGGGTTCCCCCCTTTGAACATCGGCACCTTCAGCTCGATTACCAACAAAGTCATTACAATTGAAAATATTCCATCAGCCAAACCGTTAAGACGTTGTTGTTTCATATAGTATTTATCATAACACAGCACTTCGTAGAGTAAGTTCTATATGTGTGTATTTCTGTGAATAATGTGATCTGTACAAATAAATTGTGAACTACCCCACTATCTGATACACTCACTCCAATATGAAGCCACTAGATAAAAAACCAAAAGTAGTTAAACCGACCCCATCCAAAGCTCCGACTTCAAAAGCTGACGGTGCGACAGGTTCAATGCGAATCAACAAGTATATGGCTCTAAAGCAATATGCATCACGACGTGGTGCTGATGAGCTCATTACAGCCAAGCGTGTGACTATAAACGGACGCGTAGCTGTTTTGGGTGACACAGTCGGACCAGATGACGTAGTTGAGGTTAAAAAGAGCGTACTCGACAAAGAGCCTCTCTATTTCGCATACAACAAGCCAGTAGGTGTTCTAACTCACTCTGCAGGTGAAGATGAGCAAGATATCGCAGGAGCTATTGCCCCACTCCTCAAAGGTCAACTTCATGGAGCAAAGCTATTCCCTATTGGGCGACTCGATAAAGATTCACACGGACTTATTATTCTCACAAACGACGGACGTATTACAAGCAAACTCCTTGATCCAGAAGAGCATCATGAAAAAGTATATATAGTAGAAACAAAAAATCGTCTTTCAAATAACTTTGAGATGCTTATGCATCGAGGTGTAGTTATTCAAGACGATGATGGAAAGAAATATAAAACAAAACCATGTAAGGTTCAGATTCTCGGCGACAAAAAGTTTAGTATCACTCTTACTGAAGGAAAAAAGCGTCAGATTCGACGAATGTGTGAAGTATGTCACGCAGAAGTTACCGATCTAGAGCGAGTACGTATTATGAATATCGAGCTAGGATATCTCTCTGATAACAATATTCGACGAATAAAAGGTGAAGAACTTGAGAAGTTTTTGAAAGATTTGGGTGTTGTGAATCCTCTCCGAAGTGGCAAAAAGTAACATCTAGCCAGTTACATCCCCTTCCGATTGAACCAATTATAGACAGATTGACACTTTTTTCCAATTAGTGCACTCTATTATCTAGAAACGTCTAAAGACCGACGCTATAAAAAACCAACACTCAAACCCAAAGACACCATGATCTTTTACACATGTACTGTATTTGTATTCATATACACATATTCTTTTTTTCGTACCAAGCAACAGATTCAAGAACTTGTAGTTCGAGCAAATAAAGATCTCAGGATAACAGCTCAAGATGAGCTAACAGAAGAACAGAAGGGTCAAGAATTGCCACATTTAAAAGAACTGAAGGAGACCATCTGCCTTGATTACACATCAAAAGGTTGGATGTTTACAAAGCTATTTTACGGATTATCATTCCTTGCATATGTAATTGCACCATTAATCGGTCTGTATGATATCCACGGATCAGATTTTTTGCAAAAAGGCACCTGGGAGACAATGTCCACCATCCACGCAATCGGAATACTAACAGCAATGACTATCTCGATTGATGCATTGCGGAAAAAGTACTGCACAAACAAAGAACAAGTCAAAATCGACTGATCACTATTAACAACGTCACACATCAATACCCGCCAGACCCAAAAGGATCCGGCGGGTATTTAATTAATCTTTCCGTTATTTAACCACACGATTAGTCTCTTTTTCTCTCCATATACACCGACACCGTTCGCCGCTTAAAAGCCTTACCGTTTTTATCAATATGCTTGTATGACTTGAGCATCTTGTGAATCACAAAATACGGAGTGTATAAATCTACGATTTCTTGTTCTTCGAATACATGTTCATACACACCAATCTTTGGGTGAATATATGAATTCTCTTCAGCAGGAAGATTTCCAATAATATTTCCTTTTTCATCAGTAATCACCTCTCCTCTATCAGGATATTCTTGAAGTAATCGCTTAATATGCAAATCTCCTTCAACTATAAATGTTTTGAAAAATAACCAGCCATACGGTTTCATTACTCGCGCTAACTCTTGCACGTATTTTTCTCGGTCAGCTTTTCTTAGATAATGAGAAGTCATCATATCGAGCACTACATCAACTGATTGATCTTCGAGACCTAGCGGTTCACTTATTGACTGTGTTTTAAATTCAATATCAATATTTTTTCCCTTTATGAGATTGTCATCTTCATCAGTTCTGTCTTTTCCAGCATGTGCGAGGACTTTCTTTGCCTGTTCAATAGCAGTGCCTGAGATATCAATACCGAGACCCTTCATGTTGTACTCTCCACAAAGAGGGATGATGTTTCGCCCATTTCCACAACCAACATCTACCACAAAACCATCTTTAGGGAATGGGAACCATTCAGCGTTTCGACTCACCCACTTCTCAAAAGTAAGTAAATCAGAAGCAGCCTCAGCTGACATAGTGAGGTGTTTTGGATCTGAATACTCCTTGTTCCAGAAGGTTTTACTTTGTGATGTTGATTTTGACATGCGATTTAGCGAAATCGTGCCGCGCAATCGTCCTCTTGGCGCGGCCTAATTTAAAGCCACAATACCATATAAAGGCTATTTACAAAAACAACACCCTACCGCCCTTCACCTATACGAGGGATATTCTGATAACAAACAGCAGGCTTTGGAACCTCACGGCCCGTCATCCTGCTGCCATCAGGACTCTTACATATTTCAAATACAGTCTTTTGACAGTTTATAGTTCTAGTCGATAGATCCTCGCTTCTATAAGTCTCAGACCAACCCTTTTTCACATTGCATTCTCCCTCCGCCGTACATGCTCCGAAAGAAAAAGTTTTGCCTGGAAGAATTATCGATCCGCTAATTGTCCAACCAGACCCAACAGTATCAGGATCAGCATCTTCATTACTCTCATCATCTTCTATTGAACAAACATAGTTCGTATCCAAACAGTCAGCTTGTGAACAAGCCATACTCCCTGATGGACACTGAACAGGTTCATTCGCCTCACCTTGGTCATCGGACCCACAGTCTAACGACTCCCCAACGGACACACCAGATCGAGGTACAGTAGTGTTTAAATTACTATTATTAGGAGTAGTAACTGTAGTTCCACTTGAAGCTGGTGAACCTGTACGCGTAGTATTTTCACAAAGAACTTTACTTGAAAAAGAACTACCGATATTTTTCAATTCAGCATAATCAATATATGCTTGATTTAAGTCTGTGAGTGTTTTGTTAAGATTTTGTTGCGGTTCTTTAAGTCTCTTTACAGTGTTTAGTGCATTAGTATATTGTGTTCTGTTATATGCAATCTTATCTAGAGCCTCATTTGTATCAGTTCTTTTTCGCAATAATGCAGGAAGTTGAGATCTTCTAGTATCGTTTTTAGGAGTAGTAGCTATTTGATTGTATGCAATCACAGCATCGGAATACTGTTTTTGAGCCTCAGCGAGTTTACTATCAGTAGGATTCAGCTTAGCCAACCTTAGAACTTCTCCCTCGTATTTTTTTAATTCAATTGCATTTTTATCAACCATGCTCTTATACTGAACAGCTAAACTCTGCAACTGTTTTATATCAGATACCACAAGTAGAATAGTCTTATTTAAATCGGCAACAACAGCGTTTGAAACACAGGGTGCATCTTTAAATTTTGATACTTTTTCTGAAGGCACAGATATTGTTGATGACGACATCAATCCAGAGCTCGCACACTTTTTGGCATTTGCATTCTTTAATTTAGTTTTAAGTAGGTCGACCGCTTGCTTATTGCTTTTCTCTTTATCTTGGAGAGTCTTAATATTTGTTTTATAATTTGTAATTTCTTCTAAAATAGCGCCTGACCGATTACGACGGTCTGTATCAGACTGTCTATCGCCCTCGATTAGACCACGCTCTGTCTCCAATTTTACTTTTGCATCATTGATCAAAGGCGCAAGATCACCAAGTCTTTTTGCTTGCGTAGCGCTTAATTTAGAGACTTTCTCAAGTTTAGTTTTCTCAGCAATTAATTTATTATAGACACTCTGAGCTTTACCAAATGGACTTGTAGTCAGGTTCACTCTATCAGCAAATTTCTTTATCTCAGCTTTTAGGTTTTTATCTTCCGCTTGAAGCTTAGTGATTTCTGCATTAATACTTTTTACCTCACTGGATATATTAGTCAGATTTGAAAGAACTAGGGCATTTTGCAAATCACTTTCAAGAGCCTTAATCTGGAAATCCAAATAACACAATGATTCCGGTAAAGATATATTTTGAAGTTCAGCAATTGCTCGTGATACATCAGCGACTTGTACTTGTGGAATGTTTACTGCGTAGTTATGTTTGAGTAATAAGTAGCTATATGTTGAACTTGCAATAACTACAGCACTCAAGGCAATAATGCTCGCTATTTTTTGGATTTTATTCATACTTATATTGTAATATATATATGTGTGTGTGCAATACTTTATACACTAAACCACATCATACAACCTCAATTTATAAAACAGAAACAATCCATGCGTTATTTAAAGCATTTTAATAACAAAAGGTAAAAGAAATGCAAACAAACAAAATAGAATTATCATACTTTTATGCATACTAGATAAATACTTTTTAGAAATATCTATTCTGAGAAGGATGAAGCTAATAAGATACAAGATAAATGAAAATACATTGAGACGCGTCATAATACTGCATTCTTCAGTAAGTCGTCCTGACATGCCACAGCCAAAAGAAATCATAGCGGCAATAATGGCAAATATAAAAATTATAAACATCCCGCCAAGATTTTGAGCAGTTTCACGAGGACTAGACACTTCGACATTGTGAATATTTGAGACAGATGCTTTTTGTAAATTAATCATTCTATTTTTCCTAAAAAGGAGATACGTCAGAGCGTAAGCAATAAATAGACATGCAAATGCTAAAAGGAAGGACAGTTCTATAAAATAAGAAGCAATCAGAAATACAGAAGCGTATATTACGAAATGGGAAAAGATAATCTTTATAACTTGAAAAACATCTTTTAAAATATCCATTTTTAAATTATATCATAGGCTAAACAATCAACGCCCAAATAGTTCCAAGTGCTGCAACTACCATGAGTGCCACAGTCACCCAACCTATTACACGACTCACTACCCCATTTTTCTTATCACCCATAATGTCACTTCGACTACTCATAGATACAATAAGGAAAAGGATAACAGGAGCTACGAGTCCATTTCCAACCGCTGAATAGATGAGCGCTTTGATGGGATCGAGTCCAACAAAGTTCAAGGCTATACCCACAACAGTCGCAAGTGCTATTACTCCATAAAAAGCATATGCCTCTTTTAGTTTTCTATAGAGGCCAAATTTCCACCCAAAACTTTCAGATACTGCATAAGCTGCTGAACCTGCGAGTACTGGTATAGCAAGCATTCCTGTACCAATGATACCAAGAGCAAAAAGTACGAATGCAAAGTGTCCTGCAAACGGCTTCAGCGCGAGAGCGGCGTCTCCAGCTGTTTTGATATCCGTAATACCTGCTGCGTGCAATGTCGCCGCGCATGATGCAATGATGAAAAACATTACTAAGTTTGAAATAAACATTCCAGTCCACACATCAACTCGCATGTTTTTAATATCTTTATTTGTAAGAGGAATATCTCTATGTATTCGAGTAAGCGAACTGTATGAACGCACTTCCATTTTTGCAATTAATGCATCAGAACCTGGTGTATGATCAGCGTGATTGTACTCGTCGTCCTCACGTGCGTCGTCTCCTTTTTTCTTCAAAATCTTTTCCTCGACCTCCTGTGAAGTCTGCCAAAAGAAAAGGTATGGTGAAATTGTAGTACCCAAAATCGCACACATCATAATTATTAAATCCTGACTCCATACGAACGAAGGCACAAACGTACTGTGTAACACCTCACTCCAATTCATGGATACCATCAATGCTGATACAACGTACGCGAGTAAGACTAACGCTAAATACTTTAGATATTTTGCATACTCTTCGTAACTTGTATAAATCTGAAGCAAGAGACTCGTAACACCAAAAAATACTACAAGTAATCCAAAAGGTATGGCAGGCGCGAGTAATCGTAGAGCCTCAGACATAGCTCCGAGGTTCGCCCCAATGTTAAAAATATTTGCGACGAGTAAAAGTATCGTACAGGTGTAGAGCACAGGTTTTGAATAATACCGCCGAATATTTGCAGCGAGTCCCTGCCCTGTCACCAAACCAATACGTGCACACATCTCTTGTACCACTGACATAAGTGGAAATGTAAAAAGAGACATCCAGATGAGTCCAAAACCATATACAGCACCAGTTTGCGAATAGGTCGCAATACCCGATGGATCATCATCAGAAGCACCTGTAGTGAGCCCTGGGCCTAGGATATGCCAGTATTCCTCTACTTCTTTTTCAGTATCACGGATAGCACGGCCTGCACCTTGGAGAGCTTGTTCAGTTTCGTGCAAGGCGTGGGAAGTTTGTTCGTATGTCTTTTGGTATGTTTCTTTGAGGTTTTGCATTAAGTTGAATTATACCATGATTTAATCTATTGTTTTTAGCACTTCTATCATCTTCAATCTATCTGATTCATTTAAAATAAAATCATGAGGCAGCTCAACTTTTCGGCATTGACCTGAAACATCTTTTAGCAACTCTATTGCCTTTGGAGGACACCACTTATCGCCTTCAGTGTAAATAAAATTAATCTTATCTTTCAAACAAGCTATCGTCTCAACAGGAAACTTCTTATCAATAAAGTAGGTGCACTGTCTTACCCCAAACCGAAGATTTGCCTTCAATTGTTCACTTGAAATATTCTGTATTTGTTTTTCATATCTAAATAATATATTTTTGTATTTTGAAATAAATTCTACAAGCGGAAAGAATCTGTCTATCACATATGGTATATATACAAAATTAAGTAGACTATATTTACTGTAACCAATATATGGAAACATGATAATGACTTTTTCTACCTTTTCAGGAAACTGTTCTAAAAGACGGAGTGCAAAATAGCTCCCTGCTGAATGGGCAATTAGGGTTATCTTACTTTCTTTGCTTAACTCTAAGAAAATCTTTTTATAGTAATCACGAAGAGCTTGATCATATTGAATATAATTTAGCTTCTTATCAAACAACACATACGATGAAGCATACGTGATATTAAGAGGCAGACCCGCGGTCTCAATCTCCTCTATCCATTTATGGTAATAACTTGATATTGCTGGATTTGCCGGGATGAGCATGCCATTTTTCTTCATATTAGTGCTTATAGAATTTTCCTTCTTTATAATTATTCAAAACTTTTTCGCTTGGTTTAAAAAGTGGTGTCGGCAATTCATCAAGTGCAAACCACTTCCATTGAGTGATTTCATCAGGTTCCATGACTTGTGGTTCTTGTTCATACCTATCTGAGCCAGATTCTAACTTACAAAGTAACCCAATAGTTACAAAATGTGCAGTTGGCACTATGTCATTGCTCAGACTTATGACTTCCAAATCACTCTCTTGAATAACGATACCTGTCTCCTCTCGTAACTCACGGACTGAGCCACTCTCAAAACTTTCACCAAAATCAAGCTTTCCTCCAGGCATTGTCCAAGCACCTTCTCCATTCATAAGACTATCTGCCTTTTCAGGATCAACGTGTCGCTGACCCAAAAGGACCTTATCGTCTTTAAGCAACATCACCCCAAAACCAGCACCCATTTTCTTTGACTTTGGCGGTGTGATCTCTGTTGTATCTGTGTTTTCCATGTTAGTAAATTAATTTTTTTATATTGTAACATGTCATGCTAGTATTTGAGTATATGGAAAAACTGCAGAATGATACAGCTTCTATTTCCAAAGAAACAGAGTCTGATGTTTCTGCAATTGAGAGTCCTGACACTGATAGAATTCAGACTGAAGAAATTCCTCATATAGGAGAGGCTGCTGATGAAGCTAAAATAGCCAAACAGCGAGTCAGCGATACTACCAAATTAGCCAAGCTACGAGAGAAACTCGGACTTATACCAAAGAGAGTAGCAGAATGGTGGAACTCGAAAGAAGGACACCCTAAGACTAATATTCTTTATAAAGAAGATAGAATGTATAGATGTATTGGACCAAATGGATATGCAGATTTTATCGATTCAGGAATCATTAGATCAAAAAATCGAAATAAATATCAAGATGTTTCTTTCAATATAGGAGGACCCGCACCACTATATATGGAAGGATCTTCAGGTGATTTCATTCTCGAAGTAGCACCCGATGCAACAGACTTTGAGTTTAAAATTAATCCATATAGTTTAAGTGGAGAACCTATGAAAGACATACCATACAGAGGTTGTGCGAACGGATCATTAACCAAAGATTCTAGTATTCGTATTTTTAGACGTGTAGAACAAAATGCAGACGGAAGTATCTACGAAGTAGTTTTCGATAATATTGGAGACGTAGCTCTAGTAGAGTAACAGTTATGATTACATCTTCACAACTACACCCTCATCCCCCATGCTGTAGCCTCAGGTAATCTCTCTTTTTTTGAAAGTCGAAATTGATACAGAGAAAATACAACAGTAATAAGCGTTGCGATAAACTTGTAGTTAACCCAACCATATTCACTCAAATAAAATCTAGCTATTTCATTAGTAATTGCGAGTAATACAAACATGGTCGCCCACCGTATGGTTAAGATTCTCCAACCTTCATTAGTCATCGCAAACATACCGCCGAATAATATTTTTAAAAATAATTTTCTATAATACAGTCCTATAAAAAGAACCACTGCAAAAATACCGTTATACAGAGTGTCTTTAATAATTATGAAAAATGGATTGTGAAAGAAGATTGTTAGCAGTCCAAAAGTAACAATTATGATTGCAACAATAAGTGGAAACCAAGCGATACCACCTCTTTCGATAAGTCCTAGTGCAAGTGCAATTAATGTTAGGACCACAAAGATTGTTGTTGCTCGTATAAATGTAGTTAATTCTGAAGCTATCAAAAAACCTATAATTGGGCCGAATTCTATAAACAGATTGAGAAAGAGTTTTTTAAACATATCAATATGGTATTATAATACTATGAATACCATCCTTTACATATTAACCTTACTCGTTTTATCAGTGTTTGATGTTACTTGGCTATACACAATGGGTGCGCAATACAAAGCATGGCTCGGACATTTATTCGCTCCTACAGTTAACTTCACTCCTGCGGTCATCTTCTACCTACTCTATGCATTCGGTATCGTATACTTCGTCTTGGCACCAGCATTAGCAAAAGGCACTACTATCGCATCAGGAGCATGGACTGTCTTTTTGTCTGGTGCAATATTCGGACTACTTTGTTATGCGACATATGACCTCACAAACCACGCTACAATGCTCCGATGGCCACTTGTAGTTACTATAGTTGATATGATTTGGGGAACACTTCTCACAGGACTTACAAGTGTGATTGTGTTTGTGTTGTACAAGAAGTTTTTCTAATATTAACACTTCTATATCTTGAGTACAGAAAAACACCCATACAAAGTGGGTGTTTTTCTTTTTTTGCGCGGCTGATGGGTGCTGACCCCACGGCCTCTCCCGTGCACTTATCCAATATTTTCATAAAGGCGTGGACTATATCTTTACCATAGACCAAGCTTCTGCCGGCATGAGCCGACATGTATGTATCCTTAGGTACTCCGGTATCTAGTCTCTACGGCGCCCCTTCTCTTTACTCTCTATTTTATAAAAGTAAAAATGTGGAAGGGTTCCCTCGGTATTCGCATGCTTTGATTTGCATCAAAGTTTAGCCTTCACCGATATCCCAGAGAGTTTCAATGTATTATTTCAACACAAAGCTGCAAGTTTGTCTACAGGGGAGTGCTCTACCGTTGAGCTACAGCCGCAAATTTCTTGTACTTTTCAAACACAAGCTTCTTCCTCTTCAGGAATAGCTTGTGAGGACTATTATACATAATTTTATATATTTTCAAAGCGTCACTTCAAACTTCATTTATTCGAGCAATTCTAATTTGTGTCGGCGGGAGGGATCGAACCTCCGACCTTGGGCTTATGAGTCCCACGCTCTAACCGACTGAGCTACGCCGACATGTGCGTGTCACTATAATACATTACTGCTCTTTTTTCAACCTTGGACCACTATATTTACGGCAGATTATAGCGGGATAAACAAAAACCCCAACCATTTCTGATTGAGATTTTTGTCATTCACTTTGCTTTTTTGTGAATATCCTTGTTGCGGGTCGTGGAATTGCACCACGTCTATAAGGTTATGCGTACCACTACGACTTTCGTCGCGAAAATTCTTTGGGGTCTGGACTATACCTTCATCTGTGTATTTCTATTGACTTTCATCAATTTTCTTTATACAGAGCCCACCATCTAGTCTCTACACCTTCAAAATATATCTTGCAAAATATTAAGCTTGGCTCGGTATTGCCACGTCCTATCGACAGAGGTTTCACCGAATTTGATGGGGTTTCCATAAGTCATCGCTGTCTTACGAGCCCTCTTGAGCCTCATGTGCAACTGTTACACTTACCCGCTATATCTATCTTCAACACATTCGAAGATATTCAAGCAGTATAATACAAAATGAAGATTTTACAAGCTTTTAGACTATCGTTGGAAATATTAAAATCGGTGAGTGAAAAAATATTCTAATTTAAAAAGTGAATCAATTAAGTTGAGAAAACAAGGTTTAAGTTATTTAGAAATTACAAAACAACTAGGTATCTCGAAAAGTTGTGTGAGAAATTGGACAAAGACAGTACGTCATACTAAGAATCAACAGGATAAGTTAAAAGTAGGTAATATTATAATTGCTTCTAAGAGATTGAAAGAAATTCAAAAAGACAGAGCTAAAAACACTCGTGAAATAAGAGATGCACTAGAAAAGCGAGGTGCCGAAGATATTAAAAATATGAAAGACCCTCTATTCTTTCTTGGTCTCGGACTATATTGGGGAGAGGGATATAAAAATAAAACCCAAGAGATTGGTATTGTGAATACTGATCCAAGAATACTAAAAATTTCTATGCTTTGGTTTGAAAAGTATTACGGGATCTCAAAGAGCGAATACCAAATCAGACTTAGTATAAATGCAGAATATAGAGATTCGGAAAATTCAATTATTGATTTTTGGATTAAAAAATTGGCAATTTCAAGAAGTCAGTTTACTCAGACCTCTTTTGTAAAAGCAAAGCATAAGAGACAATATATAGATACTACATACAATGGTACCTTGCGTATCAAAATTCCAAGACCACTTAGAATCCACCACAGAATCCTGTCCTCCATCAATAATATCCCCTTCTACACGAAGTAAAACTCATCAAAAACTCTCTTATACAGACGAATAGTTCTTTCAGCTTCATCTCGCGACAACTCATAATTTGCACCCTCATGCGCAATAATATTTCGGATACGATGAGCTTTCCATGCATCATCAAGGGTAATAAAATTTGATTTATCAACTTGTTTTAAAATCTCCCCTATTGAATTCCCATCGTAACCCATTTGCGAGAGCATTTCATACAAAAGGATATCCGCTTCTAATATTGCAACTCTCCACTCAGACATATTGTGTGATTGCATATTCTTTTCAATCTGAATCCATTTTGGATTTGTTGCAACTTGTTCATATTGAGCGCTAGGCATTGATTGCGAAGATTGCGTGTTTGAAGTAGCAGTACTAGCATTTTCTGTATTTACGTTACTTAGCGCGACGTGACTTTCAGCCATCGGCTTACCTTTTGACACCATATATTTTTCAAAAGGACTAAGTCTCGGCCCGCTACTCTGGGTAGGGGCTTGTACAGGATTCTGTACAACATTCTGCACGACATTTTGTATCGATACAGGCATCGAAGCAGTTGTAGGCACTGCCGATGGAGAAACCGCGCTTGAAGCCAAAGAAGACTGCAAAGGTTTTGGCTTCCCTATTTCATCAAGTGCCTTGAGTCGAGCGTTGTACGCTTCAGTTATTTCTTTGTGTCGAGTCTTTGCATATATCATTCCCATTACAAAAAGAAGTGAAATAAAAATAGACAAGAAGCCAACAGTATCTACAAAAGAAGTAAATGCATTTGATACTTTATCCCCAAAATTATCTGTCACTGCAGTATATTTTCCGGTATATCCAAAAAACATAAGCACTGTTGGGGCAACGACGAACAATACAAGGACTGCAACAGCAGCAATAACTACCATTTGACCCTCTAATGAGCTACCCCCTCCACCACTAGGTTTTGGAGCAGGCTTTCCTGCTGGTTTTTTATCTGCCATATATACAAGTATTATACCCTACTTTTTTTCAGTAGAGCAAAATGCAGACAAATTAACCTCTCAATTCTTCAAACTTCTTTCCAACAATAAACAAAATATCTTCTCGGCAATGAGGCGCCATGAACTGAATACCAAGTGGAAGTTTTTTTCCTTCAACTTCTGCGAAGCCTGACGGGATAGAAACAGCAGGCACTCCAACAAGGTTCGCGGTAACGGTAAAGATGTCTTCGAGATACATAGCAACAGGGTCACTTGTATGGGCACCAATTTTAAATGCTGGTGTTGGAGCAGTAGGTGTGAGAATAAGATCCACTTCTTCAAAAGCGTTTTTGAAATCAGTCGTAATCAAATCTTTTGCGAGGTTTGCTTTATTGTAAAACGCATCATGATATCCACTTGAAAGTACATATGTACCAAGCATAATTCGTTTTCGTACTTCTTTTCCAAGTAATTCTCCTCGGGTATTCATATAGTCTTGGAGTAAATCCGCACCCTCTACTTTTGATCCGTATTTTACACCATCAAACCGCGCCATATTAGATGATACTTCTGCAGGCATTAAGATGTAGTACACAGCTAGTGAGTACTTAATATGAGGAAGTGAAATTTCCTTGATTTCATATCCCGCTGATTTTAAAAGTTCGATAGATGCGTTGAGATTCTCTCGTACTTCTTTTGAAAGACCATCTAGATTCATAAGTTCAGGAACAATTCCTATTCGAAGCTTTGTCGTATTAGAACTATTTGTACCAACTTGTTCATCAAGCGTTTTATGAGACCCCGCTATTTCACTTACTTCAATCTTTGTAAGAGTTGTCGAATCATATCTATCAGCATCAGCACACGCAATCACGTCAAACACAATTTCAGCATCATCAACTGTCTTTGTAATTGGACCGATAACATCAAGAGATGAGCCCATAGCCATAAGACCATGTCGCGATACTCGTCCGTATGTAGGCTTAAGACCTACTGCTCCACAATAACTTGCAGGCTGACGAATAGAACCTCCTGTATCAGAACCAAGTGCAACAAGCGCTCCATCCATAGCAACAGCTGCGGCAGAACCTCCTGATGAACCACCAGAAACTCGCTCTAAATCGTTCGGGTTTTTTGTAACACCATATGCACTATTCTCAGTTGATCCTCCCATGGCAAATTCATCCATATTCACTCGCCCAATAAATACAGCACCGGCTTCTTTTAGTTTTGAAATTGCAGTAGCATCATATGAAGCAACATACTGTTCGAGAATTTTAGATGAGGCACTCGCTGTATGTCCCGCAAAAAGAATATTGTCTTTTATAGCAAACGGAATACCGAGGAGTGGCAGTGTGAGTGAGTCCTTATCACCTTTAGCACGTCTTTCATCTGCAAGTTTTGCTTGGTCGAGTGCATCTGTATATACTTCAAGATAAGCATTCACCTCAGGATTTACTTTTTTAATCTGCTCAATGTATGCAGAAACTAATTCAACGGATGAATACTCCCCTTTTTGGAGACTTTCCTGTGCTTTTTTAATTGTAAGAGTTTTAAGGTCAATCATGATTTTATTAGTTGAGGATTTTCTTAACTTTTACAAAACCTTGTTCGTGCGCAGGTGCAACTTCTACAAGCTTTGATGCATCAGAATTTAGATGTGTATCTGCAATATCTTCTCTCATCGCATTTCTATGTGGAATGTCAGATGGCTTTTTGTCAGCATGAGAAACTACAGCACCTGTTCCATCAGAGTTAACACCAGATGAAACCTCTTTGATTTGTTCTACATAACCTAGTATAGAATCAATTTCTTTTGCGAATTGAGTCTGTTCGTCTTCGGTCAATTTCATACGTGAAAGTGACGCTAGTTTTTGAATGTCTGCTTGGGT
>JAUPUG010000028.1 GCA_030917685.1 Patescibacteria group bacterium | reverse complement strand
TCAACTTTTATTTTGCGAAACTTACTCATCAGAGGTTTGATTGAGAAGAAGCCCGCACCAGATGATAATCGTACTTCGATTTACACACCTTCATTCAAACTCTTGTCGTATCTTGGAGTTAGCAAGATCACTGACTTACCAAACTTCGAAGCAGTAAAGAATGAGATAGTGAAATTTAAAAACGCAGAAGCAACCGAGGCAGAGAAGGAAGCTGAAAAAGAAATAGCAGTAGACGATGCCGAGCCAGACGAGACATTACTATCAGACAGCTTGGAGGAACCAGACAAGTAGCCTAAAGATTAAAAACTAAACGACACAACATATGAAATCATCAACACTCACAATCAAATCAATCGTCGCAACGCTCTCATTAGTAGCCTTTGTCATAGGTTTCTCAGCCACAAATGATTCTGTCGCGCAGGCAGAAACAATGACAGTTCAAACCATACAGACTAATCAAACAACACCTGAAGCACAAGTAATACAGTGGCCAACAATTGAGGCAAAATCTGCATTTATCTATGATCCAGTTGGAAATGTTGTTATTTTTGAAAAAAATGCTGATACGCAAAGATCTATGGCATCACTTTTGAAACTCATGACCGCAGCAACTGTTGAAAGAATATTAACTCAATCACCAAAACTCGCGGAAAAGCAAATATCAATTTTAAATACAAATAATGAAGCTCCTGCTGATTTTGCCCTACCGGCTAAAAGTACTTGGCGTCCCGATCCATTAGTTCAAATAATGCTTATAGGATCATCAAATAAAGCAGCCGAATCGCTTGCTTCAGGGATTATTCCACGAAGTAGTTTTATGTCGCTTATGAACTTCAATGCGAAACAGATGGGTTTAACTCAAACATATTTCAGGAATCCTACAGGTTTAACTGAACTTGGAAATATCAAGGCGACTTCAACAGCAGGACGACTTGATGTCGCAGCAGGAGTCTCAACAGCACGTGAAGTCGCAAAGCTAATGTGGACTATCATTGCAGAACATCCAGGACTACTTGATATTACAAACAAAGATTCTTTGACTATTCCAAAGGCAAACACTTCAGAAACTACAGTTGTACTCAATACAAACAAGACACTCAACGATTTTCCAATACGTTTCAGTAAAACAGGCTTCACTGAAAATTCAGGTGGAAATCTAGCTGTAGTACTACAAAAAAGTGAGACATCTCATCCATACATTATTGTTGTAATGGGTTCGACTCAGGAGAAGCGCTTTGAAGATGTTGCAAAACTTGCCTCAACAACTCTTGCATTAACTGATGTAGGTTTTGACAAATAAGAAATCAGTATGAACACACTCAACACCATCAAAATACTTCTACCTGCAATTATTTCGTTTCTTGTAGGTATTGCTATTACCCCAACTTGTACAAATATAATGTACAAGTATAAACTCTGGAGAAAACAATCGAGAAGTAAAGTAAATACAGAGGCAATGTCAGTTGAGTTTCAAAAAGTACATAACGAAAAAGGGGAAATAAGCACACCAAGAGTCGGAGGGGTTATTGTATGGTTCTCAGTTATTATTACAATTGCACTGCTATATGTAATTGCTCTTATTTTTCCAAATGAGACGACAGATAAACTTAGTTTCTTGAGTAGAAATCAAACACTACTACCACTTGGTGCACTCTTATTTGCTTCTATTATAGGACTTATAGACGACGTACTACAGATCCATGGTTCAGATTTAAAAATGACAGATGGGATTTCACGAAAAATGCGAATACTTATTGTATTACTCATTGGTGCAGTTGGTGCATGGTGGTTTTACTTTAAACTACAAGTACTCGATATTCATGTTCCATTTTACGGAGATGTAAGTCTTGGATTATGGTTTATTCCATTCTTTATGGCTGTCATACTCGGTACATTCTCTGGCTCTGTTATTGATGGAATAGACGGACTCGCAGGAGGTGTGATGGCGTCGGCATATGCTGGATATATGCTTATAGCTCTATCACAAAATCAAATCGACCTTGCGGCATTTTGTGCTGTTGTGATGGGAGGAATACTTGCATTTCTTTGGTTCAATATCCCACCAGCTCGATTTTACCTCGGAGAAACTGGTATGCTCGGACTCACTGTGACACTCGCCATAGTAGCATTCCTTACAAGAGAGGCACTTTTATTACCAATAATTGCATTTCCACTTTTTGCCACTTCAGTGTCCTCAAGTGTTCAAATGTTCTCAAAAAAATATTTTGGTAAAAAAGTTTTTAAAATCGCACCTATACACCATCACTTCGAGGCACTTGGTTGGCCATCATACAAAGTGACTATGCGATATTGGATTATTGCAATTGTTACAGCGTTACTTGGTGCTATTATTGCAATGCTTGGGTAGTTTATTTGTTTCGATTTTGAGTAAATAGTGTAAAATAAAAAGCAGTGCACAACAGTGCGAACAAAACACATGAAAAGTTCTACCAAAAAGATTGATAAGACATTTTTATTTTTGACTGGTATTCTTGTGTTGCTCGGTATAACTATTTTTATTTCTGCATCAATGGGATTACTTACCTCAAATGATGCAAAATTTCAGGCTGTAACATTTAATCAAATTGTATTTGGACTCATAGGAGGAAGTATCTCTGCGCTTATCCTTTCATATATTGATTATCGTATCTGGAGAAAATATGCATTTTACATTTTCATTACCGCTGGCGTACTTATGCTCTTGGTTTTTGTTCCAGGGCTTCAATTCTGTACAAAAGGAGCATGTAGATGGATAGATGCTGGACCTATCACATTTCAACCAGCTGAGATATATAAAATAGCTTTTGTTATGTATACCGCAGCTTGGTTTGCGTCAGTTAAGCAAAAAGTAGGAACATTCAAACTAGGAACAATTCCATTTATTATTTTTATAGCAATTAGTGGGGCACTTATTCTTACACAACCAGATACAGATACATTTATGGTAATAGGAGCAGCAGGACTCGCAATTTTTATTACAGCAGGAGGTAGATGGCGAGACATGATTATCATGGGGCTTATTGGTGCCATACTTCTTGGTGGACTTGTAGCAACACGACCATATCTCAAACAGAGAATTACTACTTTTATTGATCCATCAAAAGACCCAAACGGTAGTAGTTATCAAATCAGACAATCGCTTATCGCAATTGGTTCAGGCGGTCTATTTGGTAGAGGATTTGGACAAAGTATTCAAAAGTTTAGCTATTTACCAGAACCAATTGGTGATTCAATATTTGCAGTTGCTGCTGAAGAGTTCGGTTTTGTCGGTTCAACTATCATTGTCTTACTGTATTTACTTTTTACACTTCAAGGATACCGCATTGCTGTTCGGGCACAGGACTTATTCGGAACCTATCTTGTAACCGGCATTATCACACTTATTATTATTCAATCATATTTGAACATATCAGCGATGCTTGCTATAACACCACTTTCAGGAACACCACTCCTGTTTATTTCTCACGGTGGCACAGCTCTGTTTTTTGCCCTTTCATCAGTGGGGATTGTATTGAATGTGTCGAAGTTTCAGAAGAGGGGGTGATTCATATTACTTGAGTCATTTATGGACTATTATGAGTAATTTTGGTTGGTGTTTTAATATAAAAACCCTTTAGTTTGAGATATTAATAAAAATTGATACTATTAGTACACATGGAAGGATTTAGATATAAAACTGAGGAGGAACTACAAAACCAAATTGAGGAAACTACTGAAAGCTTAGGGGTAGATATTTCTCGACCTTCTTTAGGGCTGGAGATTGTTAAATTACCCCTTGAAGAAATAAAAGCTAAATATCCAGAACGATACGAAGCGTATCTCAAAATTCTTCGGGCGGAAAAAAATAATCAGGAGATTGATGCGGTGGAACTCAAAGAGATGAGAGAATGGATTGGGTCGCTGAATAATCTTGATGAATATATCGCCAATCATAGTGCAACAAGAGAAGATTTAGATGCCAGAAACAAAAGGCAATTAACGGTTTTTGAAGATATTCGAAATCATTTAGAAAAAGGCGAAAAAGAAGGTTACGTAAAACTACCAACAGGAGTAGGTAAAACAGTTTTGTTTTCTAGAATCACTGAAGCACTAGGACTTAAAACACTAATTGTTGTACCTTCAAAAATACTTATTGGACAAACAGGTGAAAAATTAGAAGAATTTACAAATGTTGAATTCGGAAAATATTATCAAGGTGAAAAAAATTTAGAGGAGAATGTAACTGTAATTACATACCTATCATTAGTCAAAGCCGTAAAAGAAGGTCGTGTTAACCCTGCAGATTATGAGGTATTGATTCTAGACGAAGCCCATAAAGCATTAGGCGAGGAGACAAGTAAGGTTATAGATCAATTTGAAGGAGTTAAACTAGGATTTACTGCTACACCGAAATATTCTAAAGATAAGCATGTCCGAGATTTGTTAGAACATGAAATGCATTCAATGGGTATTGTCGAAGCTGCAAAAGAAGGACTCATTTCAAGATTCAAATCATATATCGCATATACGGATACTGATCTTTCAAATGTTGAAGTAAAAAACAGAGAAAAATATGATGAAAATGAACTTGAAAGAGCAATTGACCAAGAAGGTAGAAACCAGTCTGCTGTGGAATTATACAAACAAGAATTTAACGGAAAACTTGCGATTGCCTATTGCGGTGGAGTAACTCACGCCACACATGTTGCAGAGTTGTTTAATAAATCTGGAATATCTGCGGAAATAATTTCAGGTGATACTCCAGATGATAAAAGTCCGAATGGGAAAGAAGCGATTCTTGAACGATTTAGAACGGGTGAGACCAAAGTTCTATGTAATGCTCGAATTCTAATTGAAGGGTTCGATGAACCAAAAGCAAGTACTTGTCTCAATCTACAACCAACCTTGTCATTAGTTGATGCAGAACAAAGAGCTGGCCGAGTACTTCGACTCGATTCAGAGGATCCAGACAAGTGGGCTTACATCGTCGACTTTATCGATCGAGATCCACGCGTTGCTCCGCGTACTTTTGCAGAAATTGCTGAAGCGAGTGAGGTAGATGGAGAGTATGCAGTTGCTTTTGATATGGAACATACAGGAGATATTGCTGAAGGTGAAAGAGAAGACAAAGATAGAATTCCTGATGTAGATATAAAAGGATTGAGAGTGGTTGTTGATGCAAAAGAGGTGCTAACAATTTCACAGGGGTTTATTAAAGAGAGGGAGGATATAGAAAAAGATACTAGAGAACACTTTACAATTACACCAGAAGAATTAAAGTCTTTTTGTGATATATACCATATCCAAACCAGCTCAGATTATCAGAGTTTTGCCACAAATGATGAGAATAGAATTCTAATGGAAGATAAACCGAAAGACAGAATAGGACTTATTAGATTTTTGGTTTATCGTGGATTGTCTATCAATACTTTTTTTGGCAAGGAAAAAAGAGAAAAGATAACAATAACAGTTGAAGAGTTGAAGGAATTTTGCATACTGCATGGTATAAACTCTGGTTCAGAATATGAAGATTTTGCAAAAAGTGAAGAAAATATAAACGTAATAAAAGGAAAGCCAACTGGACAAGCATCTTTAAAGCAATATCTAAGACACCACAATCAAACGATAGGCGAATTTTTCGTTGGTAAAAAAAGAGAAAAGATGACAATAACAGTTGATGAGTTGAAGGAATTTTGCATACTGCATGGTATAAACTCTGGTTCAGAATATGAAGATTTCTTCAAAAAAGAAGAGACAGCATCTTATAATATGCCGAAGACAAAAAAAACGTTGACTCACTTTCTTGGAAGATTTAATAGAACCCTTAATCAATTTTTTGGAAAAGAAAAAAGATTTTTTGAGAGTATGACAATTTCTATAGAAGACCTGAAACAATTTTGTATCGAAAATAACATTACGTCGCCTTCAGATTATAATCTATTCTCGCAAAGACAAGAAAATGAAGTTTTATTAGAGAATAAGCCAAAGAACAGAGATTCACTTAAAAACTTCCTTGCTAGATTTGACAAAACCCTTAGTGAATTTTTTGATAAAGAAAAAAGAAAATTTATTACATTAGAAGAATTAAGAAAAACAGTTCAACAATTGAAGATAAGTAGTAAAGGAGAATATAGACGGTATACTACAGATAACCCAGACCGTTCATGGCCCAATAATCCAGACCAATCCTCTAGAAATTCTGGATGGATTTCCTCGGATGATTTATTTGGAAGATAGAATATAAATAAGTGCAAAATCATTAGCTTCCGATAGCTTACTACGTTAATAAGACTCCAATCATCGTAGACTCATTCTGTGGGGCTTTTCATTTTATCAAGCATTTATTATGCGCTTTTACCATGCTATAATATCCAGCATATGAAGATTTTGATGACTGGAGGAGGAACAGGAGGGCATTTTTATCCGCTTATAGCAGTAGCTGAAGAAATACGAAATATTTGTCTACAAGAAAAGATTCTAGCACCAGAGCTCTATTTCATGGCCCCTGATCCGTACAATACAAAGATTCTTTTTGATAATGAAATTACATTCATTCCGTGTATGGCTGGAAAGAAGAGAGTTGGAGGTGGAGCGTCTTCATCAATACTCAACTTTTTTGATATGTTTAAAATGGGAATTGGAGTATTGAGTGCTGTTGTAAAACTCTACTCGCTATTTCCAGATGTTGTATTTGCGAAAGGTGGCTATACGAGTTTTCCAGCTCTCATGGCAGCTCGTATTCTCGGTATTCCAGTTATTATCCATGAATCAGACAGTACTCCAGGAAGGGTAAATGCATGGGCAGGAAAGTTTGCACAGCGCGTCGCTATTTCATACAAAGAGGCAGTTGAATATTTTCCAAAAGATAAGACTGCATATACGGGAAATCCTGTACGAAAAGAAATCCGCCAACCACTCAGTACTGGAGCCTTCGAATACCTCGGACTTGAACTTGATGTGCCAGTTATCCTCATACTCGGCGGTTCACAAGGAGCTCAGATTATTAATGACTCAATTTTAAGCGCGTTACCAAATCTTGTTGATAGATATCAGATTATTCATCAAACTGGAAAGCG
>JAUPUG010000002.1 GCA_030917685.1 Patescibacteria group bacterium | reverse complement strand
CTATTACCAAGCTCGATTAGCTTTTCACTTCTTACCACAAGTCATCCCAATGAGTTGAACGACAAACGGGTTCGGGCCTCCATCTATCTTTCGATAAACTTCACCCTGCTCATGGTAAGCTCGCATTGGCTTCGGGTCTGATACATACTACGTACGCGCTATTCACACTCGGTTTCCCTGTGGCTCCATCCTCTCGGACTTAGCCTGCAGCATGTATCAACTCGTTGGCTCATTCTTCAATAGGCACGCCGTGACGGATATAAATATCCGCTCCGACTCCTTGTAGGCATATGGTTTCAGGTCTATTTCACCGCCCTTACCGGGCTGCTTTTCACCTTTCCCTCACGGTACTTGTTCACTATCGATCACAACAGATATTTAGCCTTAGCAGTTAGTACTGCTGGATTCCTCCGAGCTATTCATGTCTCGAAGTACTCAAGAATGGAGATAAGAGACATTTCATTTTCACATACGGGACTATCACCCTCTAGGGTCAAGCTTCCCAGCTTGTTATGTTAACGAAACGTTTTGTAACTCTTTGAATATAAATATTCCATCTCCACCTTACAACCCCGAGCTACCCAATGGATTGTGCAAAATGTTTAACGACTTTACACTTTCCATTGGAAAGCTCGGTTTGGGCTCTTTCCCTTTCGCTCGCCGCTATTCAGGAAATATTTCTCTTACGAGATTGTTTTCTTTTCCTCCAGGTACTGGAATGTTTTACTTCCCTGGGTGCGCATCCTGATGAATCAGGATTATAGATCAAGTCTATAGGGTTTCCCCATTCGGATATCTCCGGATCAAAGATTGCTTAGCATCTCCCCGAAGCGTTTCGCCGCTATGCTGCGTCCTTCATCGCTCTGTTGTGTCAAGGCATCCACCATACGCCCTTATATTTCCATTAGGAAATATAAAAACCACAATCACTTTTATTTGTTACCTGTCTCATCATCCCCTTGAGAAGGAATGATGAGTTTGTTGAAGGTTCAGTCACTGCATTTTTTCAGGATGCTTTTCTGATTCAAATTTTACTTTGAATTTAGTATGACTGTTTTAATACTTCAACACTGTCTCCGGAAAAAAGACCTCAGAGATGCGAGAATAAAATATCTTGGTTTGCTTTCGCAAATTTCGGACACTTCACTGCTCTCGCATCAAAGTCCAGGACAGAATTAAATTGACAAGGTTTATGTTTACTGGATGGTCTATGAGATTGATTCTCAAATTTAGATTACTCTAAAAATGAAAATCGCTCCCTTTTGGAGAGCGGTTTTCAAAATAGCGTCTTTAAGCCTTTAACAGCTTTGAGGCGCTAGATGGATTTCCGCAGTTCCATATAGACGATTAACATATCTGATAAGGGCTATTATACGCACATGATTACCTTTGTCAACAACAAAATGCACCTATTTTGGCCTATCTAGTGTTAGACCCTAAATATCCTTTTTTATCAATACAAAATGACCCCTTAGTGGGGTCATTTTGGCTGGGTTTTTAGGCCTATTTTATCCTGGAATTCAAGTTCCAAGACGGATATTACCTACTGTTTCTTAAGGATATCAGAAGTAGCTTTTTCAAGTAGCCGAGCCGCAACCTCCTTTCCTCCTAGTCCAAAGGCGAGACCGAAAGCTAAAGAAAGGGCTACAACGATTCCGATAAAGAGAATCTGTACGAGAGCCGCTGCAATATTAAGTTGAACTAGAGCTGTGAGAACTGCAAATATTACAATCGCCCATTTTGTGAGTGATCCGAGAAGTCGAGCTGATGTAAGATGAGCATTTGATGCAGCGCCTGAAACAACCTTCTTTGCTACCTCACCTATAATCACTGACACAAGGAGGATAAGTATTGAAGCAATCACTCGTGGCAAATATCCTACGACAATAGTTTCAAGATATGTCGTAACTTCAACAAGCCCAAACACCTTAAGTGCTGCGAGGAAAAATACAGCAATGATGAACCATCGAACAAGTCCTCCGACAAATGCTCCTGAATTCAATTTAATATCACCTTTATTCAAAGCACTTTCAATACCTGCCTGTTTCAATACATTATCAATTTTGAGTGTTTGAAATAATTTATCAACTAGACCACCAAGGAAAGATCCAAGAATCCAACCTACTGCAAATATAATAGCAGCTGCTAATAGATACGCACCGAATTGGATGAATGCTGGTGCAAAACCAGCGAATGTTGTACCGAGCGCATCACCCCAAGTCTGGATAATAGTCATTTGATTTATTTAAATTTATATAATTAATTGGGGCGACACCCCCTATACTCTGTATTATATCACTATTGAAGCATTCCTATGCGGTCAAGGACAATTTCGTGAGGATAATCCAACACGTCTCGAATTAGTCTATCTCCTACCCCAAGTCTATATTTGAAGTCTTCAGTATCTAGGACTGCGAATCGAATTTCTTTACCAATATCCGCTTCAATAGATGCCATAACAGAATCAGCCGTACTCTTTTTTGAACCCTCTGCTACAACAAGTATATCTATTGTACTATCAGGCAATTCTTTAAATATTCCTGAAAAAACAATAAACTTTAATTTACCAATTTTTGATAATTTCTTAAGGATTGGTTTTGAATACTTGAGACTTGTATCAAGAAGTAGTCTCTGAAATTCAGCAAGATATGGAAACTTATCATTTAAATACCAAACCGTTTTATTGCCTCTTGTAGACTTTTTAATAAGATCTACTTTTGATAAAAAGTTTAGTTCGGAACGAGTTTTAGAAACATCAATCTTTGATCTATCTGCAACATCTACTGTTTCAAAATATAATGCTGGATTGAATAAAAATAATCTCATTAATTTCACACGGTTTGCTCCGCCGAATATTTTCTCAAGGGTGTCCATAGTTTTTGTAGTATCTGTGAATAGTTAGGCTGTTAAATGACTAAAACAATGACTGTAAACATGACAAATCGTCTGTTTGTATATCCGTTTGTTATGTCTTTAATGTACCATATTTTGAAGGAGAGTTCCAAAGCTAAAACCTCCAAAAGAAAAAGGCTATGTATTGCTGTAAGCACGGATACATAGCCTTTTTCTTTTTTGAGTTTGACTTATTTAAGTTCAACCTTTCCACCAGCGTCCTCAATTTGCTTCTTGAGAGCGTCAGCTTCTTCTTTCTTAAGACCTTCCTTAACAACTGTTGGAGCAGCGTCAACGAGATCCTTAGCTTCCTTAAGACCAAGACCTAGAGCTTCTTTTACAACCTTGATGATTGCAATTTTGTTAGCACCAGCGTCAACCAAGTGAAGGTTAAATGAAGATTTCTCTTCAGCTGCTGGACCTGCCGCTGGACCTGCTACTGCTACTGCAGCTGCTGATACACCGAATTTCTTTTCTAGGAATTTTACAAGTTCGTGAAGTTCGATAACTGACATCTTTTCGATGGCATCTACAACTGTCTTGAACTGCGCTGGAGTTTCTACAACTTCAGCTGTTGTTGTTTCAATATCTGACATATTATTTATTTTAAATTATTTTAATTAATAGCTGTACGCGGATAGTACCAACGTATTGCCGTGACCGTCATATTCCCTACTGTTTCTTTTCTGCAATCGCATTAAGTGCGACAACAAAACCTTGGATAGGAGAATTGATAACGTTGAGGAACTGAGCATACAAAGTCTTCTGAGAAGGAATTGAAGCGATTGACTCCATTTCTTCTTTTGACTTGTATATACCGTTGAAAATTCCACCGAGGATAGACACTCGTCCATCGAGCTTCTTTTGGAAGTCGAAGATTTCTCGGGCTGGTGCCAATAGGTCAGCACTGTATACGAGAGCGAGTTCACCATCAAGTGAAGGAATTTCTCCGGTGTATGCAGCTTCAGTAAGAGCTCTCTTTGTAAGAGTCTTCTTGGCTACAGTGAAGTTCACATCTTTTGATCGAAGTTCTTTTCGGATAGTTGTTGATTCAGAAACAGGAAGTTTGTGAAAATTCACAAATACTACTGATTTTGAAGCATTCAAAATATCTTTTACAGAAGCTACAATCTCTTGCTTTTTCTGCTTAGTGATTGCCATTATGATTTTATTTAGGGTACTTGGTAATCGCGTTTTTCATTTGGCGTAAGCCTTATGAATCGCGTTCGACCGAAAGGGTGTCTTGAAGGAGGGGTGATTTTTGCAAAAGTCAGTTAGCTTGCGCCGCTGAATTTAGCAAATTTCGACCTCTGCATAGGACTTATTGGTGCCTATGGTCTTCGAAGCCTTTCGGTACTGAGATTACCAGATTTTAAGGGAAAGTCAAACGGTCCATATCTAATACAGTTCTGAATGTGTGCCGATTAGTATGAACGTAACCACACTCAACTCTTTCTTGAAAATAGCCCTGTAATCCGCTGTTATATTGATACTGAAACATTCGCTATATGAACCTTCTAGACGGTGGACATTAAGCACAGGGTGACTCATATTTTCCATAAACAAATCTAGGCGATTATAGAATTGTTCCTGAATTTTCTTTGGAACCTTTTGAAATCTTTTCTTAAAATGTTTGTGGAAAACAATCTTCATGAGTTTTTTTAAAGTTTAGTAAACTACAAAGATTATTATCAAAATATTGAGACTGTTGAAATGATACTAATTTTTAAGGTATGCGATCGCATCCTTTGCACTACCAAATTTTGGTGATGTATTTTTTCCATTCTGAATATCCTTCAAAGCTTTCTTTAAAGTTTTATCCGCTTTTGGATTAAGCAGAGAATCACCGATAAGTCCGATACCAAGAGTACCCTCAACAAAAGCTTTGGTAGCGAGTTTTAGTACAAGCCCAAATGGCATGCCCTCTTGCTGAGCTTTCTTTATAGCTTGATCTTTTAGTTTTTTATCAATATTGAATATCATTTGTGTTGACGTGGTCATGTATATATCATATATATACCATATATATATGTCAAACCCTTATAATTATTCTCCGAAAGCTTGGCTCAATCTTAAAAACTGACTATATAGAAACGCTGCCTCACTTTTTCTCATACCACCCCGATAATAGAGTGAACGAGACCTTTGCAAATCTTTTAATATTGCGACGAGACTTGCTGTGGTTTCTTTGGAATGTTTTTTAGCAATTAATCTCTTTGACTCGACGAGTGTTTTATAATTTTTCTCGATAGTGTTCAGCTTGAGAATATATCTTTGTTTGAAGTTTGCACGTACCCCTGACTTCTGTATTTCAGTACGAATTAGTCCGACAAGATACACAATATCTACGGACCCACCTTGACCAGTCTGCGGACTTTGTGTATTTCCACCGTTAGCGTTATCGGCATTATTGGAACTAACAGGATTTACCAACACAGCATTTGGAGAGCCTGAACTCAAACTTGTCACTACGTATGTAACTGTATTTGTATATACATCATCATATGTGTCTGTAACGACCATCTGCATTTGAGTTGTCGACGCCGGATCTATTTTTACTTCGACTGTCGAATACTCGGTGATAGGTATATTTTCAAAAGATGCGATTATTTTTGTTTCAGTTTGGTTTTGGTTTGAAGTTTGTGTCGAATCTTGGTCTTCTACAGGTGTTATTTCCTTTATCACTAAACTAAATTCTGATTGAGACACAGTGCGGTCTGGTATGATATTTAAGGTGCCGGGTAAGGTTTCTGTGTGAATGTAGTATGAGTTGCCGAAGTGGGACATGTCACTATTTGGTGCAGTATTTATAATAGGCAGGATTTGAGATTTTGAATTAGTAAGCGCATTCGTAGACATAAGGGAGAATGGAGTTCCTACAATTTGACCTAGTGTATTTTTCCCAGATATCAAAACAGTATCACTTGTAGAAATCTGATATCTTTTGTGTGGCACATTAGTACCCAACCCAACATAAGAAAATCCTGAACTTCCACTACTGATTTCTGAACCACCCCTTCTCGTGCCTCCGTGTTTAGTTATATATGCAGGAAGTGCATACTCGCCCACAGTGTTCATGAAAATTTGCATGAGTGCACTTATTACTGGTGGAGACGAAACAATATTTGCATGTCCATAATTTTTAACATTCTTTCTATTATATTCCCCAATATTAAATACATACTTTTCACCCCATCGACCACCTTGAGTCGCGTTTGTAATGCCAGTACCAAGTACATCATCAGACAGTACTACCCCGTCTCCTATTTGTGTGAAATTTGGAGAGTGATCAAGCCCACAATTTGGTGACATCAGTGAAGGATGTGTATATAGATTTGTGCACGGCTTTTTTGTATAAGAGATACTTTGTGGAGTATTCAGTCCTACACCTAAAATGTTATAGAATTCTATTCCTTCATACCCTGGTTCAGTTTGAGGTTTTATAAAATGAGAAGTTGATTCGGTATCTATTTTTTGTTTTATATTTTTATTTGCAATAAGTGGTACATTCATTTCAAGAGCGTCTATCGTACTTGGCCTCTCTATTTCATTGAATAAGAATTTATACATCGACAATATCGTTGAAATAGTCGGCACCGAAAGTGCAACAGTATTTGTGGCTTGCATCCCAAAGATAAACGGCGACCCGGACGATACATCAATCTTCGGCAACAATGTATATACAGACGGCATATTCCGGGCAAACTTTCTCATCGTCGTTTTAT
>JAUPUG010000027.1 GCA_030917685.1 Patescibacteria group bacterium | reverse complement strand
TCAGTGTTTGGAAAATTAATCACATGAACTACTTGTTCTTTACTCAATCCATTCTCGTTACGTATTCTCATTGTGACGCTGATTGATTTACCTTTGTTCTTTTTGAATGCCTCCATATAGTTCGGTAATTCACTAATCATAAATGAAAGAGTCTTTCTGTTTGTAGATCTAACTATTGTGTTTCCCAAGCTTGTTTCCAATGTGTTGTTGAATGAAAAATTATCACCGTATAGGTACACAAGATCATTCATATTTTTAGAGCTATTTGGATACAAAGTTGTGAGACTTGGGGTAAAACTCTGTGTCGCTGTAGAGGTTGCTGTGGTTTGTTTAACAACGTTTACATAGAGATTTCCAGTAGAAGCAGTCCCGTATGAGTTAACAATACCCACTTCGTATGAGCCTGTATCCAGCCCTTGTGGTACTTGGAATGTAATCTTTGTGCCGTTATCGAGCGATGGATAGCTGCCAATCTTTTCAGAGCCTAGATATAGAGTGTTGGCGGTCGGATGGAACTGTGTTCCGAAGATACTCATAAACTGACCGCTAAATACTTTAAAGGCAGAGAAGCTTGTAATGACCGGTGGTCGCTTAACTGTGCTTTGTGTATTTCCTGTCGTACTGTTTGAACCAGTGGTTCCTGATGTAAAGAGTTTGGGTGTAGCTGAGTTTGAGGCTGAGGTAGAAAGACTGCTTGCAAGGGGCGTGCTACCACTTGAATTTGGATATGTGCCAACAAATAATAATCTGAGTATTTGATTTAACTTTTTACGAGTGTTTTCACCCACTATACCTGTAGGATTGATTATATTTGCAGGGGTAAGTATTTCCTCACGGTATTTTTCTTGAAACCGAGAAACGGCAGAGTATGTCTTTGAGCCAAAAAAATTGGTAAGTCCTGTAAGTGATCCTGCGCCTGTTTCGGCAACTTTGGTATCTTCGCTTTGATTTAGAATATACTGTAAGTATGAGACGTCTGGGGCCACTGTCTCTCCTTGTTTAAGATTTTTATTGAATACAAAATCACTTTGTATATCTGTAATTCCAAAAGTAGCTCCATGTAGAGCAAGTGGCAACACAAGATTTACTAGTAGTAGAGTTGTTAATATGTTTTTAGGCGTCCCCTTAGGTAATTTTTGGCTAATTCTCATGCCAAAATTATATCACATCCTCCTTTGTATTTATCGAAAATGTATCTACCGAGAGTCTGATGTGCTAGAGAATTCTGTTGAAGTCGATACTGATGATCTCTCTTTTTCGAGAGCTCTAGTTTTGTCAATCTTCTTGAGCTCAGGAATAATGTTTTTCATTTCGTCGATAGACTTGAATCCTGTATATGAATCATCGTTGTATACAATAGCGGGGAGTTTTCGTACGTCTATTTTGTAGATAGATTTGAGAGTTTCAATAGCTGAAAGATTTAAATTTGTGTCAAAAGAATAGATACGGAGGTCTGGATACTGTTCACGAAGGTGTGTGAGTACAAAACTCATATCTTCGCATGCTGGACAGTCTTTTTTGTCACCATAGAAATAGAGAACTGAAATAGGTTTTGAACTACATTTTTGATTCAACTGCTTCATCAAGAGAGAATCTTTGATTTGGAGAAGTGAATAGTATTTTTTTAGATATACCAATTCGTCACTTTTATTGCCTGCATCATTAGCTTCGAGATATGTGAGCTTTGTTGAGAGAGAGTTGAGTTCTTTAGACAAGATAGAACCATTTACATTCTTACATGATGTCTCTTTGAGTAGATTGAATTGTGTCTCAGAAGAGAGAAGGTCGAGTGCTATTTGGTCTTGAATAGCTTTTGTATCACCAAATCTCTTTTCATCAAGAATATTGTTGATATATAGCATTCCAGCAAAAATAATAGCTGTAATGATGAAGGTAATAATGTATTTGTTTTTGTCTATTGGTTGTCTCATACGATTTTGTGTTATTGATGTGATTACTTAGTGATTGTGCGTCGCGCTACTGCGTCGCCGTTTTTTATCTCCAAGCAGCGTCTCTTTTGATAATAGTATTATATACCGAAGTAACAAGCCAGAGAGGGGAGATGAGAGAATATATAAGAAGGAAGTATACAAAGTCAAATGAATGTTTATCTTTGATACCTGTTAGTCTCTTCCCGTACCATATTGCAAACAGGACGACTGAGATGGCAAAAGCACCTAGGAAGAAGGTCGTCTGCAAGTTATAGAAATACCATTCAAACGTAAAAGCGTGAAAATCCCAGTTGAAGCCTACAATGTTGAGACGCTCAATCTCACGTATTGCGTTAGTTGCGAATGTATATACGTTATAGCAAAGAAAAAGCATTGAACCAGCGATACTGTACATGGCGAGAGGAAGAATGAGTAATCCAAGATTGCCATACTTTGGATTGAGAATCATTTTTTTGTAATCGATTGTGTTTTGAATAAATCCACCAGTCCATCGAACTCGCTGTTTGTAGAGTTTATATAATGTTCGTGGTCCTACTGTATACACTACAGCTTTGTGTGCATTTGTAATTTTATAGTGATGATCCTGAAGTCGGAGTGCCATTTCGAGATCCTCAGTGTTGTGAGCGTGTTTATACATTCCAACCTTACTAAATATCTCACGTCGGAAAATTGAGAAAGGCCCAGGTGTTACATACTGTGCATCGAGAAGTCCAAGTATCTTTCGTGTAAATACACCCATAGAGTATTCAGCGCTTTGTACCATTCCAAGAATACTATCTGGATTTTGAATCTTGAGTGATGGTGTAACTGCCGCAACTTCTGGATTATCAAAATAAGGCATCATGTGTATAAGTGCTTCGCTGTCTACGAATGAGTCAGCATCAAGACATCCAATGAGTTCACTTGTTGCGTGTTCGATAGCGTAGTTGAGAGCGGTATATTTTCCGCCGTTTTCTTTCTTATGCAGAAGAACCTGAGGGTTATCTTTGAATTGTTGTACAACATCCCAACTACTGTCTTTTGAACCATCATCAACTACCATCACAAAAAGTTTGTCTTTAGGATAATTGAGATCTAGAAGTGAGAGGACTGTCTTGACCACTGTCTTTTCCTCGTTGAAAATAGGTACAATAATAGTCACACTTGGCTTTCGAGCGAGGGTGTCACTTCCATCGATGGTGGCGTCGAGGTTTTCTTTGTGTTCTACAAGCGTCAATATCAAAAAGACCTGAAAATAGAGGACTACAAATAGGAACGTATATAGAAAGGTGGTAAATAGGAGTTCCATCGCGTGTTGGTACCAATATACCGTATTTTTGGGGTTTTTTCAATTTTCGGCTATACTTTGCCTATGTCAAACGATTCAGAAACTAAAAGCGCAGAAATCCCAAAAATGGATGTCGAAACCCTAAAAGGAGACACTCCAGTTGGGCATATTCATCCTATTACTCAAGTTATCAATGAGATTCACTCTATTTTTGCCAAAATGGGATTTACAGTTGCTGAGGGTCCGCAGATTGAGACTGAGTTTTATAACTTTGATGCGCTTCGGACTCCAAAAGATCACCCTTCAAGAGATATGCAGGATACGTTTTGGATGCGTGATGTTGGTCCGAAAGGTGAGAAGCTTGTCCCGAGAACTCATACATCAGGAGTACAAGTTCGATATACTGAATCTCACAAACCTCCTTTCAAGATAATTGTTCCAGGAAAAGTTTTTAGAAATGAAGCAACCGATGCTACACATGAAGCAGAATTCTTTCAGATTGAAGGAATGATGGTCGCAAAAAAAGTTTCTATGGCAGATTTGAAAGGAACTCTTGAATTTTTTGCGAAAGAATTTTTCGGCCCTGATGCAGAAATCCGTTTTAGACCAAGTTACTTTTCATTCGTAGAGCCTGGTGTAGAGATAGATGTGCGATGGAAGGATCGATGGCTAGAAATACTTGGTGGGGGACTTACACATCCAGAGGTTTTGCAAAATGCTGGCCTCGACCCAAAAGAATGGCAAGCTTTTGCTTTTGGGATGGGCCTCGACCGACTAGTAATGCTTAAGTATGGCATTGATGACATTCGACATTTATACAGTGGTGATTTGCGTCTGGTGAATCAGTTTTAATTTATTAAAAATTTATAGAAACTTTATGCTCGTATCATACAATTGGCTTCAAACATATTTCAAAGAAAAACTCCCAGAACCCGAGAAACTCGCTGATGTCATCACGATGGGTATTTTTGAAATTGAAGGAATAGAGCGACACGTGAAGACTGCTGACAGTATTGATGGTTCAACCGAAGATGTTGTGCTTGATGTTAAGGTTTTGCCTGATCGAGCACCGTATTGTTTGTCACATAGATATATAGCTCAAGAGATTGGTGCTCTTCTTGGGTATGAATACATAACACCGGAAATAGATGAGATTGATGTTCAAGATACAGAGTATGTTTTTAATGCGTCTATTGAGGAGAATACAGGAGACGGTGGTGCGTCTGCCGAGTCATCATCTGCATCGTCAGCTGCTGAACCTCTAGCTGAACGCTATGTAACGCGTGTTGTTGAAAATGTAACAGTAGCAGCTTCACCTGATTGGCTTAAAAACAAACTTGAAACTCTCGGACAGCGGTCAATCAATAATATTGTAGACCTTACAAACTATTTTATGCTTGAAACTGGTCAGCCACTTCACGTGTTTGATGCTGATAAAGTAAAAGGAAATATTATCATCCGACGAGCTCGCGCTGGTGAATCTGTAACGACACTCGATGGGAAAGTTATAGAGCTTGATCCATCTATTATG
>JAUPUG010000026.1 GCA_030917685.1 Patescibacteria group bacterium | reverse complement strand
TGAGTGATAATTGGATTGCCGACGGTAAGAGATTCTGCAATTGCAACACCACTAGTCTCACCATCTTTTCGGAAGTGTGCCATTGCGTCAAGTGCACCATGAAATGACCATATGTCCTTTTCATCACCACTTGGCGGTATAAAGTGTACTCGAGGAATTTTTTCATTTGCGACTATATTCTTCAAGATATCAGGAGGAGACATTATAAGGAAGTGGGCTTTTGGATATTTTTCAGCTATTGACTGCCAAGCACGTATTCCGATAGGGTCAAAGATAGCGTCACTGTCTCTGCCGATACGACCAAAAACAAAATCACTTTCTGGAATACCTATTTTAGTACGAAGTTTTAACCCAAGATCTCTAACATTATTAGGTGGTGTCTTGCCGATAGGAAGAAACTGAGTAGTATGATTCTTTCTTTTTCCAGTCCATGCTTCTGCGTGTTTCAAAACAGTTTCTGACATGAAAATATGAGTAGCTATATTTTTTTGCAGTGATGGCGCTCCAAAAACATTACTTAGTATAATTGGAATCTCAGTGATAATGTTCCATGGATAATGTGCATAGCCTGGACTAGCTGTAATAATAAGGTCTATATTTTTCTCTGATATTACTTCCTTAATGTGAGGTCTCATATCATGTAATCTATGAGGGACTTTGATCTCATTGATTTCGTATGAAAAGGGTATTAGATTGATACGAGTGTCGAGACTGTCTCTGCGTGATTTGTCTGCAGTCTTATCACTATACATAAAGAAAACACTATATTTATCCAATAGTCCATTTGCTATGAGTTGCAGGTTTTTTTCAGTACCCGAGTGACTTAACCCATTAACGTGGTAAATGAGAATATTCTGTATTTGCTTTTTATTTGATTTATTCTGAGCACGATCAAAATGACGTAAGATTGCTGGATATCTGTTTTTCTCCCAATTATACATAATCATTTGCCACCAAGACTCGCGAAACATAACAATTCCAATACGAACCCACTCCGGAAATATTTGGAGTATTTTTTTAAGAAAACTTCTCATATTTAAAATCTTTGAGTTTATTTTTAAAATTATTTATTGTAAGTAGCCAAGATGGTGCAATTACAGGTTTTGGTTCTCGATGATTTTCCTTCAGAAAAACTTTATGTAATTCGGGAATATTCCAAATATCTAGAGGTTCAAAAAATGAGATACCGTGTTGGTGAGATAGTTTATATACAGCATCTTTTTGCCAGTTGCCCCTGTCATTTTTAGGATCAGGGAAGTCTTGAGATGTAAGTCTTACTACAGGATATTCTGTAAGCTTAGGTATCTTGTATTGATAAGTTGCATTAATACGTATCGGATGTCGTCGACCGTTTAATAACTCACTCATCATGTACCAAACTCGTTTATAGGTATTTCTAGCTTTGTTCAAATGCTGAAAATGTATTACAGAATAGGGTAAATCAAGTGTCGCTCCTTTTTTGTAATTTGGTACTCGAGGTACGTGCATAAAAGTCTCTTTGAATGTTGATACTTTATCATCACACATAATAAAAGGTTTCATGGTTGGATTACTATGGATATGGTATTTGTCGACTAAATTTACCCATGGTAGAGCCAAGGACTCACCGACTTTGAGATTTGAAATTATATTTCTCGCATCCTTCACGAAAGCATCTGAAAACATCTCATCACCATCGATTGCTAGTATGTGGGTAGCTTCTCGTCTTCTCGCTTCCTTGAGTAGAAATGAGCGAATTTCAAATTCCTTCCATCCAACTCTTGTTTTTGTGTCGATGGTGATTATAGAGCAATTAAATTTCTGTAGAATGTTAAAAGTGTCATCGTCTGAATTGTCGTCAATTGCTAAGACTTCATCACAGAAAGATAGAGATCTAAGGCAATGTTGTAATACCCAAGACTCATTTTTTACAGGAAGCATTGCTATTATTTTCATTTTATTTATGTTTAATTCTCCAGAGAATATATTTATTTCCGAGATAGGGGATTGATTTTATGGATTTGCTCGCTAGTTTTAAGATTTCACTCTTTGCATAGTTTTTTAGACTTGATAGTATGGCTGATAGTGCCGTTTCTTGTCTGATAAGAACCACAAACCAAGAGTGAGTTTTAATGGCTATATTGTTTGATTCTAGATAATATTTTAGAATATACTCATTGTTCCAAAAATTTGTTTTATTGATGTATTCAAAAATATTATCAACGATACTTGAAACACCATTAATGTTTTTACTCGAGCCTATTATTATTTGATCATAAATAGTGATATTTGCATTATCAGTAACTCCTTGGCAGTGTATAGATTCTTTGTTGAGTGATGAAACCTTTATCTTTTTTAAAGGGATACAGTCAAAACGGGCACGAATAACATAATCATAAGTAAAAGAGTTTTCGTATTCAAAGCTTAATTTTAGATCATTAGCTTTTTTAATAGAGGTCCACATGGATAGTGAACCGAAAGTATTAGTAGCGTCTCGAGGTATTTCAGGAAATAATTTCGATTGTTCTGTGAAGTCTTGTTGTGGTTCTGTAATCATCTTTATTGGACTATATAATTGTTGAATCAAAGCAGGGGTATTGGAGTTTTCTAATGGAACTTTTTTGTTGCCCATAGTATTACTAGTCTCCTTATACTGTTTTCCTGCATTCTCTGTATTAAACCAACAATGTGCAAAAATATCCACATTCTCATTGCAGTCAATTATGTTTCGTTTTATGTAAGGATAAGCCTCCTTGATTGAACGTGGTTGCCCAGAAATGCAAAGTGCTACACGGTGTATTTTTTTCATAAAATTATTTTACCACAAATGTCGGGATAGTCGGTGCAGATTGCATCTGGCTCTTGTGCTCGGATTTCGTTCCAAAAACTTACTATAGATTCAAGACTTCTCCCTACGGGATGCTGTTCGCCGCCTAGTAGTTTTGGAGATGTTGCGTGAAGTTCTGGACTTACAATTGCTAGTTTATAACCATTGTTTCTAAGTGTGTCGAAGTTTTTATTTGAATAAAAATTCTTTTCGCTTCCATTTGAATCACTTCTATCCCATTCATCGCACCATGCCCAGGTGTATAGCTGCTTATATTTGATAGCATCACTGATGGAGAATAAGGTGTTACCAACAGATTTTCCATATCGATCGATATCATAAGTATGCGCTACTGAGATAGCAAAGACAAGTCCTGGGACTAGCTTTTTTAATAATCTTACAATTTCTGGCTTTACATCAAATACAATTACCGGTAAACCTTGGATATCTTTAAGAAATGGTAGCAGTATATTTAATTGATCATTAGTTTGGTTGTGACTTTTAAGATGGAGAGCGTGAAGTCGTTTTATGCTTTTATCAGCAGACTTTATCATCTCAATAATATCTACTAAAGACAAAGTATGACCATTGGGTAATTTTGCTTTAAGAAATTCATCTATGGTTATTTCAGAAATAGGTAAGGAGTCTTTTTTTTCTGAAATACGTGAAATGTTTTCATCATGAGAAATTACAGGTACTAAATCTTTAGTAATCTGTATATCAAACTCTATGCCGAATCCTTTATTAAGAAAATATTCAAAAGCCTCGCGACTACTTTCTGTAAAGGAGTGTTTATTTTCAAAGTCAATTCCACGGTGTGTGACTACATAAGTCATATATTAACTGCCCCTTTCTCGATTTTCACGAGGAACTTGCTCAAATCTTCTGGTGTTCCGAGTCCGTGCATTTGTTCTATTGTGATGTCGTCTATTGCTATATCCGCGCCTTCAATAATAAGTTCGTTGTATACTGGGCAGACGTAAAATTCACCGTTGTGTTTACAGTTTTTAAGAATCATATTCTCAGTTCCTTTGACGAAATCTTTACCATGTCTAAAATAGTAAATACCTGTTGTTGCCTTATTTGATATTAATTTTTTTTCTGCAACCTCAAGGACTTTCCCGTTTTTATCGATTCTTGCATAACTCCATTTAGGGTGTGTCGATTCAAATGTTTGAATTCTCCCATGTTTTTTACTGTCTCTTGCTCGTAGTAAAAAAGCGTCTATATCAAAATCAACGTATTGATCTGAATTTGCAATTAAAATATCATCATCATTGTCAATATATTGCTTAGCTGTTAGTACAGTACAGGCCGCACCGGCGGTGATTCCATTTATTTGTACAACTTCAAAATTATTTCCCCCGACGGCATTTTTAAATACGTTAGAAAGATCATACTTTTGATAATGTTCTTTTTGACAAATAAAGATAAAGCGGTGTGGAATATGTTTTGGCTTCAAATTTTTAATTACAACCTCAATCATTGTCCGACCATGGACATCAATAAGTGGTTTAGGGAATGCATAGCCAGCATCTGCAAAACGAGAACCACGACCAGCCATTGGAATTATAATATTTAGCATTGTTTATATGATATATTTATCCCCTATAATTGATGGTGTCTTAATCACTGCTGTTGACCCATCTTCAATACACTCAAAATCACTGGAGTCTCCGGGAGAGAGATGTATTATATCGCCTTTTTCCAGTATATCATTATTCATGCGAAAAACACCAGTTACTATGACTGTAATTTCATCTGCAATTTTATGAGTATGAGAAGATTCACCTTCTCCAGCTCTGTAGTAACGAACCATAAATTCGAAGTCTTTAGTACGAAGTATACTTGGGGTGAAATCCCCGACGATCCAGCCTTTAGTGAATTGTGTAAGATTATGTTTATTCATAGTTTAGAATATCTTTAAAAAGCGAAAGGTTGACGTCGTCTACACCCCTTACTTCATACACAAAAGCTCCACTGGCTTTTGCCGCCTCTATGCCATGAGGAGAGTCTTCAATAATTAATGTTTCTTGTGGTGTAACATTAAGACGACTCATCGCAAGAGTATACATTTCTGGATCTGGTTTTGCTTGTGATACTTCATCGTTACCGATAATGAGATCAAACTGGTTAAAGAGAAGTGCTGACTTTAACATAGCATGAAGTGTCTCTTGGATAGAGTTTGAACAGCATGCAATTTTAATTCCAGCTTCTTTTAAGTGGCGTAACAAGATTATTTTAGAATAATCAGGAGGACAATACTGAGGTATTAGATCCTTAGTGTATTGTTGTTTGATATTATTAATAAACTCAATTAGACCCTTAGGCAAGCGCCCTGTATTTTCAAGCTCTGCAATTTTCTTGCGTGATGGTAGTCCGTTGAAATGATTATGATGCTCGTCTTCCTCAATTCGGGCGCCAAAAAGACCAAGTGCTTGGTTTAGGGCTGTGTAGTGAGCGTCTGGCATATTAACTAATACACCATCAAGGTCAAATAGTACTGCTTTTATTGTTTTCATGCTTTTTACCAATAAGATAATTATTAGTATACTGTTATAAGTGAAAAATACAATAGATGTCAAAAAACTGCGTGCTCGAGTGTTTGTAACCCCTTGCGAAGGTAGAGTTGCTTATTTTCTTGCGGGCCTCTCACACTATTTTAGATTAGAAATATTAATACCTTACAGTGATTTAAATCATAAAAGATTATTCCAAGAATATTTTGCGCAAGATACCACGATTACTCCGATTAATACCATAGAAGAAATATTTTCAATTGATAATGAGTTCGACATCTTTATGTTTGATGGAGATATGTTGCTGAGATTTTTTGATAAAAATAAGGAACGATATAAATTAGATGTATTCTTACAAAAAATGCGACGTCATGTCCAAAAGATATATTATATAGAGCCAGGTGAAGTTTTTTTCTTCAATTTTTGCGATGATGTGTTTTGGTCACTGATAGACGGTGTTATAAAACATCAAGTATTTAAAATAGAACATGCACATTTACTTCGAGAGGATACTGATAAGTTTTTGTATCATGACCCTAAAATTGATAGTGATATCGAAAGAATGGACTCAAATAGAGTGTTTGAAGTTGAAAAATACTATGCAAAGATATTTCCACTCCCATTTCCACCGAGTATTACAGAAGACATTACTGTTAATTTTCTTAAAAATGTCACTTTATATGATATTGCAGGTAATTTCCAAAAAAATGCAAGCGCAAGAATAGCTATGCTAGATATTGTCTCTCAAACTGATAACAAGTTTTTTCTTGATTATGGCGACACTAGTACTACAAACAGAAAACATATATTAAATATGTTTAATCCCTATTTCATTCCTAATAAAATAGGGAAGGCGCTATTTAGTATTCGGTATAGACGTTTCCTATACCCACAGGCAAAATATGTGCACTCATTGCTTCATACAAAAGCATATCTCGGCCTAGGTTTATTTTTTTCATCATATAGAACGGCAGATGTCTGGAGATATAAGAAAGCACTTCTCGCTTGGAATCATGAAATAATTGACTATGGATTACCTATGATAGATGGAGAAAATTACATCTCCATTGGCAATAGAGAACAAATGTTTACTCATAACATTAATTGGAAAGACGATACTGCAAAAAGAGAGTTTTTGAATAGATTAGAGTCAATTCTTTCTGATTCAAATCTTTTGCAAGAAGTGAGTGCTGGTGGAATAAATACCTTCAACGAATACTTTTCTCACCCAAAGGAATTTGTTAAGAAGCTCTTCCCTAAAATTATCTTTTTTGAATAGTATTTTTTGTGAAAAGGATCTTGTTATTTTATCCGTAATATTTGAAAATAAGGATAACAAAGTACTATATAAGAAATTAATGTCGCCCAAGCGGCACCGATTATTCCATAGATTGGAATAAGTATAAAATTCAATGAAATGTTCAATAATGCTGTCCCAAGAGTGAGAAAGAAGATTGTCATCCTTTTGTTTTCTATTGTTAAGTATTGTTGAACAATACTACCAATTATAAGAAAAATGGTGCTGAATACGTAAATTGATAGTATTTCTGCAGATGCTTCAAAATCAACTCCATAAATAAAATTAACAATATTTTTAGAAAATATCGCGATAAATGTAGCTATGATGGTGGATACTACTGTAACCACAAAGGAGAGGTGTAATAGTCTTTTTCTATATTCGGTATTATTTATTTTTTTTGCATTAATTATTGCTGTAAACATAGATGCAACAATTAGTGAGGGAATAAATCCCCAAATCTCCCCGAGTCGCACGGCCGCATCATATAAACCAACGGAACTTGTATTTACAAGGTGTTTTAGCATTACTTGGTCAATACGAGTATATACTGATGCAAAAAAAGCGATGAATATAAAAGGCCATGATTCCGTCATGAGGATATATGCTGTGTGCTTGGTAAAAAACCATGTCTTTATATTTCCATACACATAGAAATGAATATAAATAAGCAGTGATGCATTTATAATTGCTTCTAAGAGCATTATCCCACCAAGATAAATAATCCCTTTACTAAAAATAATAACCATTATTTTTAGTAAACTTAGAATAACTACAGTAATTAGTGAAATTATTGATGTATATTTTAATTTCACATCTGCTTGAAATTCGGTATTTATAACGTTAAAAGCCTGCAATATAAAAGTCCCAGAAAGTAAAAAAATAACAAGTTTTGAAACATCACTGTCGGTCAGTGTTATTGCAGATAGTACAGTTAATATAGTTGCAAATATTCCAGTTAATAGTTTTAATACGAATGCCGTGCCTAAATACTCACCTCTTTTTTCGGGGTATTTTATAATATCGCGATGTAGTATGTTGTCCACGCCGAATGATGCAAAAATTGAGAAGAGAGCCACAAAGGAGATTGCATAACTAAGTTGGCCGTAATTTTCAGGTCCAAGATATCTAACCAAATAAACTGTAATAAAAAAAGATATTATTATACTAATTGCGCGACTTAAAATTGCCCAACCTGTATTCTCGAAATACTTTTTTAATCCATCTTTATTCCAATGTCCAACAAGTTTAGTATATATCCAACTTGATAAGATTATTTTTCTAGCATTGTTCATTTTGCTGATGATATTTTAGTTAATTATTAGGAATATTCAATTCTTGAATATATGACAGTATACATATTACCGCAGTCTCGATATATAACATATTAGTTGAATTTAGAGTGAGAATCCAGGATAGCGTCAAACTTTAGGATCTGGCAACTTGTAAACTAAAATCGAACCCCTGGTACAATTTAAGGAAATGAAAAACAAAAAACACTTTTTCTTATATCAGCTTTTCCTCAAAACTGGGTGTGATATACTGCCAGCTATATTCACCATAATAGTCAATCAAAACAAGCTTTTTATGAACCGTACCACCAAAAACGCACTTTTATATACCATTATTGCACTTATATACGCAGTATTTTTCACTCCTCTTATTGTCTCAACTTCACTATTTTTCCCGTATATTACGGGCAAAGCCTTCATTTTTCGGCTTTTAGTTGAAATCGCAACTACACTATATATAGTACTTGCTGTGTTTGATCGGTCATTTTTACCTAAAAAAGGGACTATTCTCACCGCAGTACTCGCTTTCACGGTGGTGTTAGGGGTCTCTACTTTTACAGCAGAAGATGTTACTAAAAGCTTTTGGAGTAACTTCGAGCGTATGGAAGGGTATGTGACAATACTACATCTTTTCTTTTTCTTTATCGTTTCTGCTTCTGTACTTTGTACTAGAAAGGCATGGTATGCACTATTCAACACAAGTCTCGCGATAAGTATTGCACTGGGACTACGTGCTTTTGCAGATTATGATGTGTCTCGAAATGGAGCTTTTGTTGTCGAAATGTTTAGAGGAATTAAATATTTCTTCCTTTCAATTTTTAGTTCTCCCGAAAAGACTGTGCGTATTGCTGGGTCTCTTGGAAACTCAAGTTATCTTGGGGTGTATTCACTCATACATGCATTCGTAGCAGGATTACTTTTACTCTCCCTAACAAGTGTTAAAAAAATAAGCGAGGCACCTATTCGATATGCGTTCTATATTCTCGCTACCATATTCAATATCGTAGTGCTGTACAATACCGGTACTCGAGGATCATTCGTTGGGCTCGTAGCAGGAAGTTTTATGGCGGCACTTATTCCACTTGCGCTTATATTCTTTGGAAATAATAAGTTCAATCAATCTATTTCAGAAAGTATTAAAAGGAATATTAAAATCGCAAGTAGTGTCTCATTGATTGTTATCGTGCTTATTGTCGGATTACTCGGTGTATACAAAGAATCAGATTTTGTGAAAAGTTCAAACTTGCTCTATCGATTTAGTTCGCTTATTACAACAGATATAAAAGGAGTACTCGCAACACAAGGAGAATCACGAACACTTCTTTGGGGTATGTCATGGAAGGGCGTACAAGAGCGACCGCTACTTGGATGGGGACAGGATAACTTCTCGTATGTATTTGCAAAATACTACGATCCGAAAATGTATGCACAGGAACAATGGTTTGATCGTACTCACAATGTATTCTTCGATTGGCTTATTGCTGGAGGACTGCTCGGACTCTTGAGTTATCTCGGTCTCTTCTTCGCGCTGATATATGTTTTATGGAGAAAAACTATCCTGAATGCAGACAGTGTCGTGTTTGATGTGTTAGAAAAAACAGTTATTACAGGTCTATTGATTGCATACTTTGTGCACAATGTATTTATCTTTGATAACCTCGCGAGTTATATATTATTCTTTATATTACTTGCGTATGTCCATCAGCGAAGTACTGATACTACAGTGGTCGTATCTGACACGAAATCAAACGCGAAATTGAATGCAAATACAAAATCAGATTCAAAAAACTCATATAATGACCTTATGAATAATTCGTCAGTAAGTATTGCGATTATTTTGATTGCCATGCTCGCTTTCGGATATGTTTCAAATGAGGCGGTATACAAACCGTACATGGCAGGGAAGACGCTCATACAAGCGCTTCAGTACAGTCAACCAGAAGCTGCGAAGGTGTTGGGAGCTGAAAAGACATCTCCTAAAGCAATTCTTGAACTATTTAAAAAGGCTCTCGCATATGACACATTTGCAAATACAGAGATACGAGAACGTCTCGCAGAGACAGCTCCTGCGCTTCTTGTTGCAACAGCAAATAAAGATCCTGAACTTACACAAGCAATCATGTCTCTAGTTGTGAGTGAATATGAAAAGGCGATAGTTGAATCACCAAAGGATCCACGACCACTTATGTTTATGGCGCTTTACTCTCAAAAAATGGGACAGTTCAATGAAGCAATAAAATATATGGATCAAGCTATTGCACTTTCACCGACAAAGCAATCGTTTTTGCATCAGAAAGCAATTATCGAAATTTCTTTGGATCAAAATGTGCAGGCTGTTGAGACATTCAAAAAAGCATATGAACTAGAGCCTAAGAGTAAAGAATCAAAAGTATTGTATTCACTCGGACTTATATACAATAACAAATTTTCAGAGGCAAAGAAGATTCTAGAGGGAGATATACTCGCGCTCACTGATCAGCGAATTCTTGACGCTTTGCTACAAAAAAAGATGTACTCAGAAATAATTGAGATTGCTAAACTAAAGATTGAGGCTGATCCAAAAAATCCACAAACATATATGTCGCTCGCTGGATTGTATTTGCAGATGAAAAAACCAGCGGACGCAATCGCACAAATTCAAAAAGTGATTGAACTTTCACCAGAATCTAAACAAGTAGGTGAATATTATATAAGTGAAATACGAGCTGGGAGAGATCCATCAAAAACTCAAGCACAATAAGGTGCAGAAAATCGGATTAAATAAGTGGAAAGTTTAAAAATAAAATAAAAAATACTCGCATACAGTGCGAGTATTTTTTTTGTTTGGAATAATTTTTCAACAATAATATTAAATATTTTTACTAGAAAAAGCAGAATATTTTTTAACAAAAATAAAATAAAAAATATTTTCTCAAAAAAAATAAAAAATAAAGTTTTAAAAATAAAAAAGTTATCCACAAGATTTTTAAAAAAAATATTGCGAGTAATTGAATTGTGAAAGATAATTAGTACATGGTTAGAGATGAACGGTCATCATCACTAACACTTACCAATAATTGTTCCTTACTTCAAATAAATTTTATGGCAGCAAAGAAAAAAGCAGCTAAGAAGGCAGTAAAGAAAGTAGCAAAGAAGAAAGCAAAGAAGGCTACAAAGAAGCGAAAGTAATTTTATTTTCTCACTTCACAAAAACCACTATCGAAAGGTAGTGGTTTTTGTGTTTAAAGACTTGATCTGTACTGTGTGGTTCATAATGGCTTAGACCATGACTAATTACGTGAGGTGGGGAAAGAACACCGTTGCTAACTTGATAGAGTGATATAATTATTTGGTATTACTTATTAATGAATTTTAAATGAAGAATTATATGATTATAAAAAATAAGCTAATCTACATGGTTACATTCATGTTCTTAGCTGTTTCTGTGTTACCAACTCAAGTAGGGGCCACACCTCCTCCACAAGGTTCAACTACACCATCAATCAGTTGTTACAATTTTTCTACAGACTTCTATTACGGTATGATTATTCCGCAAGCTAGAATTCAGGAATATAGAAGCACTATTACAAATCCTGCATATTTGACGTATGTGGCGGGTATTACGAAACTTCACCAAATATTAGAAGCTGAAGGTTATCCAATACCTTCAGACGAGAAAAATAAGAAGTTTGGAAAAGCAACCGCATCATCTTTGGTTAAATACCAAACAACGCAGAAAGTCGCTATCGGTGAGGATCCAAATGGACTTTTTACTGAAAAGACCCGAAATGTTATTAATCAGAAATACGGTTGTATAAGTAAGGCTACTATTAATCTTACTGAACCAAATGCAAATAGTGTTCGAGCGCGAGGGGAAGTTATTGCAATAAAATGGGACGCTGCAAAGATTCCTAATACCACAGATGTAACTATTCAGTATGTTAATGCTCAAAATAGTAGTGCATCAACGACAATCACGACCCAGTCAGGAGTTCGAAATGGTAAGGGTCAATATAATTGGACAGTTCCATCAAACATGGCGCCTGGACAATATAAGATTCTTGTCTCACTTACAGGAGCTACTAAAAGTGATGTAAGTGCAAAATCTTTTGAAATTCGAGATAAGGCACTTGAAATAACCTCACCAACAGTTGAAGTACAAGCAACTGCAGGAAGTAAAATTCCAGTCACTTGGAAAACTTCTACAGCTATCAAACCAGCTGATAAGATAAAAGTAAGTCTAGTTGGTACTCTTGTTTCAGGCGGAGTAGCATCCACAACTATTGAACTAGGGCGAGTTGTAAATAATGGTGCACTTACTTGGACGGTACCAGATCGAGTTAACAATAAAGTTATAACAGGTACAAGTACATTCAATATAGTTCTTCAGACAGAAAGTGGTCTTTATACAAGCACTTCTACTTCGGTGATAAAAATACTGCCATCTGCAAGTACTGTAACTAGTTCAATCACGGTGAGTCAGCCTACTTCAGGCGCACAGTACACTTCCGGACAGGTTATACCTATCAAGTGGACTTCAACAGGTCTTAAGACCACTGATGATGTACAGATTTCATTAGTCGCAAATAGTGGTCCTTTATCATCAGGTGTACTTCTTGCTACAGTAAAAAACAATGGTACATACAATTGGACTGTTCCATTAGTAAATACTATCGCTACTACAACTCTCAATCAGTTTAAGATTGTTGTCTCTTCAGTTGCTAATACTACATTACGAGGAACGGGTGCAAACTTTAGTATTGTGCCTGTTGTTGTTCCTGTCCCAGTAGTAGTAACAGCACCAAAAATCACTGTATGGAACATAATGGGGCAAGCAGTCCGTGGTAATCCAATAATAGTTAATTGGTCTACAAACACTTCGTTTGGATCTGGTGCTAAAGTGTACGCTAGGCTCATGCGAACAAATGGTACTGTGGAAACGGAAGTTGCTAAAACATCACCAGTGACTCCTTATACAAATAGTATAACGTTAACTATTCCAGCTAATGCCGTAGCAAGTGCGACTGCAACAACAAATGACTACAAGGTGGTACTCGTCGTGACAGGCTTGCCAAGTGGTGTTGTTCTTGATGCTACATCTGATATCACAACAGATAGCTTCTCAGTCGTAACCAAAGGTCAAAATGCGACACTGTCTGCATCAACAAATATCCCTGCAGCGGATGCTGGGGTAGTATATAAAGGGTCATCTCTAGCTGTAAATATTGCTAGTACTAATATTACAAATAACACAGAAGTTATTGCAAAGCTTGTTACTTCAACAGGTCAAGCAACAAATGTTGCGGTTTCTACGAAGGGAAAACTCACTTCAAACGCAACGGCTTTGACACTCAATATTCCGACAACTCTTGCTAACGGTACATATAAAGTACAGGTGACATCAACAGTGGATACTCGTCCGCTTGAAGCCTTCACAACTACGTTTGAAGTGCGAGATAGACCAGTGGTACTCCCTAAAATTACAATTGGTACCGTGCCGGCATCTATAGAACGAGGGGTTTCTTATACACTTAATTGGACTTCAAATAGTGCTGTTCTTGCGTCTGAGAAGGTTAAAATTGAATTGTATAATACAAAAACAGGTTTAGTCGAGAAAACTTTTGTAACAAGTTTAGCGGGCAATCTCAATACTTATCCTGTTCTTATACCAGCCACAACAGCAACTACAGACAATACAACATACAAACTCAAAATTACTCCTGTATCAGGAAAAACAAACTTTGATCCTACTTCTGTATTAATATCGACACCGTTCGGTGTTACGACACGATCAGGTGAGTTAACGGCGACACTTGAAAATGGTTCTGTGGTAAAGGGAAATACTGCCAATATGATACTTGCTGGTACTGTACCATCAACATCTAAGGTTACAGCTACGCTTGTAAGACCGAATGAAACACCAGTAGAGGGCTTTGCTGGGGTTGTAGCAACGTTTAGTGCTGGAAAAATATCATTCCCAATACCAGCAAATGTGCCAGTTGGTGCATACAAGTTCTATGTATCTACTATGGTTGACACTAAGAAAGTATCTACATATTCTTCTGAATTTACAGTCGTGAATCCAAGCCCTACATTTACTCTGGTTGGTACACCTACAATCAATAGAGTTATTTCAACTACTGGAAAAACAAATTCCATGACTGCAACATTTGAATATTCAGTGAAAGCCAATGGCGCAAGTCTTGCTAAGATTGTACCTGCAAATGTTACAGTTGCATTTGAAGATGTGGCTACTGGAGCAATGACACTTGCTTCGACAGTTACAGTAACAAGTGCTGTGGTTGCGAATGATAAAGTTGGAAACCAAAAAGTAGTAGCCACAATCAATGCCTCAGCACTTCCAGCAAGTGCCAATTTCAAAGCCAAGGTAACGGCTGTAGCTTGGACTATGGGGACTACTCCAAATACAACTACTGGAATCGAAAATACAGCGCTGAGTAGTTTTGTTACACCAGTTGTTGCTTTCGTAAAGTAGCTGTAAAAAGGGGGTATTTTGTGATAAAGTAGTACCACTATGGCATTACTTACATCATTGTTTGGGAGTCGTTCAAGTCGGGTTGTTAAAAAGTACAAAAAAATTGTAAATCAGATAAATGAGCTTGAACCAAAGATTCAGGCTCTTTCTGATGTGGAATTGCGGGGTAAAACAGCTGAGTTTCGAGAGGCAATCAAAAATCGACTATCAGTAGTAAAGCCGCATGATGGTACTCTTGCTGATAAAAAGCGTGTGAAAAATGAAGAGCAAGCTATCCTCGATGCGGTACTTCGAGAACTTCTTCCAGAAGCTTTTGCGGTAGTGCGTGAAGCTTCACATCGTACTCTTGGACAGCGACACTACGATGTACAGCTTATTGGTGGAATGATTTTACATGATGGAAATATCGCTGAGATGAAAACTGGAGAAGGAAAGACATTGATGGCAACTCTCGCCGCATATCTCAACGCGCTATCTGGAAAAGGAGTACATGTGATTACTGTAAACGATTACCTCGCGCGACGAGATGCATCATGGATGGGACAGATTTATCATACGCTAGGACTACGTACTGGTGTTATTAATGACAATTCAACATATCTATTCGATATTAAGCATGTGCAACCTAGTGAAGCTACAAAAGACGAACAAGTAAAAGAAACTACAGATGAAACAGAAGAAGGCTCTTTTAGAGTTGGGTATGAATTCTTAAAACCATCATCAAAGCGAGATGCGTATCATGCTGATATTACTTATGGTACAAACAATCAATTTGGATTCGATTATCTCCGTGACAATATAGAACATTCAGTAGGAGAGCTTCGGCAAGCTGATTTTAATTTTGCGATTGTGGATGAGGTAGACTCTATCCTAATCGATGAAGCACGTACTCCACTTATTATTTCTGCACCGACAACAGACTCTGAAAACTTGTATGTGACATTTGCGGATATCGCAAAAAAGCTCAACAAAGATGAGCACTATGCCGTAGATGAAAAGTTTAAGACAATTTCGATGACTGAAAAGGGGATTGATGAAGCTGAAAAATTACTCGGAGTTTCAAACATTTATACAGAAGGAGGAATCAAGTATGTACATCATCTTGAAACTGCCGTACGAGCGAAAGCTTTATACAAGAGAGAGGTAGAATATTTAGTTAAAAATGGTGAAGTACTCATTATTGACCCATCAACTGGACGGCTTCAACCTGGACGACGATGGTCAGAGGGTCTTCATCAAGCCATAGAGGCCAAAGAAGGCGTGACGGTTCAAAAAGAAAGTCGTACATATGCGTCTATTACATTCCAAAACTATTTTCGAATGTATCCAAAACTTGCTGGAATGACAGGGACAGGTATGACAAGTTCTGAAGAATTTCTCAAGGTGTACGGTCTTGATGTTATCGAGGTACCAACACATCGACCAGTGTCACGACTTGATAAGCAGGATCTTATTTTCCAAAGTGAAAATGGAAAGTTTAAAGCTATTGCTCGGAAAATTAAAGAGCTTCACGAGAAAGGTCAGCCTGTACTTATTGGTACTGTATCTATTGAAAAAAATCAGCTACTCTCAGAGTTCTTGAAGAAAGAAGGAGTGCCACATGCTCTCCTTAACGCAAAACCAGAATTCGCAGAAAAAGAAGGAGAAATTGTTGCTGAGGCTGGAAAAAAAGGTGCGGTAACTATTGCTACCAACATGGCAGGGCGAGGAGTGGATATCAAGCTCGGAGGTGCACCTCGGGTAGATGTGTCTGCTGAAGAAGAAAAGCGACGATATGAGGAAATAAAATCTCTCGGTGGCTTGTTTGTACTCGGTACAGAAAGACATGAAGCACGACGTATAGATAACCAGCTTCGAGGACGATCTGGACGACAAGGAGATCCAGGTGAGACGCAATTCTTCGTGTCACTTGAAGATGACCTCATGAGAATTTTTGCTAACGACACTATCAAAAAGATGATGGGGCGGTTGAATATGGCTGAAGATGAACCAATCCAACACGGTATCATTAGTCGATCACTTGAGTCTGCGCAGAGAAAAATAGAAGGATTCCATTTCGATTCTCGAAAACATGTATTAGAGTACGATGATGTCCTCAATCAACAAAGACTCAAAGTGTACGACAGACGAAGAAAAATCCTCCAAGGTGAGCCAGATGAAATTCAAGCAATTCTCGATACTGTTTTGAGCAAAGCTACAGATGAGGAAAAAAGTGCAATTCAAAGAAATGCCGAGAATTTTAAAAATGCCGATGGAGATTTTGCATTTCTTAAAACTGCACGCGGTGTCATGCTCCAGACTATCGACTTGTTCTGGATCGACCACCTAGAGTTTATGGACTATATGCGTTCGAGTGTAAACCTCCGAGCTTATGGTCAGAGAGATCCACTTGTAGAGTACAAGAGAGAGGGGCTTAAGCTCTTCAAGGAAATGGAATTCTCAGTTGATCAAGAGATTATTCGAATCCTCGCAAATGTTCAAGGGCAGGTAGAGGGAGGACAAAATGCACCTGTGATAGAACTTCGCCCAAGCGCCGATGAGTACCTTTCTACTAATCAGTCCGGTAATCAGAATGGTGGGGTAGGAGAGGCTTCTGGAATGGTTGCCGATGCAATCCGTGAGGCTCGAGTTATACCTGTAGTGTCAAATCAAGATAAAGTAGGGAGAAACGATCTTTGCCCATGTGGAAGTGGTAAAAAATACAAGAAGTGTCATGGTGCCTAGTATATTATTAGTATTCTGAAAGTGATATAATTTACGGTGTACGCAACAGTATGGGTATTAATTAATATAAAGTAATTTCTAAAGAATATAAGAAAATGAATTCCACTATTCATGCACGTTTTCAAACAGTTTTCTTCAGTATCGTTTTTTTGGCTGTAGGTATTTTATCAGCGCTTATCTTTTGGCCATTCTTAACACCACTAGCATTGGCAGGTATTGTTGCTATTCTCGTATCTCCGATATATAGAAAGATTTTGAAATCTGTAACATCTCCGTCTGTTGCTTCAATCATAACCATTTTCCTTTTGGTGGTACTTATACTTGCACCTCTTGCGATAATTACAAATCAAATAATAACAGAAGCTCAAGGTCTGTATGTTGCAGTTTCTTCTGGTGAGACTATCTCCATAGATGTTATAACTTCAAAAATTGAAATTGTAGTGCAGAAGTATGTACCTGATTTTAGGATTAATACCCGAGAGTATGTTTCTGTGTTTGCTTCATGGGTAGTAGACCGACTTGGTGGAATATTTTCTGGAACTCTTGATCTACTTATAAAATTTGTCCTTGCATTAGTTGCACTATTTTATTTCTTGCGTGACGGTGAACAGTTTAAGAAGCAGATTATGTCATTTAGTCCTTTGTCAGAAGATAAAGACAAGATGATATCAGATTCACTCAAGGCTTCTATTAGTTCTGTACTTGTAGGTTCTCTCGCTGTTGCGCTAGTCCAAGGCACTCTTTCAGGTATCGGGTTTGCTCTCTTTGGTGTGCCGAACGCGACTTTGTGGGGGACTGTTGCTGGTGTGGCAGCACTTGTACCAGGTGTCGGTACGGCATTAGTTTGGATTCCTGCCGTAGTGTACCTTTTCTTTTATGGGTCTGCTGGAATATGGATCGCTCAGCTTCTCTGGTCAGTCATTCTTGTAGGTCTTATAGATAATTTCTTAGCACCATTTATTATCAATAAAGGAGTGAATATCCATCCTCTACTCATTCTCTTTTCAATTTTGGGTGGACTACAGTTTTTTGGAGCAGAAGGGTTTCTCCTTGGTCCACTCGTAGTAGGGCTTCTGTTTGCGCTTATCCGAATCGTTAAATCGGAAGCAAATTAAATAGAATGAATTTAGAGTGTTGTTATATTGAATAAAATAAATCAAATGATTTTAAGACCTATACTCATACTGCTCATATTTTTTGGAACACTCTTTTATTTTAGAGCGCCACTTTCGAATGTCGCACCGAGTTTTAATCAGCTTCATTCGGCGTACTCAGATTCATTTAAGAAATTGTTTAAAGAGATTACCACTGCAACTTCAAGCGCTGTGTTGCCTGGTGGACAGGATTATATTCCCACAGTATCTCCTGTAAATAGCACTTCTTCAGGTATGAAGACCTCAACACCTTCATCTAATGTGCTGGGTGTGACTGGCTCGAGTAAAGAATTGTTACCAGTCTTGTCAAATCAGGTTGAACAAGAGCTCACTATATCTGGTATTATTTCTGCTACAAATAGTGAGCGTAAGAAATTGGGAATTTCCGAACTAATTAAAGACCCGTTGCTTTCTAAGGCTGCTGAAATTAAGTTGCAGGATATGTTCCAAAAACAATATTTTCAACACGTGTCACCATCAGGTGATAGTGTCTCAGATGTAGTTCGAAAAACAGGGTATGAGTATATTGTGGTAGGAGAGAATTTGGCGCTTGGTGTGTTTGCTGGTGATGGCCAGGTTGTGGCGGCTTGGATGGCAAGCCCAGGGCACAAAAAGAATATTTTAGATTCTCGATATCAAGAAATTGGCTTAGCAGTAGGGCAGGGTATGTATCAAGGACGTAAGCAATGGTTAATCGTTCAGCATTTTGCTAAGCCTTTGAGCTCTTGTGCCTCACCAAATGGTTCATTAAAAACAACTGTGGATGCACAGAAAACCGCTATTGCTGTACTTGAAACAAAAATCACCACAATAAGAAGTCAGATTGATGCACTAACAGGAGATCCGTATGTTGAAAAAGCAAATGAATACAATGCATTAGTTATCGAATACAATATAAAACTTGCATCACTCAAATCTAGTATAGATGAATATAATACAGCAGTCCGAGTCTTCAATACTTGTGCTGGTATTACAGGAGTTTAACTTTTTGAGTAGAAATTAGTTTTTAAGGAGAATCGCATACCGAACACCAATAAGCATAAGTAATCCTGCAACAAAGAATATGTAAGGAAAATCCGCGACGAGAAGTGTTAGTCCTACAATAGGTGGAATAACAAAGAAGGGAAGCGCTCGTGTCATTCTAAAGAAACTAATAAATCCAGCATTGCTTGGATTGATATGCTTAAAGAAATAGCTTTCACTTGAGACCTCTACTATACTTGCACCAATTCGGCTTACAAATAATACAGCAGCCCAAAGCACAAGACTTTTCTCGTGAATAAAGGGAATGAGCATAAATGATGCTGCCATAATACTGAATCCAAGTACTAGTACATGTTTTTCATCATGGTATTTATCTTCCATTCTACCGATTGGTATTTGGAAAATAATAAAAGGTAATAGCATAATACTCAATATGATACCCACTTCGCCCCAGGTGAAGCCGATATGGTTGGTAAGATAGAGCGGTATATAAATAACAGTCCATGCGTAAAATACATGCAGTAAGAAGTGGTCAATAAAGATATCAAATATATTTTTGTCAGTATAAAACTTACGCAATGCTTGCTTGAGATCAATAATAGGATATTCAGGATCCTTAAAATTTCTGAAGTTTGAGATTATAAGTATAAAGAAGGGGATTAAAAATAGTGCGCCAATTATGTATACTTTCCAATATTCAGGTTTTATCAGTATGAGCCCAACGATGGCGGGTGTGACGACGGGAGGTATGTTCTGCATAGTGAGATATACACCACGAATACTTCCCATTTCTTCTGCTGTAGAAAAGCTTTCTGTAAAGATGTCCATACAATAGAATAATGCTGGTCCAACTGCTTGATGAAGTATAAAAAGAGCTATGATATATGGAGGAGCGGTAGCAAAGGCCAGTCCAATAAGCGCTAAAAGTTCAAGTAATCCGATTGTAAGGGTGAGTTTGTAATTTCCGAATTTTCGTAAAAATACAGGCGCATATATGAATATAAAGATATTTATAAGTGAACCAACGGCGTATGTATATCCAACAGTTTTTTCACTCAATATTCCTGATAGGTATTTTGAGTTTATAAAATACACAAAAAAGAAATGAAAAGAAAGTAAAAGCACTGATATGAAAATCAGTAACATTGCTTGAAGGTTTTTTATTTTACCAAATATTTGATCCATATATGTTGCCTGACCTAGTTTGCGTCTTTTATCTTCTGCATTTCAGCAGGGCTCAACCTCTGTCCTGTGTTAGTAGAATGTACAAGCTCCATATTGAGAATGTAAGATAACTCTTCTTCGCTCATTGCTTTCTCTGAATTTGGAGCAGGTTCTTCTGCCAATAGTTTATCTACATCTTCCTGTGTTATTTGATTTGCTGTCTGATTATTAATCTTGGCTATTTGAGTTGCGTAAAAGTTCCACGCAAATAGTGCCGCTACTAAAAATAGAAATGTAATAAATATTACTAACTTGGTAACAAAACTTGTCTTCGGGGGTTGTTCGTTGTTGTAATTGTATTCCATATGATATCTAAATTATATCTTAGATTGTGAGTAATACACGGTGGTTGTTTGGTAAACTGTGCATAAGTACACATCATAATTCATGAATGTAGTAATATATATAGTATATAAACAATACAAAATCCATGAACCTCAAAAAATATCTTACAAAACAAAATATACTTTCAATACTTGTGCCAGTAGTTCTTTTTGCTTCTGTGCCTGTAGTGCTTGCCTGGAAAACGCCGCAAGTTGCTCCACCTGGAGGAAACATTGATGCTCCGATAAATGTAGGTATAGATTACCAGATAAAACGAGGAAAGTTGGGTTTCTTTGGTCCTGATGCCGCGTTGCGTGTTTCTAAGGGTGCAGACTATGTTCCGACAGGTGATTCAAATAATAAATTAGCATCACTTCTTATTGGTGTTAACGGTAATGTTGGTGCTGATAAATACTGTGATGAATGGGGGAATGATTGTATTGACCTTAGTAATCTTGCCAATGGAAACAATACAAATATAAACAATACAAACATAAATACTAACAATGTAAATACTTGCGTTCAGAGAACAAAATCTACACCGTTTGTAATCCAGGCTGGAAATGACGCAAGTCAAACTAAAACAATTGATTTACCTGCAGGAACATGGAATATAGTAGGTGTAGGTTCATTAACCTCCTATGGAAATTCAGTTGGAGAACCGCGCGCAAGTGTTGTGGTCTCAAAAGATGGAAGCTTTACTGTCGGACAAAGAACGCTACTACGTTTCACTGGAGAATTTTCTGGGCATTATCGAGATGTCCTATGGGTCAAGAACGGCATAGGATTTTCAGGTACTAGAAGTGGTATTTATAAGTGGACTATTCCAAGCACTGTTAATACATTTACCTTAGATAAACCTGAAAAAATGAGAATTAGTGTGAGCCAAGGGCAGCTTTTTGGAATGTTTACTTTTGATGGACCAGAGAGTTTTGTGTGTAGTACTGAGGCGGACAGAATCTTGGTCATCTAAGTTTTATTTTTAAATTCTTACATTCTAATGTACTTCAAAAAATACACCACAAAACAAAACATACTCTCAGTGTTTATCTATGTAGCTCTTTTTACTTCTGTGTCATCAGTATTTGCTTGGACTGCACCTGAAGCATCCGCACCAAATATAAACGAACCCGCACCACTTAATGTAGGAACAGGGTATCAATTTAGAGGATATTTACTAGGTTTGTATGGTGATGGTGCAGGTATCCGTGTATCTAGAGTTCTTGATTATTCTATAAGTTCTACACCACCAAACTCAAGGACTAATAATTTGCTTTCACTATTAATGGGTGCAAATGGTAGAATGGGCGCAAAAGAGTATTGTGACGAGTGGGGAAATAACTGTATGACTATACGGCAAATAAAAGCAGCTCTAGGAATCTAGTTCAGTATTGTTCTTTAGTATCTGAGAACGCTCTTCGGGTGTAAGGGTTTCTTCTTCTGTAGATGCTTCCTGATTATCCTTTAGAATCTGATTTACTTCAGAGTCAATTAGTGCATCTTCAGAATCAGCTTTTGGAATAGATTCCAATGTTTGGATAATTGCATCCGAGTCTGATAGTGTGTCTGCTTCATCAGCGATCGGAAAGCTGTTGTCTTCGATGCTTATGTTTCTATAATAGAGGTACCCTCCTAGGACTGCCAGAACTCCCAATATAGAGATTATAGTGACAGTATATGTAATCAGTTTATTTAAAAAGTTTGAGTTGTCATTCATGTCATCCATTATAACGCACTCACACATTTTTGTAACACATATTCTTAACGCGTGTTGATAACTATTTTGAATTACTCTGTATTGGTTATATACTTATATATAAATTATATTATAAAGTTAACTTGCCTACATGAAACTATTTAAAAAAGAACAATTTGTATCGGTACTCGCGTCACTTATCTTGTTTGCTTCAGTTCCTGTTGTTTTTGCGTGGACTTCTCCACAAGTTGCGCCACCAGGAGGGAATGTTGATGCACCGATTAACGCTGGTATGACAGCGCAGATTAAACAAGGTTTCTTTGGGCTGTATGGAAATGCTGCGGGTATGGCGATTTCAAAAGCAGATACAAGTTATTCATTATTGAATAATCTCTCATTGGGTGTAAAAGGAAAGATTGGAGCAGATTTGTATTGTAATTCTGATGGTACTCGATGTGCAGATATTGATCAGTTGATTGGAAATAGTGTCGTAAATAATTATAGTACGACTACACAAAATGGTTGTAAGTTTGAGCAAACTACGTTTGATGTAAGTATCAAAACTGCTGCTGGAAACAATAAGGCGGCTGCTCAGACTATAAACCTGATTGCTGGTACGTGGACTGTTGTTGGTTCTGGAAAATCAGTAAAGTGTGGAGGTAGTAATTGTGGAAGTCATGGTATCCATATCAAAGTTTCTAATAAAGGGATTATGAAGGATGGTCACAAGACACTTATGCTCATGGGAAGCAAGGCAAGTGTTCATAATTGGAAAGTGCCTGAGACTACATTTGCAATATCACAAGATGAAAAATTGGTCGCTACAGTGAGTCAAGGTTCTATGACAGGAAATCTTACACTAACAGGTCCAAAGCTTGTGTGTCCGACAAACTAGCCAGGCAGCCTGAAAGACTAATTTCAAAAATGTAACAAAAATACCACTCATAGATTCGAGTGGTATTTTTGTTTACTAGGCTAGGAAAGCTATTGTGTTGCTATACACAAATCATCACTGGAATCACAATAGGTCGCTTTGCTGTGTGCTGGAAGATAAACTTACTAAGTGCCTCTGATACCACATCCTTAATATAGTCGATGTTGATAGGGTGCATGTTTTCAGTGTTCTGTTCAACTACATATTTCACCAAGTGTCGTGTTTCTCGGAGTAGATCTTGCGATTCTCGTAGATATACTGAACCTCGTGAAATTATGTCAGGAGACTTTTTGAGTTTACCTGTAGATGCGTTGATGAGTGCGATGACTACGAAGATACCATCTTGTGAAAGTACTTGTCGATCTCGGATTACTACGTCTTGGATATCGCCAATTGTGAATCCGTCTACCATTACGACGTTGTCAGGAGCTTTCTCAGTCATACGTACGAGCTTTGTACCTTCTTCTCGTATTTCGATAATAGTACCGTTATCAGGCACTACAATGTGATCTGCAGGCATACCCATCTGCATTGCAAGTTCTGCATGCTGTCGAAGTTTGTAGTGAGTTCCGTGAATAG
>JAUPUG010000025.1 GCA_030917685.1 Patescibacteria group bacterium | reverse complement strand
TATCTTATTGCCCTCCGATCCTTTTTGAAATACTTGACCAAAAGGTCCATAACATCTCTCCCTGCAGATAATATAGAACTGGCCAAGGTACCTGAAAGATCGCTAGATCTAATCAGTTCTGAGGAGTTAAACCGTTTTTTGGATGGGCCTAACCAAGAGAAGGATGAGCAGAAAAAACTTAGAGATAAGGCTATTTTAGAGCTTTTCTACTCCACAGGGCTTCGAGTTTCAGAGCTTTGTTCTCTGCCTCGAGACCTAGATATCTCAAAGGATGAGTTTTCGGTCCGTGGAAAGGGTGAAAAAGTGAGAGTAGTGTTTTTAACGGATACTGCCAAAGACTCCATTCGAGAGTATCTGGCTAAAAATAAGAGTTTGACGAGTTCAAGGCTGTTCGATCTGACCCCAAGATCCATCGAACGACTTGTAAAATACTATGCAATTAAGGCGGGTATATCAAAAAAGGTCACTCCCCATGTGATCCGTCACAGTTTTGCGACTGATTTGCTTCAAAATGGAGCAGACCTCCGTTCAGTGCAGGCTCTGCTTGGTCATGCAAACATTGCTACTACACAGATTTATACACACGTTACAGATAAGCATCTCAAGGAAATTCACAAGACTTTCCATAGTAGACAAGACGGCGGACAGAAAAAGGGTTAATATGTGGAAGTAATAGAGCGATATTTAACTCGCGCATTCAGGTGCGCTATCTATTGGTGACTATATTTAATAATTCCCCGCATACAACCTATATATGAAAGAAAAAAAGATTATCTGCTGGAATGTGAATGGCATCAGGGCTTGGAGTAAAAAGGGCTGTATGGATTGGGTTCTAAGTCAGAATCCCGACATTTTTTGTTTTCAAGAGACCAAAGCTCATCCTGAACAGTTAGATGCTTCATTGCTCAATATAGAAGGTTATACGAGTTATTTTGATCATTCTAAATTGAAGAAGGGATACAGTGGTGTTGCTGTATATACAAAAGAGAAGCCTATTCGAGTAGATACAGATTTGTATATTGAAGATGAGATTTTAGATCAAGAAGGACGATTCATTGCCCTCTATTTTAAAGATTTCCTATTCATAGATTGTTACTTCCCTAACGGAGGAGGCGAATCACATCGTCTAGATTATAAACTCAAGTTTTATAAAGCATTTCATAAGTATATAGAGAAGGCTCGAAAAAGTGGCCTAAAGATTGTGTTTTGTGGAGATTTAAATGTTGCTCACACTGAATTTGACATTGCACGACCAAAAGAGAATCAAAATCATGTCGGTTTTCTTCCTGTTGAGAGAGCTTGGCTTGATGGTGTTATAGCTAGTGGTTATATTGATACGTTCAGATTTATGAAACCAGACGCTCGAGATGTGTATAGTTGGTGGGATGTAAAAAGTGGCGCTCGAAATAGAAATATTGGTTGGAGAATAGATTACTTTCTAGTTGATGAAAGTCAGAAGAAGAATATTATCGACGCACAGATTCATGCAGATATCTTTGGTTCAGACCACTGCCCTATTTCACTCGTCATTAAAATTTAATAAAAATTAGCGAAAATCTGAATCAGTGATGCGAGCCTGTGGATAACTAAAAATATTCACAAAACTAAAAATATAAAAGACATAGATAATGTCCTTTATTATCAACATGGAATGTGTGATTTCAACAAATGACTTATATAAATAACACTCATAAAAAAATAAAGCAAAAGCATTTACATTTATTCTAAAGGACATATAATAAAGGTCAGGTCAGGGCTTTGCAGATTATGTCGCCAGTTCATTCAAAATCGACTCAGACAAGTCGATAAGGGTTAGTAAGAAGTAGAATATTGGAAAATTTCCCAATATACTTACATTTTTTGAAATTCTTTCCAAGATTTCAACTTCCCACTATCCCCTTAATCGCTGCTTGTAGTAGTCAAAAAGGTTTCCGGTCCATAAAGACTGGTATAGCTGACGCTAATTTTATTTTATTTGTTCTTTGTTTCGTTTCTCGTTACTTGTTTTGTTTAGTTCCGTCGTCATGCTTGCCGGTCTTTTTTGTTGCTTGATTTTTATATTCGATTTTGTTTCATGAATAACACAGACCACCTTTTTTTGTTAGTTTTGCCTGAATGTTTCTTATGAAACGTGATGTTTCTTTAATATAGCCTCCAAAGCCTCCTTTTCTTTAGCTTCTTTTGTCTTTTTTCCCTTCTCGGCAAGTGTCTTCAACTCTTGTATATCCATTTCATTCATTTTTCGTGCCATTTCTTCAAGTTTAGGTAGCTCATTCTTACTAGGATCCTCTATTACTTGCTCGAGTATTGCACTCAAAATGAACCCAATTTTAGGTCCTGGTTCCACGTGTAACATATCCATGAGGTGTTTACCATCGATTTTGAGCATCCCTACTGATATAGGGTCCATAAGCACCTGCTCAATCATTGCTGTGTACTTTCTAAGTCTATAAGGGTTCTCTTTCGGTCTGCCTGTCCCCACTCGGTCGCAGATACGTAGGTTCATAAGGTTCCAGATGTTCTCTCTACCTACGTTTGCGATCATTCTTCGTACTGCAGATAGGGTTATTTGCTCTGTATCTGAGAAAAACATATGCCATCGGACATAGTTGACGATAAGTTCTATGGTTTTTCTAGGAAAATTGAATCTCTCGAGTATCTTTTTACTCATTCGAGCTCCTATGACCTCATGCCCATAAAAAGTATAATCCCCCTTTTCTTTTGAGAATCTCCTAGACTCGGGCTTTCCAATATCATGCAAAAGAGCAGCTAAGCGAACCTCAAATGGGTATTTCTTATCAGCTGCACACTGAAGACTTCGAAGGAGGTGTTCAAAGACTGTGTATGAATGGGCCTGGTTCTGCTCAGTATCTAGACCTTCCTCAAGCTCTGGAAGTATATATTTGAGGATATCGAGCTTTTGACACATGAAGATACTTACCATAGGGCTATCGGACATTATGATCTTTGAGAATTCATCTCGAATACGCTCTAGTGCAATCTTGGCTAGAGTTTCACGTGAATCGTACAGAGCTTTCTCAGTCTCTTTGTTAATCGTGAAACCTAGCTCTGCCGCAAAACGAACAGCTCTAAGTACTCTAAGCCCGTCCTCTCGGAATCTCTGCTCTGCATCCCCCACTGCTCTAACTGTTTTGTCTTTAATGTCTTTTATTCCGTCGAATAAGTCTATAAGACTATCACTTATCGGACAGTATGCTAAAGCGTTCATTGTGAAGTCTCGTCTTTTAAGGTCGTCCTCTATCTTTGTGCTAAAAGACACGCTCTCTGGTCTTCGTCCGTCTTTATACTCAGATTCTATTCTATAAGGTGTCACCTCGATGACTTCAGTGTCCAATACTACCCCAACTGTCCCGAATGAGTTCTCATAGAAAGTCTTCTCAAATAAAGGAATAATCTGCTCAGGTGTGGCGTTAGTTGTAACATCCCAGTCTTTTGGCGTCCTACCGATAATAAGATCTCTAACGCACCCTCCAACCAGGTAGGCTTCATATCCCCCATCTCTAAGTGTCTGCACAACTAAAAGAGCCTCTGGCTTAATTGCCTCTGTAGAGATTTTTTGGTGTGGAACACCCTGTATTGTCGATTTCGCTTGGAGTTTCATATGTAACTCATGAATAGTAATACAACCTTTGATTTTTTGCTATTTTAATGTAGTATTGTCTTTGTATTGAAAAATACATATGCACCTATGGTGAAATGGATATCACAACGGTCTTCGGAACCGTTATTCTAGGTTCGAATCCTGGTGGGTGCACACGGTTTGTAAGATATGGTAAAAGTTTGGTAGAATAACAATATAAATGCGGGATTGGTTTAGTGGTAGAATGCGTCCTTGCCAAGGACGAGACAAGAGTTCGATTCTCTTATCCCGCACAGATAGTAAGTCTTGAGGTACCAAATGAATGAGTCCGGATTTGTTCCGGTCTTTTTCATTGTGTACCTGCGTGGCATTATAAGCCCCTACTGCAGGTGCTAATTCGGAGTCCTTAAGTCTTAATAGACGGTCTCAGCAGGTTCGTACACGGCAGTCTTTTAGGATGTCTATATTTATGGCTGTTTTATTCAAAACTGTGGATAACTAAGTGGATATGTGTATAAAAGACAATTTTGGTCTGTCTTTTAATTTATAAGAAGTTTAGGTTGCATGGAACCAAAAATTGATTGTATGGCTAATTATATGGTTATATCTAGGATTAGTCCTCATCAGTTGGACTTATTAGTGTCTTTTTGGCTGTTTGAGTATGTTTCACGTGCCACATTCGAGTTTGCCTCAAAATCAGGGTATTTGCGCGTACATTTCAGTCTTTGCTTACTAGATTACCTTGTAAATCAATGAATATGTTCCATGTGTAACTTTATTATTATTTGATTATGAATTCATGTCGCATTGGTAGAATGTTCCATGTGTAACAATACGGCGAGGTATCCATATGTGCCACAAAAGACATGAAAACATCCAGAGAGCTTAAGATTGGTCATTACGGAGAGTCGATCGCCAGTATTTACCTTAAAAATAAGGGTTATTCTGTGTTAGCTAGAAATGTGAGGGTAAATGAGGGTGAAGTAAGGGGAGAAATAGATATATTGGTAGTAAAGGACAGAGTGTTACATGTCGTTGAGGTAAAGACAGCATGTGAAATAGGTCTGCGTGACGTAATTTTTGTACCAGAATCAAATCTGTCCAAGATGAAGATAAGGAAACTTCGTAAACTGAGAAGTGTGCTGATGATGAGAATGTCTGAAGGGGAGCCTTTACTAGGAGGGGAAATATCGATCAAAAAATCCAATCCTTCCATTTCAAAGGTTGTAATCACTGGAATCGCTGTGGCTCTGTATATGAATTCGAATTGGCGTGATTGCGATGTTTGGGATATTGGTATTACAAATAATCTCATAAAGGAGCACCTACAATGCATAAAAGTTAGAGTTTTTCATGATTTGTAGTCATTTAAGATTGTTGTTGGGGGAGTTCTGTGATATATTGCTTCTCATTCGGAGCGTGGTGTAACGGTTAACATTCCTGTTTTGGGAACAGGTGACTCCGGGTTCGAATCCCGGCGCTCCGACAATAATTTAGAAACTTAGAGTTTCTTTCGTCTTAAATATGTCAGAAATTGCTAAAAGTAAAACTCTTATAGAGATTAGAGAAGAGAAAGCTAGAATATCCAAAGAGAATAAGCTTATTAAGCCTTTTAGCAAAAAATTCACTAGAAAGAAGGAAGATTTTGTCTGTGAAAAATGTGGCACAGCTATTCGTGGTTCTGGTTATACAAATCACTGTTCAAACTGCCTATACAGTAAACATGTAGACATAAAGCCAGGCGATCGACTTGCAAATTGTGGGGGACTAATGAAACCAATAAGAATTGAGGGAACAGAAAAGCGATACAGAGTGCTACACCGATGTATGGCTTGTAAGTATGAGAAGATGAATAACGTAGCGCCAGAAGACAGTATAGAGGCTTTGGTTGCGATTATAAAAGAGAATTCAGCAACTACTTTAAATAGTTATTCAAAAGGGAAGTAAGATACTCTTTGTATTTTGTATTGAATACTTGTCGGACAGTGTCTCCGCCGTAATTTATGACCTGATCTAGATTTATATTACTGAATTTTGTTAATTCAAAATCAGTATGGCCGATTGTCATTGCACGGATAAGAGTCTTGGTAGGTATGTTGCTATTAACAATAGTGGTAATTGTCCCGATTAGCTGACCTTGTGCATTAAGAATTGCACCTCCAGAAGAACCTCTTTGTCCTGCAGTACTTGCTGTTGTTTCTATAACATCATTTGGTGTAACGCCTACGGAGTAGATTCTGTTTACACTAAGGATTTCCTTTTGCTGAGGAAGAAGAGAACTCACACCCTTTGTACCTAAAATATCTGCTGGATATGAAAGCGAATATATGGAATCACCCTGGTTTGGTAAGGTTTTTTGAACAGTAATGGGGGATAGTTGTTCCTTTTGAACCTTATTCAGGCTAATTAAATCAAGTTTTAAAAGTGCAAAATCAGAACTTCCCGTTTGTGGTGCTCCTTCAGTATTGATGTATTTTCCATATTCTTTTACCCACTCTGGTGAAATGAAAGAAACTTTCATACCAATTGAACCTGAAGCTGGATTCCCAAAACGAGCCAAGCACACTACATTTGGATTTGATTCAGATAAAAGAGGGAATTGGGCAACATGAGCGTTAGTAAGAACAGTTCCGTCACGATGTATTAGAACTCCACTTCCAGTAATGGTTCTACGTTGATTTGTCATTTTGCCATTTACTACAATCTTCTGTGAACAGAATATGTTTACTAAGGCATCTTCTGCACGTGTTTCTTTCTTTGTAATAGTGGATGCACTAGTTTGATTGAGTGAATTACTGAGAGTGTTGTCTTGAGTATCTGTCTTTGCGGTTTTTGGCGGTTGGTTGATGGGACTTTTTGTTGGGAAAAGGGGTAGAGGATTAAAGACAGGTGCTTTAAATTGAAGGTATTGTAATGGTTCAAGACTAAAAATGTTGAAAGGTCCATTTTTTAGGCTACTTTTGGTAGATCCAGCAACTGAAGCTATAAAAGCATTAGAAAATTGGAGGGATTCTTCAAAGGCTTGTGAAATAGCCCCTATCGGACTTATAGAATGAACCCGTAGAGGCACATAGAAAGCAGTGAGACCTACAAAGGTTATCACCAGTACCGCTGTGCCATTTTTGATGTAGGTTTTCATATGAATATGGGATAAGTATATCAGGAAGTTGTTTTAGAATGAATGCTTTGATATAGTGGTGCATACGCGACATGGTGAAGTCTGGAGTGTCTGCGAAACATATGCGGGATTGGTTTAGTGGTAGAATGACTGCCTTCCAAGCAGTAGACAAGGGTTCGATTCCCTTATCCCGCACAACTAATAAAAACCAGTACAGAAATGTGCTGGTTTTTATTAGTTGCTATTGGATACTGCGAATCGAAAAGCGGAGCGCACCGAGCTTTGCGAGGTCTGGACGCAGCAGCGGACAGAAGCGAGCTGGGGTAGCGAAAATTCCTGAGCAACGGCGAGGGAATTATTCGTGACCGATTCCCTTATCCTAAAAGCATTTCAACAGGCTCCTTTTTTACAAAATTCCTCTTCGCCAATGC
>JAUPUG010000024.1 GCA_030917685.1 Patescibacteria group bacterium | reverse complement strand
TTGTTGAGTTGTATCTAAAAGCAGCCTCTTTGTAGGTATCCTGATAAATATTTACAGGTGCCACGTTGATTTCTGTAGCCTCAAACCCCTTCTCAGCGAGGAATGCTTTTATAGTTTTGATATTTTTCTCAATATCAGCGTAGAGTGAATCAATATCATTTGATTTTATTTCAAAACTCATTGACCAAATCGCTGTGTCCGCTTTAACTATTTTCTCAGACAGACCTTTTACTTCTACATATGAACCTTGTTTTGAAAAACTATATGCAGAGATGAAAAAGGCAAGAGAAATCACGATGGCAAATATGACGAGTGCACTGCCAATAACTACTGATTGATTGTTTTTGAGATTTTCTTTGATTTGTTCCATGGTATAAGTGTGTTTAATACTGATGTATTTAAAGTGGATTTAGTTTAAGTCTAGCACAGTATATAGACGCTTATGTAAGTACTTGATTACCGATAAAAAAACAGGTGCATCTACAAAGAACATGATAATTAATGCCAATTTCTTTCTGCTCTATCCAATCTGCTCCGTGGGCTGGAGGAGGTTAGAACTTATTCGATCTAACCATCCGGAATTTCCGGATGGTTAGAACAGTGTGCAAAATTGCACACTGCAAATTCAGATAAGCCAGTTACTTTATACTCGCTTGATATTATACTTGCCGTAAGTTACAGGGCTAATAGTAATATTGCTGGGTAAGTAGTACGAAAAATGCTAAAATACATGTAATAAATAAAAATGATTTTAGATTATATTGGACTATTTATATTTCTTGCTGGATTTATTATCGGACTTGGGGCGGTTATTGTCATTGATATTCATGGATTTTTGGGAAGAACATCAAGTTATTGGACAGAGGCAACAATTCGAACTCACAAAATTACCAAGCCGCTTATCTGGATCGGCATTTTTCTTGCAATTATTGGAGGTGTGATTTTCTATCGGAATGTTCCCTTCTCTGGCATACCCCTCTATCATACTCTTATCGCATGCATTCTAATGCTCAACGGATTATTTTTGTCTTTTTACGTAAGCCCCTTTTTGCTATCACGCGAGAGCGAGGGTAGGCAAACAGAACTTTTACCCGTATCTTTGCAGAATAAAATTATAGTAAGTTTGGTAGTGTCTGATATTGGTTGGTGGGCAGGACTATTTTTACTAGTAACCTACATCGTCAGTAGTATCAGTCGATAAAATTTTATTTGATTCTATATTTGGCGGTCTTTTTTGCAATTGTTTCTGGCTGCTTCACCCACTGCTTACCTTCTTTTGTGCCTCTGTTTTTAGCGCGGTCTGTCGCTATTTTCTCTCCCACAGTTAGGTGTTCTCGTGCTTTTTTTGGTAAATACCGACTCTGTTTTGGCATACCCACATAACCCCAATCCTCTTTTGTCCATTTTACCAAGCTATTTTGCTCTGACTTCGCTCCAACGTATCCGCCACCCCGCTCTTTGTATAGTTTTACGGCATACTGCATGGCACGTGCAGAAAATTTACCCATTCTTTCGACTGCTTCTAATTTGCAGTATTCCCAAAGCGGTTCATTATTTCTTTTTGCAGATTTAGATTTCATCTAAACATATTGTATCACGGAGTCTGAGGTACAAAAAAGCACCAGCTTTACTGGCGCCCTTTCTTTTGAATATTCCGAGGGTTGCGAAATTTTGGAACTTCATTACATCACAAATTACTTCTTCCTCATGCTTGAGAATATAATGCAGATTGATAAAATAGCATTATGAAAAATCTTGCATATATCGACGGACAAAATCTGTATATGGGAACAACCATGAGCGACAAGCCATGGAAGGTAGATTTGGCGAAGTTCAGAATCTATCTCGAGAAGAAGTATAATGTTAAAGAAGCCTATTATTTTCTCGGTTACGTTCAAGACGCCAATCAGGAACTCTACGAAGAAATTCAGAAGGCTGGATTTATACTTGTCTTCAGACAACATAATCCAGCTATGATTGGAAAAAAGAAAGGAAATGTTGACTCGGACATTATTTTTCAAGTCATGAAGAGACTCATAAAGAATCCAGATTTTGAGCATATTATCCTTGTCTCAGGTGACGGAGATTACAAAATACTCATAGATTTTCTCCTTGAAGAAAAAAGATTTAAGAAGATACTATTCCCTAACAAAAAATTTGCTTCATCTTTGTACAAAGTTATCGGATCTGCATACTTCGACTATTTGGAAAATAAGGATGTCAAAGGCAAGATTAGCTAAATAAAAGAAAAGGGCTCCTTAGGTAGTTAACCGTTCGGATCCCTTTTCGTCTTTATGTTGCTATTATTGCAGTTTCGAGTAAAAAGTCAAGCACGAAAAGTTCCTACGCTAAGAGGTATTTTTTGGCTCCGTGGGTAGTTATCACCCCCCCACAGCAAAGTTAGTTATGTGCCTCTGATGATGTTATATTAAGTATGTTACTACTAATATTGAAAAATAATATGAAAAATCTTATCTCATGGGCATCAGTCCCAAGTTCTGATTTCGATAGAGCTGTAAAGTTTTATAGCACAATGACTGGTAAAGAATTTAAGGTACAAGGTGAAGGGGAAAAAAGAATGGCAACTTGTTTGTCAGAAATGGACTTCAAGAATGGTGTTGTTGGTTTTGGTGTCACAGGTGATACTACAATAAAACCAGGTGCAACCGGATCTAGACTTTATATTATTTGCGATGATATGGAAGGATGGCTCAGTCGAGTAGAAAGTGCTGGAGGAAAAGTTCTTACTCCAAAATCAGAAATGGGAGAAATGGGTTTCTGGGCATTGATTGAAGATTCTGAAGGAAATCACGTCGGATTACATTCGGAAGAATAATTTTCTTAAGTACTTAAGTAGTAGGTATATAATACAGAAAACCCACCAAAGTGAGTTCGCTGGTGGGTTTTTGAGAATTTAATAAGTTTTCTCTAACTTAGTAGATTAACTACCATGCTTTATGTTCAATTGGATTTTCTACATTATCCAATTGCATTGCTTCATACAACTGAAGCAATGCGCGATGAGTATAGGGACTTCTCAAAGGACTCACACAAAACTCGACATTTGCATGTTCAGCACGAACATCACCAAGATCTGTTCCACCAATTGACTCACCATCTTGTTCAATGATTACGTTAATGTCGCCGTCACTTGCAACAACCAAACGTAACGATCTAGTTGGATGCATATCAGCAAGGCGTGACTCAGTTTTCATATTCGTATTTCAAGTCACTCTATTTTAGCACTTCTTTACCTTCAACTTTTTGATGTGTTTTGGAAATATGATCGTATTTGAGTACACCCTTAGTCCGAAGTGTGCACAGATATGCACCAGCAGATATTCCTGAAATGTCGAGATGGTCTCTCACCTCTTTCATTGTCTTGGGTATTTTGCAATATTCGACAATTGAACAGAGCAATTTGTAACGGATCTCTTTAGCGGTAGACTTTTTTCGGCATAAGATTGTTCCTCGGTTGATTGTTGTGATTCTATCCAGAGTAAAAAATACACCTATTATTTTAAAAGTAAAGTGTAGCTTCTACCTTACTCTGCCTTAGTAAAAAGATAACCTTGTTTGTAGGGTTATTCTTCTTTACTCCGTGGTCAATGAAATGTTAGAACCTGTTCAATATAAAGGGACGCCCTTGCGGACGCCCCATTTGTTGAGTGTTTAATACCCTATTTAATTCTCGACCACTAGCTTATGTTGCAAGTGGTTCGAGACTCATTCCTTGATCACTAACCAACTGGCTAAAGATCGAGGACCTTCCTGCAAGTTCTTCAAAGGTATCTGCAATTGCATCAACCTGAGTTTCACCCTCTGTCACTGTTGCGACAGCTTTCAAAACTACATGCTTATCACACGTGTCTCGAACTGTACTGAGCCTGTGCGCTACAATCAGCGCACTCATTTGACTATCCGCGAGTAAGGCATCAAGTCCTGCCTGCACTTCTTTCTCAGTCGATGAATCGAGACTTGATGTAGCCTCGTCGACGATCAGAAGCCAAGGCTTCTTCATAACCGCCGCACCAATCATGAGCCGTTGGGCTTGTCCGCCCGAAAGCTTTACTCCATTTTTTCCGACAACAGTATCCAGCCCTTGTGCAAGGCGTTCACCGAAATCGATTTTGAGAAGTCTCATGATTCTCCACAACTCTTCATCCGAAACTTTGGCGCGTTCCTCGTCTGTGAGGCCGTATACCAAGTTGTCACGAATAGTGCCATCTAGCACTTGAGGTTGTTGAGCAATGTAACCAATACCTTTCCTCCAGCTTTGCTGACTAATATTCTTTAGAGGAATACCGTCTACCAAAATTTCACCTGACTTCGGATCAAAGAACCGAAGTAGCAGCTTCATGATGGTCGACTTGCCAGCACCACTTGGACCAAGCAGGGACACTTTCTTCCCTGGCTCAATCACAAAACTTACTGAACGAACTGCGTGAGGGACCTCTGTTGTGCTGCCAGCTTCCGCCGGATACATATGAGAAATATCACAGAATTTAATCTCGTGAGGAACTGTCGGATCGATATTGACTGCGTCTGGAGCGTCGACTATGTCGGGCTCGATGGACATAGCTGCAATCATAGACTTCACCGGTGGCAAATAAGAGTTGATAAGATGCTCGATATCGCCGAGCCTCCAGACATTCTCACTTACGCGGTTTGCCCACGAATATAGCGGATACAGAAGACCAAGCGTAAGCTCGCCTTTCCATACCATCCATGCACCAATTGCCATGACACCGACAAGACCTAGGATATTGAGTCCAGATCTAATTAGTGCCACATCGATGAACCAGTGCCAGAAGCGACGGTCATCAGTAATCAGCGGTTCAAAGATAGCTGACATTTCGTCGACCTCGCGGTCGGCACGATTTGACACGATTACCCGCTCGACATTCACCCACCGCTCGAAGCGGCGTCGGCCGAGTGCACGAAACCTTTTGTCCAAAGGCGTCGTAATGTTTGCCACCTCGCGATTCAGGTAAAGCGACCCGACGATATAGCAACAAAGCACAGCGGTCATGATCAGTCCTGCTATCCAATTAAGGAAAAACAAGCAGGCTATCGAAAAACTTAGCTGTAGAACTGTCGACAAACCGTCGAACATCATTACCCGAAGCAAATCGAGCGCCTTCCATTTTCCCTTATCAATCGTTGCCGGTGACAAAATAGTTGAAAGATGAGCATGCTGTCCGAGTGACTTCTGGAAGAAGACCTCCGTAAGCATGTCGTCGATTTCACCAAGGTGTATCCCCAATATGCACTCGCGTGCACGGTCATACGACCTTTGGATTGTTTTTTGTGCAAGTAAACTAAGTAAGAATGCGACAAGGCCAGTGATCACGAATGTTGAATTCTTATGATCAAGTCCATTGAAGATGTAGCTTACAAAGCTAGGTTGCACTGACATGACAATCGTTGAAAAGAAGAGACACGCAAGAACTTTTCTCGTATATTTTTTACTCTCCTTCGTAGTTACTCTCGACAAGAGCCATTTGAAGACTCCCATCGACTCCTTGCTACTGTGCAAGTATTGAGCGAACGTGAGTTGTTTAAAATCATCTTCGCCTGGCATGCTGACTGTCTCTGACATAATGAATATCCTCCTGTTTTTGGTTTGTGTTTTGTTGCGTTATGCAGTTGTAAAGAACTACAAAATAAAAAGAACTAACGTCGTTTGATACGACGTTTTAAATATTTGAAAGTGAAATACTTACAACGTCAGACCAATTGGAAAAAATAATCGTAGCGAGAATGAAACCTGTGGAAAAACACCAACAGAAGCAGACGCGAAATCACTCGCAGATACAGAAATATTTAATTGTGTATTACTAAAAATCATAGACCGAATTTATAAGCTTTGTTGGTAATTGGGTTCGACCTATCCATGACGTACAAAATGCTCATATATTACAAATTCAAATTATGTAGGTTCGAACCACCTGCTCTGGTAACAAAAAATAACCCTTGTTTATAGGATTATTTTTCTTGGCTCCGAGGGCTGGAGGATGTTAGAACCTGTTTACACAATGTATAAAATACAAAAGCCCGCTACGACAGACTCTTGTACGAGCTGTCAGCGGGCTTGATCGGAAAGGACCATGTATATTTTAATGAGCACAGGGACATTACTCGACGGCGGCAAGTTCCTCTTTAAGGATCTCACGCCAAGCCTCCATAAGCTCGTCAGCATCCAGCGGAGAATACTCAGAAAAGACCGATGCACGCTTTTTGAGCGTATAAGTAGTTCCCCAATCCATGAGGTTCCCCAGGATATTTTTCTTTAGCTGCGCAGGGTCATCCTTGAGCATCCTGGCAATTCCCAATCTCGTTTCAGCGTCCCACTTCTTGGCATCCTCAATGAGGAATTCTTTGAATCCTTCGTCCATAATGTTTGTTGATCGGTTGAATGTTGAGTGTGCAACTCTGTATTGGCTGCATCTTCCAAAGCCCATAACGCCCTGAAAGATGCAGCCAATGAGACCTTAAAATAAAAAGAACGTGACAAGTTTATATCACGTTCTTTTTACTCTGTCCAATCTACTCCAAAGGTTACAGGATGTTGGAATCACCTGTGATAAAATGACAAGATGAATAATACAGAAGCAGAGAAACAAAGAAAGGGGGTAATGAGTGTGTACGATAAAATGGCTCCCACATATGACAAGTTAAATAATGACGCGCAGTATCAAGGAGAAGCAATTCTTTTAGAAATGTACAAAAAATATGGAATCTCTGCTGGCAAGATATTTGATATCGGCTGCGGAACAGGAAAGGTAAAAGATCTCTTGGGTGATAGCTTTACTTACGAGGGAGTTGACCTATCTCCCGCAATGACGCATGAGGCGGCAAAGAGGGGTTATACCTGTCATACCGGTGCGGTAGAGGATGTCATTAAGGAAATAGGCGACAAGTCTGTTGACCACGTTATCGCACTCAGCTGTCTATATTTCATTGAGGATGTCGAGACCCTTATTAAAGAATGTGAAAGAATTTCCAGAAAAAGTATATTTATAATTCTTGAACACTTCGGACAAGAAGCGAAGGAAAGGATGGAAAGCGCGCAGGTGCATGTATATAATCACCCTCTTTCAATAGTCAAAGACCCTACTGAAACCAAAAAAGACATATTCCTATGGAAAAGACCAAGTACGGGAGATATCGTCAATGGTAATGCACTCTTCAAACTCTTAGAATAAAACTAGATTCGAATCCCCTGCTCTAATAACAGAAAAAGACCTTGCAAAACAAGGTCTTTTTCATTGGCTCCGAACTTGGGACAATGTTCGGAGTAGTATTTTGAGTAAATAAAAGAGAGACCACGCAGGCATGTAAGCTGCGCATGGTCTTTGAACGGGACGACCCACTGGTCCCAAACATGATGAGATACTTATAACCCCTCGAACGCCGCATCTAGTAGAAGAAGCCAGATAGCAGACTTCTTATCTTTCTCTTTGGATTATCAATTGGAAACGAAAAGCTCCGACCGATTCAATTTAAATATAAAATATTGCCTTAAATCCCATCTTCTCTAGCGTAGTTTCGATACCCCTTATTTGTCTTACCAATTCAACTTGATCAACCTCAAGGTCTGAAGTCGGCGAAAGCGAGTTTTGTATAATCCAAGGTCTGTCTTTGTCTAGCTGCTCATCATGATAAATATAAAAATCAAAAGCGATTAGCATGACTCCGCCTTTTTTAAGAGAGTGGCAGTATTTAAGGATAAGATCTTTTCTAAATTCACGCTGGGTGTAACTCACCGAACCATACATATCGTATATTAAATTATATCGATGTTCAGGAAGAAAAGCTTCAGCTGTTACATTCTCCACCTTATCTACGCCTGAGACGCCCGCCAACATTTCCGCCTTCTGCTCATCAACTTCCACAGCGGTGGTTTCAATTGAGTCTACATCCATGCCTTTAATCTGAGATAACGCCACGCCTTCTCCTGCCCCGAGTTCTAGTACCGATATTTTACCATCAGGAGATGAAGCTTTGAGTATTTCATAGAGACTGCTCGTCCCGAAGAATTCTTTTAGGGCAGTAAAATTATATTTAAACTGTCGAAGGTCTCTGTTAGCCCTTTTCTCAATATTTTCTTCAGCAAGATTTGACGTATAGGTTACATCGTCCAATTCCAAATCCCTCTGTTTCTCTGCAATTACCTCCGTGAGCCTGGAGACTTCACCGTCAATTTTTTCGGGATTAAACATGCTTCAATTATACTCCGCCATTTTGCAATTCACAAATACAACCTTATTGAGGGTTATCCCGCAATGAAAATAGTATACTAGATTAAAATTTTGACTTTAGTTACAGAAAAAGACCTTGCAAAACAAGGTCTTTTTTGTTGGCTCCGTGGGTAGGGATCGCCCCTCCCCTTGGTCGAAATTCGATCACAGTATTCACGGAATCTTTACAAAAGAAAAAGCACCAGCTTTGCTGGCGCCCTTTCTTTTGTATGCTCCGTGGGTAGGGATCGAACCTACGACCAAGCGATTACGTTTATCCTCTTATTACTATGAGGGACGGACTATATCATTCCCTTGCTAATCGAATTAGTTTAGGGACGAGGCGCTTCGCGCTTAATGTAAATTAAGAGCTACTCCATAAAGGATAGTCTCTACACCTTCCTTCCGATCTCTCGAAAGGCTTGGCTCGGGATTGCCCTCCTATTTCAAAGTTAGGGGTTCCCCGAATTCACCTCGTTTTTCATCCTGACTTTCATCAGGAAGCTGCAAGATACCAGATTCAACTTCTCTGTGGCAATTTGCACACAGGAGAATACACTTATCAAGTTCGAGTTGGACTTTCGCCCAAGATCTTGTATAGCCTTTTTCACCGATACCAAACAGTTTAGTTTTTGGGTCGATGTGATGAAGCTCTAAAGCTCCCTTACATTTGCTATAACCGCAAGACTGACACTTACCACCTTTGTAATCTAGAGAAAGATCTTTTATTTTCTTTCTTCTTTTTACAACAGCAGCTTTGAGTGCTTCTTTTCGGTCTTGATATGTCCGTTTATCTGGCATATATATGCTATATGCTAACACATATATTTACAGTCGCTTGCTCTACCGCTGAGCTACCACGGAATGTTGTTTTCAAAGGCTTTCCTGAGTTATGCACAAGTTACTGCTCCCCGGATAGGGATCGAACCTTGTAGATTCAGAAAGTCTGTTCCCCAACGGGAACGCTGTCCATAATAGCATATTTTTCAAAGATGAAAAGCTCCTATATTCGTCCTGTATGCAGCGACAAAGCCTAAATTTTCAACACTTTTGAAGCTGTCGACCCTTATTCGAAACCTTATCTGTCACCTCTCTTCCTAATTTCCGCAACTCGCGCATTTACCTGGATACGATACAGGCTCTGCAATATGCGACCTACAGGCACCTTGTATACAGTAATAGTATGCACTATTTACTCCGAACCCTTCTGCCCAATCTTCGTTCGGGAACTGACACGTAGATAAAGCACCACCAGCTGGACAAAACCGCACACTGATCTGAGCAATATCAGTAGGACTAGAAGGGTCATCCCACACATCCCAGTCATATACAGACCCTGGCCATGGAGCTGTTGGCCAATCTCCTGAAGGTAAATAGTCTTCAAGCCCAGGTGGCAACCCTCTACTCACATCAGCAGGCATACGACCGCCTCTATCTGTCATATACAACTGAAGAGCCTCATATATTGTAAGGAGCTCTTTCTTGCCTCGTGCTTCGTATGCTTTGTCTCGAGCGGTACTAGTGCTCCCCAAGACAATACTCGACAAATATCCCAAAATAGCAATGACAATAAGGAGCTCGAGAATAGTAAAACCTGCGACTATTTTTTTTCCGACTTTTTTAAAAGAAATTTTTTCGATAGGAATTTTCATAATTAGCGCCACAGCCTTACCACTAAATTATACATGAAAAAAAGTATGCACAAAACCTAACATAAAAAATACCCCGCATTATTAGTGCAAGGTATTTTCTGTTTTTGACTATAGACAAACAACTACGATAAATCGTGCTTCGGATTATCGAGTTACGGCCAACGTACTGCTCGACACCTCACCATCTGCTGAAATCGTAATTCGACCCTCACTGTCTGCCTGTATAAAGTACCCTGTATTGTAGTCAGATTCATCCGTATATCGAGCTCCCTCTTTTGACGGGTCAAATGGAAGCACTGAAATATAATCTGGGACAATACAGGTGGCGATGTTGAAGTCTCCACTTTCAGGCGACATTTGAGTCTTATCTGTCGGCACTTCAGTAATAACACCCTCACAAGTAAACACACCACCGTGATCAGTCATATTCTGACCAATAGCATTGAGGATTGTACTTATGTTCGCATTTCTTTGCGAGTCCCGAGCAATCTTAAACTGCCGGGCAGGGTTTATAGCGACCAATACTACACCAGCAAGAATCGCTAAAATACCAATAACCATTAATACTTCTAATAATGTAAAACCTTTTGAATAATGTGAATAATTTTTATTATGTTTTTTAATTTTAAAAACATCAAACATATTTATTTTTTGTTTCATGTCAGGAGTGTATCAGAGAGCGATAAAATCCTGATAAAGTTTTCATAAAGAATCGGTAATATAAATTTCCCTAATAATTTCATGACTCGTCGTTGCAAAAACTGTACCGTTTTTCGCATAGGTACCGAGTATATGAACTGTAAACTTCTGCAGAACATTAGCCTTATATGTTTTCATACTCACCTGAGTATCTATCTGCTGTGTACTTATCTGAGGCGTTTCTACAAAAGACTTGTACCTGCATGTTAAACCCTCGTGTATCTGAATGTCTACACCTACAAGAGGCTTGTATCCTATATTCGACATCTTATTCACTAAAAGCTTTTGTAGACAAAAACCCGTTGCGACTCGCGCAGCATTATCATTCCTCATATTCCCAAATAATGCGAGCATATTTTTTGATTTTAAAGACAGACTAAACATTAAAAACCCCAAAGCGCTCGCAAAAATCAATACAAAAAATAGGGCCACAAAACCCGATTCTGTATTTTGAGTAACAACAATATTTTTAGTCACCACCTCACACTACCGCAAGGTCGCTCAAATCTTCATCAAAAAAAGATAAAGTCATCCTAAGAATTCAATTTCAAAGCCTCCAATCTCTTTTTTCTTCTACGATGGAAAGCATACACAAACCCAATCACTAAAAGTGAGGAAAGGACGATTCCTACTCGAGATATGATTTTATCTATTAGCCTCCAATTTGCTCCAAAATAATAACCTAGGATGATGTATGACACAGCCCACAAGAATGCACCTGATACATTTAAATATATAAATCTCCAGTATGGCATGTGAACTGCTCCAGCAATAAAAGGAATAATTTGTCTAAGAGGTCCAACGAATCTACCGAGAAGCACACTCTTTCCACCATGTTTTACGAAAAACGCTTTACCTATTTCGACATGACTCATACGGAGAAACCCTTTGTTTTCATGTACAAACCCTCTACCGTATCTCCCGAATGCATAACTAATAAAGTCACCTATTACAGCACCTAAACTCGTTGCACATATTACCCAGAGCAGACTAATGTCTCCTTGAGATGCGGTGAAGCCGAAAAATAGCAATATAACTGTACCTGGCACAAAAGTACCAATTAAAATAGTTGATTCAAGTAACGCAGCCAGCACTACAATAATATAAAACCACAATCCAATTTCACTTACTATTGGCAGGACGCTGGTATTTAAAAAATGTATGATGAATTCAATCATGTGATTTGGCGCAACACTCTTTCAACCTCAATTAGCCCCTACTATCCTGTCGCAATATTACGAATCCTCTTTTTGCGACTCAATGTCTTTGCTCCAAAGTATACAGCCCTTGGGTCAAACAATGAAGGAGCCAAGACTGCACCACTTAGTATATCGGCAATTCTTTTACCTCCATATATTGAAGTAAGAATACCAACACCGTTACAGCCTAAGTTATACATAAGTACTTTGTTTTTTGGTTCTTCGCCCACCACACGAATACTTGTAGGAGTATAACCCATGAGACCATGCCATTTAAACTTAAAATCTATATCATCTTTTGGTGCATTTTTATATGTAGTATGTAGAAAGTCTGATATCTCAGTCGTCGCTTCTTCGCTATACTCAGCTTCAGTTGCGTACTCCGTAGTATCATCAAGCGAACGGTCTGGACCGCCAACACAAATGAGATTATGCTTCTCATTCTTTTCAAGTTCGTATGGTCGCCGTGTCATATAAATATATGGCTTTTGATCATATGGATCTTCTACACTTTCGACGTCTTCTGCTGTTTGATCATAGAAAGCTAGTGCAATAGGTGGGTGTTTTAATTCCTCAAGATATCCCGCCATATATCCAACCTTACCTCGCACCATATGATGAAACTTTGTATCAATATCTGCACCTGCATTATTTATTATAGAAAACTTTTCAAAACCATTTGTACACAAAACAACCTTATCAGCTGTAATTGAATATTCTTTTGCTCGAAGAATTGCTAAGTCTTTCTCCAAAACAACTTCTTTAATATGTGTTTCTTCACATAATACAAAACGTCCTTTGAATGTAGAAAGTAGATACCCGACAATCTCTTCTATAAGTACGGCAGCATTTACGCACCCTTTCTTTTCTGACATTACTGCAATATATCTTTTATCGTGCGTTTCGAGCAACGATAAAACATCTGTATGTGGCACTAGGTTATACAGCTCTCTGTATTCTTTTGGTATAAGATCTAGATCGCTCGCTTCTTCTGATATATATACTTGAAAAATCTGCATACCAGCTTCTTTACGAAGTGCATTATTTTTTAACTCTTCTACAACTCGTTCAATATCAGTGAATCCGTTGTAGCCCATGAATGAAGACATGGGAGTTGTAAGTTTTGCTTCTTGATACAATTCTTCTAAAAGAATCCACGCTCCACGGACAGAATTTTCAGCATCAGCAGCCATTGATAGCCCATACTCTTCAACTAGAGAATAGAACTCTCGCTCGAATTCAAAGACAATCTGACCAGCATTGTGTCCAGTAGCCCCATGTGCCACACGACTTCCCTCAATAAGTAACACTTGTTTATCTGTATTTTTGAGAGTGAAATATGCAGTCATTACCCCTGCAATACCAGCTCCTACAATAGCGACATCGGTCGCTATATCACTTTGTAATGTATCGATTGGTCTAGTAACTGTGAGTTGGTGCAACCATGGCGAATTATTTGGCATCATATACATCAGATTATAGCATGCGACGCCAGCATACAATATCTAACATATAGACACAGTACATTAAGAAATACTATCTGTAGTAAACGTATGTTTGGTATGGATATTGTACGTAGTTGTATACATCCGCTGAACTTGTCCGTGCTGGATTTTGAAAATAGGTGTACTCATAATATGGATACTGAACATAATTGTACTGATTTTGCTGAGGACGATATGTAGGCTGGTTGTATACGTAATCATACGTCGGATACTGCTGGTATGTGTAACCATAGTTTCCGCCATAATATGAGTCATATGATCCACACATACCACATCCTGACGTCATACTTGGATATGACCAATAATCATAATAGTCGACATAGTCGGAATATCCATAACCTCCACAACCGTAAGAGTCATACATTGAACACGCTTCTGTGGTAGGTACCATAGCTACATAGAACAAAAATGCTACCATCCCAGAAATGATAAAGAGTGTCACTTGATTGAAAATTGTACTTTTCATAGTGACACTCTTATACCATTTTTTATTACTGCTGGCAAACTAAAGCGTGGTCTAGTTGGCCTGGCTCGAAACTCTTTCCTTACTTAGTTTTGAATCGATGTAATCGTGAATCCTGCGTTTGGATTGATCGAACCTGAACCACTTGTAGCATATCTATTTGAAGTGCCTGTTGGTGTATATGTCTTTTTATACTTATTCATCTGTTCAGTTGCGTCCTTACCATAGTAGACATAGTGTGATTCAGGATACTGTCCAGAAAGATACGAGTCATACTTTGGTGCAGGATTTTCAAAGTACGCAAATGTATAATATGGGTACTGTACATAACTTGTAGTCTTTGTACTTGTCGCCTTGTAGTACGCATTAGTTGAAGCAAAGTTTACATAGTCATAATACGGGTACTGTACATAACTTGTTGAAGGTGTAGTTGGTCGAGTAGTCGACGGTGTACTTGTAGATGATGTAGTTGAGCCGTTATTGTTAGAAGTAGAAGTATTTTGATTATTTGTACTTGTAACAGAGATACCGTTTGCAGTTAGATATCGGTAAAAATCTGAACAATTGTTTCCACATCCATTTCCAGTGATATCTACAAAGTACGTAGACTGTGCCTGAGCATCTACCTTAGTGACACCAGTAACTCCAAAAAGGAATCCGATGGCTAATATAAAGGCTGAATTCGTGATAATTTTTGTTGAAATCGATTGTATTTTTTGCATAGGTTTTGAATTAGTTATTACTAATACTTAATACCTATATATTAACATACAATAACAATATTGTCAAGCTCTTCTATAAAACACACCTGCTTACCCAAGCCAAGTCATAGCCTCCTCTTTTGTATCAAAAATCTTTATATTATCTCTCATCGATAAAGCGATAGCCACCTCCCCCGCCATCTTTACTTTGTCTGACCCTCCAAAACTGGCAGTTCGGTCTACGTAGGGTGTATTTTTCTTTGCAAAACTTACTAACGCATTGAGCGCATCCAAACTGTAGTTACCCGTAAAATTCTGAATATCAAGGACTACTCGGACCTTCCGTGTATGAGCTTGATAATACTGCTCAATAAGTTGTACTCCCCTGTCTAGCTCTTTCTTGTATTCCTCCATTACGTCGTGGGTTATGTCTCCCATAAAAAACATAGTGACTAGACCTGCGTCGTTAATACTAATTGTTAATGGCTTTTGTATTGTGTTATGAATTGTGTTTTGTTCCATGAATTAATGTAGATTATACATTCTTTTTTCCATTACATGCAGTTGGCGACCACAATCCCCGACCTTCTGCTTCAGCTCTTTTTTGTGCATCTTTGAATGCTTTTTGATACTTGTATGGTTTACTATATGTATATTCATACGCATAACCTTGTTCAATCATGTATGTATTAAAAAATATTTCTGAATCAGTGTTTTGAATAAAAACATAAGCCAGTTTTCTTCCATACTTATCTATAGTATCTTGCGTATCGTCATATTCAAGCCGAACCATTTTTCCAGATAGTATCTCTTTCGCTTTAGCCGAGGCTTCTTTTCCGAAGCATTCGACTTTCTTCCGTGGATCAACTGTCTCTGGGGTGTTTATACCAATAAGTCTCAGAGTGATTTTACTACTTGCATCATCTAGGTCTGTTTGCACCGCAATCGTGTCGCCATCTATGACCTTTACAACCCTTACTATATTTGATGAGTCCCCAAAAACTTGGGACACTTGCCCCATTTGAGTACCAACTGAAGGTTGTGTATCAACCTTCTCTGATTGCACACCAACGATAGAGTCGATAACAAAAATAAGTAATGCAAAAGCAAATGTAATACCAGAAATTATGAATTTTATTTGTTTTTTAGATTTTCTAAAATTCATACTATGTTATGACGTTATTATGTACGCGCTACTGATACTGAATATATATTGGTGCAGGAGTAAGTTTGAGAACTTCGGCAGGTGTCATCAAACGTGCGTTTTCTTGCTTCAAATCATTTTTATAAAATAGTTTAAAACCAGTGAACTGAATTGGTTCTGGATATACAAATTGTTTGTATGTACCAATCTTACGAGCTTGGTGCCCCCAACCATCCATTGTGAGTACCATTTGTACTTCGGGGATTGTCTTTATGTTTTTATAGTTCGTAACCATATTTCTAGTGAATCTATAAAATGTCAGAACCTTTGGTGGCAAGTCGTGTTTTTGTACAAGTCCTGCAAGATATGACGCGGCAAAATTTATATCCGCTGCATCCATAGTACCAATTACTGAACCTGGTTTCTTACCAGTCTTCATAGAAAATTCTGGATCAATACCAAGATGTACGTTTGGCATTGATAAATATTTTTCAAGTTGAGGCAGCTCTTTTTGCAAGTCTGAGAGAGCCACTTGCACATCCAAGAATACGATTGCATCTATCTTTTTTGCCATTTCGATTACCTTATCTATCTCAGTATGAGGCATACGACTTCGCCACATTCCATCACTCCCTGCGCTACCCTGCGCTACAACCGCAATATAATGAAGAGCTGGTACAACTGGAGTTGCAGGGTCTGCTAGCTCCCACTCTTTTGCCTGTGCCTGTAGACGACGCATCATATCTTCAGATTCATATTCTCCAAGAGCTCCCATTTTCTTTGAGTACAGGTTTCCATAGTAGGCCACTATTCTTTTGAATGGAAGGATAGCACCGACTTTTGGATACACAGTGTTTTTAGCAGGCCATAGCGAAGGAGCAAGTTTAGTTGTCATGGCCTTTGTTGTAGTTGCATTCACAGTGCTTGTACTCATCTTTGTGGATGTGGCGCTTTTAAACAAAGCTGTCGATGACGCGTTGTTGAGGTCGAATGAGTGTGCTAGGTGGTGCATACGCAAGTCGTACACTTCTTTGTCCAAGACTGCTTTCTCGGGAAAAATAGGTTTTGTAAATGCACCGCCGACATTTGAATATCCACTTTTTAGAAAGTAGCTTATAACATTTGTAGCAAGAGCATAGGTCTTCGAGCTAACATATACAACTAGAAAAATTGAAAGAATCAGTATGGAGACTTTAACTGGGTCTATTTTACTTCTTCTTTTTTTTCTTTCAGTCATTAGAATGTGATTTTCTCAATTACAACTGGAGAAAGTGGTCGATCGCTCTGATTTGTAGCAACACCTTCTATTTCACTTACAATATCCATTCCTTTTATAACCTTTCCAAATACTGTGTGTTTTGTATCAAGAAAATTGTTTGGATTTACATTGATAAAGAATTGACTTCCGTTTGTGTTTGGACCAGCATTTGCCATAGCGATAGTTCCTACATCGTTTCTATTTTCAGCATGTATTTCGTCTGCAAACTTGTATCCAGGTCCTCCAGTTCCCCACATATCTGCTTTTGAATCATCTTTTGTAAGTGGATCACCCGACTGGATCATGAAGCCTTTGATAACTCGGTGAAATTTAACACCATCATAAAAACCAGCTTCTGCTAGCTTTTTAAAGTTTGCTACAGTGTTTGGCGCTCTGTCAGCAAAAAGTTCTATAGTAATACTTCCTTTGTTAGTTGTAAGTGTAACGTTCATAGCTTTTTTATCTGAATTTGAATTAGAGTTTTGTAATGTTGACGAACCTGTCTGGCTAGTTGCATTTGTGCTTGTACCAACCTGCGAGCTTGATGAGATATCCTGCGTATCTGTAACAGAATTCTGTAGCACAAGATTGTCAGTTCCCTTATTTGAATAATATGAATAAGCTAGTACTACCACAATTGCACATGCAATTAATATTGAAATGTTTTTACTCATAATGACGAAAATTATATCACAAAAATTCCGTACAGCGCCCTATTTTGCTGTGTCATACAACACAAAACCCCAAGCCGTTAAGCCTGGGGTTTTGTGTTGATGTATATAAAGTCTTTTTACGGTCTCTATACAAATCGAGAGCGGACTATGCTCGAGCTACGTTTGTAGCTGCAGGTCCTTTTTCACCCTGTGATACTTCGAATGTTACTTCGTCACCAGCTCGAAGTTCATCAAAAGTAACTCCAACCAACTCTGAAGAGTGGAAGAAAAGATCCTTAGCTTCTCCCTCTCGAGAGATGAATCCGAATCCTTTTGGGTTCAATGTTTTTACAATTCCTTTCATATAATGTGATTTTTTTATTTTTTTCTTAAATTCGACTTATTTACCCCATAGTACAGGTAAAGCGATAAATAAGCTACTTTTTCTGGAGAAAGGGGTGTTCTATGTATTTATAGGTGATAGTCGACACAAGGACAGTGAGAATTGCAGTTAGGAGTATGAGAGACCAATATAAGACAGGTGTAAGCGTCGGAATAGGGACAATAGCGTTTGCAAGGTCCAAAACAGCAAACAGCATAATGCCATGCATGAGGTACACACTATAACTAATAGTACCCAAGAATCGCGCAGCACGAGTATTGAGTAATCCAAACAAACTATTTCCATAGATGAACAAAAGAAGGATACCTAGACTGACTACATACTGAGGTACACCGTATGGTTTGTAATGTATGAAATAGATAGAAAGCAAACCGACGATTGGCAATACTGATACAGACCAATTTCTTACTACGTTTTTGACATTTAGAGGTCCACTCTTGTATATCCATTGAACTCTCGGCCACACATGAACTATGTGCGCTGCCGCTATACCGAACAAGAAGATAATCCAATACCCCCAATCTGACAGCATCAATACAAGCGCGATGAATGGAATCGCTACAAGTCTATGCCAACCACCACGGAGAGCTATTGCAGCAAAAGGAAGTAATAAATAGAAAATCCACTCATAATGAAGTGTCCAGTGAATACCAGCATTTATAGGAATAATACTCACACCATTTACAGATGTAGTTGTAATGAGTCCGAGTGAGAGCCAAGAAAGTATATCTTTGAAAAATTCGCCTATTGAAACAATCTGAAAATTGGTTTGAATAAGTACAGACCCAGTAACTAGAAGTGCTGAGAATAGATACATCGGCGCAAGTCGTCTGAATCTATTTTTGTAAATACTTTTTACATCTACCTGCCCACGCTGTGCAATAGCCTTTGACCAATACAAAAAGCTTGTGATCATGAAAAATAAGATGACCGCCTCCCCTCCAGCATGACGATAGAAACGTACATCAGTTATTTTCCATACTCCGGTGGAAAAATATGCAAAATTAGTAATTGCATGTTGAAACAAAACACCGAGTGCCAAAAAGCCTCGTAGTCCATCGAGCATTTCATGTCGATTCTTAAGTTTTGCATTCACGATTGACTCAGCTTCGAGCGTATCGTGTTTAGGTGTTGTTAAGCGATTAAAAAATGAACTTTTTCGGGCGATCACTTCTGCAAGCAAAATCACACACGCCATTATCAAAAAATAAAAAATACTACTTGTTACAGGGACACCTTGAAGTACTGACATTTATTTATTGTATCACTACTTATTGAATTAACTTAAGTTGCTTGTTGGAGTTGTCGGTGGTGTAATATCATTTACAGGCGCTGACACAATTGGAGATGTAGGTCGTGTGAAATTATTTTCTATAGGCAATGTATTTGCTTGGGTCGAGGTTTGATTTGATTCTTTAGGATTTGGACCATACTGATTCACGCCTGGCTGACTATTTGTAGCAAGCCAAACCAAAAGTAATATGTATCCGACGATTGGAATTAGTAAAATAAGCATCCACCAACCACTTTTTCCAATATCATGTAGACGTCGCACGAGTACCGCAAGTCCTGGAATGACTACAAAAAGGCCGAACAGCGCTTGAAACACCACGAAATTCATCTGAGTACCCTGACTGATAATTAAATCGACGAAAGTAAGAATAAAACTAATAATCGTTGAGAATAAAATAAAATACCAATATTCTGATCTTCTTGATCTGCCGCTGAATACTGCGTATTTTTTTAAAGCCATTAAAGCGTACTTCATAAATGTATGTATATTATGTCAATTTGTATGTACAGTATTATACAACACCTAAGCATTTTCGTGTGTAATCTTATGCACTATTAGCGCCAATTTTACTAGTACCCCTTAATTGGTTCCCTTTTTAGCATTTTGCTGTAGTATGGCCGTATGGAACAGCTAAAGATAACCTTTATATCAGGACTACAAGAAGTCGTACTCGGCGAGATATCTAAATGTACCCCATTGAAAGGTAAAATATTTCTCAGTGAAAGAAATGACGATTCTCTGTTTTTTAATTTCGACATGAGTATTGAATCAGATATTGATGAAAATATTAGCGATATTGGCGAGGAAATATCAACAATCGACACAGAAATATATGCAGGACTTCTTTCACTTAAAAGCGTAATGAATGTGTTCTTGGTGCAGCGTGGAGAAAAATTGCATCCACTCCATATCAATAATCACAAGTCTATACTTGGAGACATGGTAGAGACAGTGCTCAGACTTGAGAAAGAGAAAATGGCATCAAAAGAAAAGTCCGCTTTTAAAACATTTAAGCTCCGATGTGCAGGATCAGACTCACCAGAAGTTCAGTCAATTCAAAGATATATCTCAGAGACTTTTAAATTGCAGGCGATACAAATTGCGGGCACTAATAGTGGCATTGCAAGTGCGGAGGCGGGCAATCTTAGTTTGGGAGTAGATTTAGATATGTACATACACAGACCAGACGCACTCTGGGAAGTCGGAGTACGTCTCACTCCCCGACCGTTATCTGTGCGAGATTATAAAATTGAACATATTAAAGGTGGGATTAATCCAACAGTTGCATATGCGATGAATACAATGGCTTTTTCACACATACTTACACGGACACCGTCGCTTTCATCTCCACACCCACTCGATCACAATACGCATGCAAACTTATCATATTTAAATATTTGTTCTGGCAGTGCTACGTTACTCATCGAGGCGCGTCTTCAATTTGCAACAGCGGACGCTAGTATGAGCGGACACTTCCTAGGTTTTGATATTGATAAGAAAACGAATTCTCAAGCTATTCACAATATTCAAAATGCAGGTTTAATTAGAGATATACAGATAAAGACAGCTGACTTATTGGATAAACCCAACTTTGGTAACGAACGTGCTCTCTTTGATGTCATCACGAGCGATTTACCTTTTGGAATGCAGGTTGGTAAAGGTGATGACTTGGACAAGCTGTATAAGACTTTGGTGGAATACGCTACGGAGAAACTCAAGGAAGACGGAGTGCTCGTTGTATACACAACAGAGGTAGAAACCCTTGGAAAAGCTTTGAGGGGTTCAGCTTTTACAATAGAAAAAGCAGTTTCACTGAAACTTACTACTTCCGTTGGATCTATTATTCAGCCGAAGATTTTTGTGTGCAGTAAAAAAGCAGATTGATTCGCTGTGCATGAAATATCCAGTGTGTATCTACTAGATACTTCATACGCACACATTGGTGGATGAATAGGTAGATATAGAGGTAGAGTTCACTCACATTCTTATAAAATTAAAAACACACGAGCAAGGATTATTCGCATCGTGTATTTTTAATTTTCTAACTAAGATTACTTTCTCTTTTTAGTCGATGTTTTTGGCTTCTTAGCTTCTTTTTTTCTTTCTACTCCTTTTGGCATATATGTATTCGGTTTAATTACATTTGTAATACGTAAATTATATCACAAAATATTTTTTACAAACTATACTTATGGTATTTTTTCTCTTACTTCTCTGCCAATTCCTTCAATACCAGCAAAGCCTTTGGCCATGTGCCCTCGAACATTTCTTTATACTCTTCGTTGGTGTCTACATCAACAGAAAGTTCTGTACCACCAGCAAATTCGCTATCAGATTCGGCTCCAGAAATTTCTTTGAACGTATAATTTTCAAATGCTGGAGTCCACTTTTTCACTTCATCACTCGTAGTATCAACGGAACCATCTAGTCCAATTAGCCCAAGGTGCTCAATGGAGATAAATTCATGGAGTCTATTTTCCCTTATTTTTGCATACATTCCACCATATTCATTTCCTTCTTCATCAGAGCCGACAAACTTTATTTCAGCACCCACATCCCAACTTCCTTCATATCGTGAGCCGTCATTGAATGGCTTAGTCCACTCTCTATATGTCGCATCTTGAAGCATTGTATCCCAAACTTTTTCTTTTGGAGCCTGTATTTGAATTGTGAAATGTAATTTTTGCATATATCAAGTATATCAAAAATATAGACTCTTTTTAATGCACGTCTATCGCCCCATGTTCAATCGAAGCAATCACCTCGTCTGGAGCTATGTCATGTTTTGCAAATACAGTAAGTTCTTTCTGTTTTTGTAATTCCTCGTGTAGTTTTTGATTCTCTTTCAATAAAGCTCTGTATTTGAAATAATTTTTAATAGTTTCAGGCAATAGTAATAGTATAGTAATGCAAATACCCATCGCGAGAGCGGCTAATAAGATGACAGCGAGTGAACCTGTAATAGTCCATGAGAAAAATGTGACGGTTATGACAGCGATATTTTGCAATGCAAAAATAACTGAAACTGCCCCAAGCAATATGCCTACAATAAAAAGTATAATCATGTAGGTAGTATAGCTTATATATTAGGATTTGTGTTTTTATCAGTATTTGTCTGATCCTTATACAGTTTATTTAACCTTCTTCAATACTCCCCTCGTCTTCCGGATGTTTTTATAATCCCATTGAATCTCTTTAGACTTTTTGAGCCAACGTTTTATATCTTTTGTATTAATCTGTGAGCTATTGGTATATCGTATTTCAGCCGCTTTAAAACTACCCTCAGGATGCAGACCTTCCTCGTCAAAAGATTGTCCACTCCAGAATAATAGACGCACTGAATCTTTTAATTTGTCATACCCAACTATCGGATTGCCGTCGAGAAACCATACAGGGTTTCTATGCCAGATTTTGTTTTC
>JAUPUG010000023.1 GCA_030917685.1 Patescibacteria group bacterium | reverse complement strand
CTATTCAAAATCTATCTCTGGAAAAGGACAGACTTGTAACGATGTTAAAGCAACATTAACTTGTGACGACGGTAATATGGTTGGTGCACCAAGTCCACTTTCAGCATCAGCCTTTAAATTTTCTACATGTGTCAACAATCCTGCATTCATAGAAAATTAGCACAGGTATATAAACACTAGTACTGAAAAAAACGTCAACATATGAATTTTGGCTTATCACAAAAAGGGGGTTCACCCTTGTCTCATCTCAGTATAAAATTCATATTTTTACTGCTGTTATTTATCGGATTTCCGTATGCTTTGATTAAGACTTCTATAAATTATCAAAATAAAGCTTCGGGAATAATAGGGCAGGAACAAGCTGTTGTTAAAATTCAAACAGAAAAACAAGAGGATATTAAAGTACTAACGCAGGTTGAAGCAAACACCTTGAATAAAATCAATGAATTTATTCAAGGTACTTGGGTTAGCGAATATGATGGAAAGTACAAGTTAGAGATAAACACTCAGAACAAGTTCAATGAGTATTATGAAGGTGTAAAAGAGGGTTTTGGAGTTTGGAGAGCGTACTCTGCTGTTCCTGAGTCTGTCTCATTGTCCGATGGTCCAGATTTTATATATAAAGTAAATGAAAATAAAGATATAGACAATCAAGCGAGCAATGACTCAAGTGCTGATATGAGTGACAAGAGTTCGTCGACAAATAGTGCCCAATCTCCAAATTATTCCGCATATTCGAAAACACAGTTTGAAAGTGGAAACCCCGGCGAGCCCAAGTATTATTTTAAGAAAGAGCAATATGAGCCCGGGCATCAGAAAGAGGTGTACATATATCAAATCCAACAGTTGGATACTGAAAAATTAATTCTCATTTTTAAAGGGGGAACAGGTAAAAATCTTGTATTTATCAAGGCAACTTCGTCGAACCCGTTGTAAAACCACAATAAGCTATTGAGATAGTGTACATATTATGAACTTTATTCGATTAGATGAGTTAAATGTAATTAATGCATATGCAACCGATTTCTTTACATCGATTCATTCTCCATTTTTGACAAAGTTCTTTTTGGTTTTGACTGATATAGGTAATCCTGTACATATAGCATTGTATTGTTTGGTTTTGGTGATGGTTATGTGGCTACATAAAAAATATGAACACATAATACAGTTCTGTGTAACTATTGGGGTATCTGCGATGGTTGCGTATGTTACAAAGATTCTTGTTCAATTACCTAGACCTCCTGGAGGGGTAATACAAGAAACAGGCTATAGTTTTGCGAGTGCTCACGCTATGATCGCGGTAGTCTTTTGTGTGTTAGTTATATATGCATATAAAAATCATTTTCAGAATATTTGGGGAAGAAGATGTTTTGTCTTTTTATTGAGTCTTGCTTGTGTTTGTGTTGGACTAAGTCGAGTCTATCTGGGTGTGCATTATATGACCGATGTACTAGCTGGTGCTTTGATTGGACTTATAATAGCTTGTATTTCTATTGTGATGCATGAAAGGCATTGGAGAAATAACTAGTATTTACTGAAGAGAGTCACTAGACTAATCACATAGGTATTGATAGTCTGTATCTATATAAATTTACTATATATTATGATGAATATTTTTGATGCAATATTGCTTGGAGTTGTGGAGGGTGTGACAGAATTTTTGCCTGTTTCTTCCACTGGGCATATGATTTTGACTAGCCACATTTTAAATATTGGCACAGATCTTTTTACAAAAAGTTTTGAAATAATAATCCAACTCGGAGCAATTCTAGCGGTTGTATTCATGTATCGCCAAAAAGTATTTAAGAACTTTAGGTTAATGTTCAAAGTGGGTGTCGCGTTTGTTCCAACAGCAATTATCGGCCTTGCTCTGTACTCGTTTGCAAAAAAGTATTTACTTGGAGACGTGCGTATTGTTATAGCTTCACTATTTATAGGTGGAATTATTATTCTTTTATTTGAAAAAAAGCATAAGACACACAAAAGTGAGGCGAATAACAAGGAAATTTCGCAAAGTGACGCAGTTGGTGCCGTAGAAGAAACAGTTGATGAAAAAAGTGTATCAATTAAACAAGCTTTATACATAGGGCTTTTTCAATCAATCGCAATCATCCCTGGGGTTTCTCGTTCTGCTGCAACAATAATAGGCGGTCAACTTGTAGGACTCTCACGAAAGGTGGTTGTAGAATTTTCTTTTCTTTTGGCAATACCTGTTATGTTTTCGGCTACCGCACTCGATTTATATAAGCATCATGATTCCTTTTCAAGTGAACAATTTAGTTTGCTTGCGGTGGGTTTTGTAACAGCCTTTGTTGTGGCGCTCGTAGCAATTAAAACATTCCTTTCTTATATACAAAAACATTCTTTTGCTGTTTTTGGTGTGTATCGTATTGTTCTATCTTTAGTTTTTGTCGCAGTGTTGTATTTCTTATAATTTGGCGTATTGTATAAATATATATGGTACTTATCCTTGATGGAAAAAAGATAAATAGTGAGATTAAGCAAGATCTTTCCACAAAGATTGCTATTAAGATTGCAGATGGATATGCAAAGCCGTGTTTGGCTATTGTTCAGATTGGGAATACGAAAGAATCAACCAAATACATAGAGCATAAAAAGAAGTTCGGTCATGCGATTGGTGTTGAAGTTCTACATATTCACTTGCCAGACACAGTAAAGACATCTGATGTTTTGACCGAAATTCAGTCCTTAAATACTGACGATGCTGTGCATGGAATTATTATTCAACTGCCACTTCCAAAGCATATTGATAGGGATACAATCATCGAAGCTGTTGCTCCAGAGAAAGATGTTGATGGGCTTACCTCAGAAAATATTCGAGGCTTATGGACTAATGATAAAGGGTATATATTGCCAGCTACTGCTCGTGCGGTTTTGACCATGTTGGAGTATTACAATATAGATGTTTCTGGTAAGAAGGTTGTGGTCATAGGTAGATCGACTTTGGTGGGTAAGCCGACAGCTATAGCACTTATGAACAAGGGTGCAACAGTAACAGTCTGCCACTCTGGGACGAAAAAGCTTTCTGACCATACTCTTGAAGCTGACATTATAATAAGTGCGGTAGGCTTTCCAAGACTTATAGATGAACACTTTGTAAGACCTCATCAGGTCGTAGTGGATGTCGGTATTACTTTTATAAAAGATGAAGAAGTAGATAAAGTTCACGGAGATGTCGATTTTAAAGCTGTATCTGAAATTGTAGCAGCAATCTCTCCGGTTCCGGGTGGGGTAGGACCTCTTACGGTTTCGTCGTTGTTTCAAAATGTATTTGATGCATATGAACGCAAAATAAGTAAGTAGAAGTTCATTTTTTCGGGATTGGGTGTTTTTCCATAAGGGGATACGTACGATGTGATATAATAGATGCATGAATCCAACACCACATCATTTTAATTTTACATCAGAAGAATTAAATAATTTTATTAAAATTGCAGGATCAGTAGCTATCGGCGTACTTACTTTGTTTTTGCTTGTGAAGACAATAAATGAAGTAAAGACATATTCAACTATTGGAGAAAATCCACTAAATAGCGTTCAAAATGTTATCTCAGTTACAGGTAAATCAGATATGGATGTTAAGCCAGATGTTACAACTTTCTCTTGGAGTGTTGAATCTGACGGAAAGACCATAGATGAAGCTCAGTCAAAAGCAGCTACTATAAACAATAAAGCAATTGAGTTTGTAAAAAGTAAGGGAATAAAGGAGGCGGATATTAAAACCCTAGGACTCAATACATATCCAAAGTACGAGACTTCATACAAGGGCTGCGTAGTTCCACGTTCTGGTGGAGCAGGAGTATCTTCAGGTTCTGCAGATGGTGCGGTATCGTCAATGTCTGTTGCAATACCAACAATTATGCCACCTTGTAATTCTGAATCAATAATCTCTGGATATACAACATCTCTCAGTGTTCAAGTAAAAGTTCGTGATATCAATAAAAATGAAAAACTAGTGAGTGAACTTGTTGGAGGGCTCGGCTCTATCGGTGTAAAAGCTTCTACTCCTTCAAACACTATTGATGATATTGAAGCCTACAAGCGAGTTGTGCGAAACGAAGCTATTATCAAAGCTCGACAAGAAGCTGAAATGCTCGCAAAGGCTCTTGGAGTAAAGCTTGTAAAAATAACTTCATTCAATGAAAACGGTGGAGGAGGATATCCATACGCTATGGACTACGTATCAGCTCGACCAATGATGGAAAAAGCTTCAGTTGCACCAGATCTACCAATAGGTACAAATAAAGTTACTTTAGAAGTGACTATTACATATCAGATCAAGTAGCGTTGCCCGCAGGACAAGTGTCTCCTTGCATAAGTGTACCCTTAGATTTGACAAAAACTCCAAAAAGCATAGAATAAAGATATACATTAAAGACACCCGAAAGGGTGTTTTTAAATACAAGTTTTATTACTTAATTACTGAAAAAGCGACAAAAGCGCAATTTCGCAAAACAAAATGGCTATAAAACAATATATAAAGGAAACAACGGCTGAAATGAAACATGTTACTTGGCCAACTCGACGACAAACTGTTATTTACAGTATCCTTGTTGTTGTAGTTTCTATTGCAGTCTCTGCATATCTAGGACTTTTAGACTCAGTATTCGCGGCAGGATTGGCACTTCTTATTCCATCTTTAAACTAAACTACTATGGCAAAACAAGCAGAAGGACAACGAAATTGGTATGCAATCCACACATATGCTGGATATGAAAATGCAGTACTTCGAAATCTCAAACAGCGAATTGAATCGCTTCTTATGGAAGATAAGATTTTTAATGTAATTGTGCCAACAGAAAAGAAGATTAAAATCAAAGCAGGTAAGCGAATAGAAGAAGAGGAAAAGATTTACCCAGGATATGTACTCGTAGACATGATTGTAACTGACGATTCATGGTATGTAGTTCGAAACACTCCTCGAGTAACTGGATTCGTCGGTTCTGGAACTGTGCCTGTACCTCTTGATAAGTCTGAAGTTGAAACACTCTTTGCACGAATGAATACAGGTAATGTTAAGCATACTATTGATCTTACTGATGGAGATATGATTCTCATTACAGATGGTCCTTTCAAAGATATGGAAGGTAAGGTATCAGAAGTGGACAATGATCGAGGAAAGGTAAAAGTCCTTGTATCAATGTTCGGACGAGAAACACCAGTTGAACTTGACTTCTTGCAAGTTAAGAGAACATAAGGTACTCTAAGACCCAATTAATCAATAATATATCAAGGCCTGGAATAAGGGTCCTTATACAAAAAAATGGCTAAAAAGATAACAAAGAAGTTAAAGTTACAAATCCCAGCAGGTAAAGCTAATCCAGCTCCACCTATTGGTCCAGCTCTCGGTCAGGCAGGTATCGCTATCGGAGATTTCGTAAAGAAGTTCAATGATGCAACTATGTCTATGATGGGGGACATTATCCCAACAGTGATTACTGTATATGAAGACCGGTCATACGACTTCATCCTCAAGACCCCTCCTGCTGCTAACCTTGTTAAAAAGGCTATCAGTATCGAGTCTGGTTCTGGAACTGCTAATACAAAGAAAGTAGGAAAGATCACTCGAGCTCAAGTTCGAGAAATCGCAGAACGAAAAATGCCTGATATGAACGCAAAGGACATCGAAGGCGCAATGAAGATGATCGAAGGAACATGTCGATCTCTTGGAGTAGAGGTGGTTGGGTAAGATGCTCATAAAATAAAAACACCTCAGAAATGGGGTGTTTTTATTTTTGCTCGCTTTATAAAAAGAAAAAAACCGTAACTTGTAAAACTAATACTTTCCACTACTTCCAAAAGCTCCATCTCCACGCTTAGATTCACTCAACATCTCCACCTCCTCAATATCAACAGTCATCACTGGCATAATAAGCATTTGAATAATCTTTTGACCTGCTTCGAGAGTTTGTGTTTGTCCTGATTGATTTATTAAACCTGCATGTATTTCACCTCTGTAACCCGAGTCTATGACATTTCCAAAAGTTTTAAGTCCTTGCTTGTGAGACAAACTGCTTTTATCAAACATAAGCCCTACGTATCCATCTGGTATCTCTACTGCAATACCGAGGGGAATAGTCTTTCGATCACCTGGTTGTAGAGTAATAGGTTCTGGAACATACAAATCAAAACCTGCATCACCATGATGAGCATAACTTGGAATCTTTGCGTTTGGATGAAGTTTTTTGATTTTGAGTTTCATGAATTTATAGAGGTTAAGTTACTTCATATTTGCGTACGTTTCCGTTTCTTCTGTTAGTACGGCGAGCGGTGTTTTACTTTCTTTAAAAATACGCTTTGACTGTTTTGATGCGTGATAGTCTTTTTGTACTACGATTCTTTTGATTCCTGCATTTAGTATAATTTTCGCACAAGTGTAGCACGGTGTCATCTTGCAATAGAGAGTTGAACCATCGAGTGCTATACCAACACGCCCAGCGTGCGCAATAGCATTTTGCTCTGCGTGTGTGGTACGAATGCAGTGCATAGTTTCAGAACCATCCTCATGTACTACTTTATGCATTTCGTGACCCACTTGGTCGCAATGGGGAAGTCCTGCTGGTGCACCCACATAGCCAGTAGCCAAGATTCTCTTGTCTTTTACGATAACACAACCTGCTCGCCCTCGGTCACAAGTTCCACGAGTCCCAATCACATCTGTAATCGCCATAAAATATTCATCCCATGATGGACGAGTGTCTTCAATACCTCCTAATTTGGATAGGTATTTTTGTGCTGTTTTAGCAACTTTGTGAGGTTCTTTTTTAGGAGTGTGCTTTTTCATAACATCAAGTATATACCTCTAGTTTCCTATTTCAAGATTGTGTAATCTAGAAATACAGTTCCTTGTTCTGTGACTTCGCTTTTATCGAGCTTCATCTGTATGTCAGTAGATAGAGACCTCTTGAACACGCTAATTCCACTGCCAAAAAGAATGGGCTCAACGGTGAGATACACTTTATCAACAAGACCTGACTCTATAAATAAAGAGTAAACTTCGGAGCCTCCACAAATGGCAATTTTCGTATAACCGAGCTGAGCGAGATTTTCTACTAAATCAGCAGGTTGCTTGTTTGTAACCATACACTTTCTTTCGGGATCAGTATTCAAGTCCACATCTTTTAGACTGTTTGAATACACTACATTCAGTCGTTCTTTGAGTGGCCTAGGGAGTGTCTTAAAAGTAGTAGATCCCATCACGACAACCCCAGCGTCTTTTGTTAGTTCGACAAATCTTTTTTTGTCTTCCTTGCTCGTCCAAACTGCTGGATGATTTGCGTCTCGTGCTATAAATCCATCTGCGGTTTGTGCGGCTATTATAAATATTTCCATGGATTTGATTTACTATTTTTTAGTTTACACAGCTATAGGTGCTTTTATCGCTGGGTGTGGATCATACCCTTCAAGTGTGAAGTCTTCAAACTTGAAATCAAATAAATCTTTTACCTCAGGATTAATCTTCATAGTTGGTGCTGGTCGTGCTTCGCGAGAAAGTTGTTCATCTACTTGTTCAAAATGATTTGAATACAAGTGTGTGTCTCCGCCGGTCCAAATAAATTCGCCGGGTTTTAGGTCACATACTTGTGCAATCATCATAGTAAGTAATGCATACGATGCGATATTAAAAGGTACACCCAAGAACGTGTCGCAACTTCTTTGATACAACTGACAAGAAAGCTTTCCATCAGCAACGTAAAATTGGAAGAGACAGTGACAAGGAGGAAGTCCTGCTTTTGCCATTTCCTCGATGTCTGAAGGATTCCATGCACTCACTATGATTCTACGTGAATCAGGACTTTTCCTAATGGTATCAACGGCTTCTTTTAGTTGATCAATCTCTCTTCCGTCTGGAGTTTTCCAATGTCTCCACTGATATCCATAGATTGGTCCAAGATTTCCATATTCTTTTGCAAATTCTGAATCAGTAGTAATTTTTTCAACAAATGATTTAAGCCCCGTTTTCCATTCTTCAGAATCGGTATTTGGAATCGCTCTGTTGTTTCTCTTTAGATAGTCTTTATAAGGCCATTCGTCCCAAATATGTACATTACGTTCCGCAAGATATTGAAGATTTGTATCTCCTTTAATGAACCAAAGTAATTCATGGATAATTCCGTTCAAGAATACCTTTTTCGTCGTGAGTAAGGGGAAACCTTTCTGCAAATCAAACCGCATTTGGTAGCCAAATACTGACTTTGTACCTGTACCAGTTCTATCCGTCTTTGTTGCACCGTGCTCTTTTATGTGACGCAATAACTTTAGATACTCTGCGTCGTGAGGGTTCGTCACTTCAGGGGTATTCATAGTTTTAATGTTTTATTGGATAATTAGTACTATTGTAGCAAATTTAAGACTGGGGCGTATAATTGACATTGTTAGATATTTGACGGACTTTACAAAATTACTCAAACTCATAATTTAACTTACGCGCAAAGCGGAACTAAAATGAAAGACCTTCAAATCAAGAAACTCATAGAAGCAGAAAAGAAGCGACAGAAAAGTGTAATTAATCTTATTGCATCAGAAAACTATTGTTCAGCTGATGCACTCGAAGCTCTTGGTTCTGTGTTTGATAATAAATATGCGGAAGGTTATCCAGGTGCACGATACTATGGAGGCAATCAAGTGGTTGATCAGCTTGAAACTCTTGCGCAGACACGAGCACTAAAACTTTTTGGTTTGGACACGGGTGCAAATAAAGGGAAGTGGCATGTAAACGTGCAACCGTGGTCTGGAGCGAATGCAAACTTGGCTGTGTATCTTGGGCTTGCTCCTATTGGTTCTAAGATTATGGGAATGGCTCTTACTTCAGGTGGACATCTTTCACATGGTCAAAAGGTTTCTATTACTGGAAAAGCTTGGACACCACTTACATATATCGTAGATCCTGAAACAGAAACTTTGGATTATGATTATGTAGAAGAATTGGCAAAGAGTGAAAAACCGGCAATCATCGTTGCAGGATTTACGGCGTATCCTCGAGAGGTTGATTGGAAGCGGTTTAGAAAAATTGCGGATGAGGCGGGCGCATTACTCATGGTAGATATGTCTCACCTTGCAGGACTCATTGCGGGTAAGGCGTATCCAAGTCCTTTTCCATATGCGGATATTGTAACTACTACAACTCACAAAACTCTTCGAGGTCCACGAGGCGCGATGATTTTTTCACGAATAGATGCACGTGAGCTTAACAAAAAAATTGATAAGGCTGTCTTTCCAGGACTTCAAGGCGGTCCACATGAGAGTCAAATTGCAGGTATTGCTGTTGCTCTCAAAGAGGCTGGAGAAGCGAAGTTTAAAACGTATGCAAAACAAGTGATTAAGAATGCAAAAGTTCTCGCTATTGAACTCCAGAAACGAGGCTGGCATATTGTGGCTGATGGTACTGATAGTCATATGGTACTTGTAGATACATGGATGAATGGCGAAAAAGTAACAGCTGATGTTGCTCGAAGTATAAAACACGGTGAAATGGCGCTCGGAGCAGGGGGTGTTCCTGGAAAAGTTGCAGAACTCGCACTTGAGAAAGCAGGAATAATTTGTAATAAAAATACTGTACCAGGAGAGAAAAGATCACCATTTGATCCATCAGGTATTCGACTTGGAACTCCAGCTGAAACAACTCGAGGAAAGAAAGAAGCAGACTTCAAAAAGATTGCAGAAAAAATTGATAAAGTTTTGAAATCTATTAAATAATTATTAAAAGAATGAGTGAACAAGCTGTAACCAATCACACGAGTCTTAAAAAGGGAAAGCTTATTGTAATTGAAGGTACTGATGGATCTGGTAAAAAGACGCAGACCGCTAAGCTTCTTGAGCGTTTAATTGCTCAGGGTGCCGGATTGGTATCTGGCGAAGCTAGTTTGTTCGCTCCGCATGTCCCAGGAAATTCATCATCAGGTTCGAAAGCTGAAGACTTAAAAGACCTCGATGAAGAAAAAGATCCAACTCAAGAAGATGTAGTTGCAAATAGTTTGGTGCAAGCGATAGATTTTCCGCGATATGGAACACCATCATGTTATCTAGTAGAAAAATATTTGCATGGTGGATTCGGTACAGCACTCGAAGTTGGACCGTATGTCGGCTCAATGTTTTACGCAGTAGATCGATATGACCACTCATTTGATATGAAGAAAAAGTTGGAAGCAGGGACTATTCTTGTATCTGATCGATATGTGTCAGCAAGCATGGGACATCAGGCAGGGAAGATTGATGATTTGAAAGAACGTGATGTGTATCTCGACTGGCTTGATAATCTTGAGTTTGAAATATTTAAAATTCCGCGCCCAGACCTTACTATAGTTTTGTATGTAGATCCAGAAACAAATCAGCGATTGATGGCAAGTCGGCCAGATAAAGAATATT
>JAUPUG010000022.1 GCA_030917685.1 Patescibacteria group bacterium | reverse complement strand
TTTTTCATGCCGTACAAAAAATATTTAGGCATCCTGAGTTTGCACATATCAAAGATCCTATTCCATCCGCTATTTTAAAAAAGTACAATCTCCCCTCTTTAGCTACTGCACTAGTTTGGATACATACGCCAAAAAAAGAAGCTGATGCGAAAGTTGCAGAAAAAAGATTTGCATTTGAAGAAATATTTTATATCCAACTCAAGAATGAATTCATTCGCGCTGAACAATCCGCTGAGCAAAGTTTTGTTATTGAAAAGAGCCCTGACGAACTTGCGAGTTTTACAAGTCGATTTCCTTTTGCGCTCACCGAAGGTCAACAAAAAGCCATAGATACAGTGCTTGCTGATTTCAAAACTGGTCACCCTATGTCACGACTACTCGAAGGAGATGTGGGTTCTGGTAAAACAGCTGTAGCCGCTGTGACTACATATGCAACTGTTGCTTCTCGACCTAAAGGGCAAGATTTTGGAACACTTCAAGTGGCATACATGGCACCTACTGAAATTTTGGCGCGTCAGCATTTTGAATCATTCATTCAATACTTCAAACACATGCCGATATCCATTGGCCTCATTACAGGAAACGGCTGTCGTAAATTTCCATCAAAAATAAATAAAGATGGGTGGACAGATATTTCTCGAACTCAGTTTTTAAAATGGGTTGCGAGTGGTGAGATTTCTGTAGTCATCGGTACTCATGCGCTTATCCAAAAAGCAGTAGACTTCAAACATCTCGCGTATGTAATTATTGATGAGCAACATAGATTTGGAACAGCACAGAGACAGAAGCTGACAAAGAAAAATGTTAAGGGAAACTCCTCAGCGAACGGCGATGTAGGAGTCAGTGCAAAAGATACTGCACCAGTTAAAGTTTCAAAATTTAAAACAGCACCGAAAACATTTGGTGTTCCTCACTTACTCTCAATGACCGCTACCCCTATTCCCCGAACCCTTGCACTCACTATGTATGGCGACCTCGACCTTTCGATACTCGACCAGATGCCAAGTGGGCGAAAAAAGATTATCACTGAAATTGTAGGCAATGGCGGAAAGGCTGGTAAAAAGTCTGATCGAGAAACAGTGTATGAACACATTCGACAAGAACTCAAAGCCGGCAGACAAGCATATGTTATTTGTCCACGTATCAATGAGCCTGATCCTGAAAAAGAACAGAGTGTGCTTGCACGTTCAGTAAAAGAAGAAGCGAAACGACTCAAAGAAAAAGTTTTTCCAGAGTACCGTATAGACATCATGCACAGTAAAATGAAACCTGCTGAAAAAGAAGAAGTGATGGAACGATTTTCACGACATGAAATTGATATCTTAGTTTCAACATCTGTAGTTGAAGTGGGTGTGAATGTTCCAAACGCTTCCCTTATCATCATCGAAGGAGGTGAGCGATTTGGACTTTCTCAGTTGCATCAGCTCCGAGGACGAGTTATCCGAGGAAATCATCAACCATATTGTTATGTGTTTACGAGTGATAGTTCGGGTGCGAACGGTGCGGCCGGAAAAAGTAAGGCAAGTGAAAAAACTATCGAGCGACTCAAAGCATTAGCAACTGCTAAGAATGGATTTGAACTCGCAGAACTCGACCTGGCACAACGTGGTGCAGGAGAACTTTATGCAGGTAAACAGTGGGGCCTTTCTGATATCGCAATGAATGCAATCAAGAATTTGAAAATGGTAGAAGCCGCACGGAATGAAGCACAACTCATGGTTAAAGAGTATGGAAAATTAGCTGATATGCAGGCAAAGGAACCGCTGCTTGCAGAAATCCTTCACAGGAAAAGGGATGTGCATTTTGAGTAATCAGGAGCTCAATCCACTAGACTTTTGCTAGCTTCTAAATGTCTTGACACATTATTGTGCGCGTGTTTGGATTTGAACCAAAGACCGCCGAGGTATAAGCTCGGTGCTCTAACCAACTGAGCTACACGCGCATTTAAAAACACTTACCCGACTAATATATCACAAAAAGTAGTTTTTAAAATAGCTCAAACACTGAGTAATATACTCACCCTTATCTCTATCCCAATATACGACTGAACACGTACCGTAGCCAAAGCCACTCTTATACGTAATGTCGGACTGATTCGATTTCTTAATATGAAATCTAAATTGACTTTGACTGATATTTAGCAACTTTGACCAATACTCAAGTATTTTTATTTTATTCATATCTTTATATATTTTTAAACGCACTACCAAAAACTCTTTATTGATTCCAATAGTTTCAAACCACAATAATGTAAATTTAATCATCGCGGGATCTGTATTCGTAATTTCGACACTATACCTATTGGTCTTTGAACCTTCGCCCCAATACAAGAATAGACCACACAAGAACATCTCTCTATCACTTAGTTTCCCAATATTACTTGAGACCTTCTTATATACAGCACTCAATCGTGATTGTTTCTTTTCTGCTTTAGTGTTTCTACACCTCTCTATACGCACAGCACTGTAATCTCGGAGTTTTCGTATTCTACTATCAGACAAAGGTAAATCTCTAAGCCATAGACTGAGAGTACTCTTGCTTACTTTTACGACTGCCTTAATCTGACTATAGCTCATTCCGTCTCGGCGCATCTCTAATACTTTTTCTTTTAATTTGCGTAGCGCCATATTCGCACAAGCATATCAAAGACATATGAAGGTGGTATCAAAAAATTCTAAAGAAACTTGTATACAACTTATTCTGTAATCGTAACCGGAACCTCAACAATCACCTCTTTCTTCTTCAACTCGATACCGTGAGCAACCAGAATCTGTTCATATTCTTTTTGTTCAAGAGTCTCAGCAGCAACAAGCGCCTTTGCAATAGCATCAAGCACCACTCGTTTTTCAGTAATGACCTTGAGAGCTCGATCATATGCTTCGTTCATGATCTTTGAAACTTCAGAGTCGATAGTTGTACCTACGGCTTCAGAATATTCCTTGTCTCCTACTCCCTGCCCAAACATTGCTCGCCCAGAGGAAGCTTCGAGAGCTATCGGACCAATCTTGTCTGACATACCGTACTTAGTAACCATATCCCTTGCGAGTGCAGTTGATACTTGTAGGTCATTTGATGAACCTGTCGTAAGATCACCAAAAATATTTTTCTCAACTACATATCCCCCAAGTGACATTGCAATATCATCAAGGAATTCATTCTTAGATTGTGTTCGTCGCTCTTCGAGTGGAAGCTTCATCGTGTAACCAGCCGCTCGTCCTCGAGAAATGATTGAAACCTTGTGAACTGGATCAGCATGTTTCAAAACAGAAGCGAGAAGTGCATGACCTGCTTCGTGATATGCAGTGAGTTCTTTTTCTTTCTTATTCATGAGATG
>JAUPUG010000021.1 GCA_030917685.1 Patescibacteria group bacterium | reverse complement strand
TTTTATCATCATAGGTTTCAAGACTGTCAGGCTTGAACGGCACTATTTCAGCTACCAATTTTCCTATCTCATGTAATGATGGCAAAAATACTGCGAGTACATTTGAATACGGTTCGGTAGGTACAAGTCTAAATGTAATCTCCGTTACTATCGCCAATGTTCCCTGTGATCCAACAATAAGTCGACACAAATCAAACTCCCCTGTCTCCTTGTTGTATACATTCCAGAGATAATATCCAGCAGAGTTTTTGGAGACATTTGGCTTCGCTGAAATTATTTCCTCATAATGCTCGTTAATTAAATTGAAAATATTTTTGTATAGTTCAGATTCAAAAGTATTTGAAGTATTTTTTATCTTTTCTTCAATCTGGTTTTTTGTAAGAGGCTGTATAGTGTATTCATTTCCATCAGATAAAACCACCTTAAGACTTTTTATATATTCTTCAGTCTTGCCATATTTTATAGCTTTTTCACCACCACTATTATTTCCAACCATTCCACCTACAGCATTGAGCTCCCGAGAAGCGGTATATGCAGGCATAAATCGATTTAGTTTTTGAGTCTCCTTATCCAAATCACGATAGAAACAACCAGGCTGTACCACTGCCTGCTCACTAGTCACCTCCTGTATCTTATTCATGTATCGAGTGGTATCAAGAATTATTGATCGGCCAATAGCACCACCTGACATATCAGTACCTGCTGCTCTTGGAGTTATTGAATACGCACGACCCGCTACACGCTCCGTCTCTATCCATCGCACGAGAGATTGTATATCCTCTGAATCTTTTGGAAACACAACCACCTGTGGGCGCACCTCAAAGAGACTAGCATCATGCGAATATGTATCAAGCGTCTTTTCTGCATAATCAATATCTCCTTTAAAGTTTTGTTCTAAGCTAGCAAATGGATTTGGCGTTGAATTACTCATATATGTATACTATTGAGTATACAACAAAAGATGCCCAGCAATATAGATACAAAACAACTCCGTAAATTTGAGCGAGAAATATGGAACTACTACGAAGGAAATAAGCGTGACCTACCTTGGCGTAGAACTACTAATCCTTACTATATTCTTATTTCTGAAGTAATGCTCCAGCAAACTCAGGTTTCTCGGGTGATTTTAAAATATGAAGAATTTATCAAAAAGTTCGGAACAATAGAATCACTAGCAAGAGCATCAAAAGCTGAGGTGCTCACTCTCTGGCAAGGGCTTGGATACAATCGACGTGCGCTTTTCCTAAAGCGTGCCTGTGAGACGTTGTTTACTGAGAGTTTAAAATTATCAAAGTCGACGTCGAAACCAAAGTTCCCCACTACTCGCGAAGAACTTCTGAAACTCCCAGGGATTGGTCAGTCTACAGCTGGCGCACTTCTTGCTTTTGCATTTAATACCCCAGTGCCATTTATTGAAACCAATATACGTGCAGTGTTTCTTTATTTTTTCTTTAAAGAATCTTCATCTGTTTCTGATATACATATATACGAGCTTCTACAGGAGACGCTCAATCACAAAAAGCAAATAGAAAATCCTCGTGAATGGTATTACGCACTATATGATTACGGAACCATGCTCAAAGCCAAGCTCGGTCGAGAGAAAACAGCATTACACAAACAAAGTAAACACTACAATAAACAATCAACATTCAAAGGTTCAAACCGTGAGATTCGTGGCGCGATACTTCGACTTTTTACAAAACATTCTAAAATAAATGAACAAAAGATTTGTGCACTACTCGACGCAGAATTGCCACACCGTACTCCCACTGACATCTCAAAGCAGGTTACATCCAGCCTAACCTCACTCGAAAAAGAAGGTTTTATCCAGAAGACAGACGCAAAGACAAGCAAGACCAGTATAAAACCAAGCGTGCGGGAACGAAAAAGCACCCCTCCAGCCTACACTCTATCTGTGGTATAATAGTGACTACCCGTTGGATTCATCACAGGACTTACCCAAAAATGAATCCCACCACAAAACTATGCTACGAAATTCAATCATAAACTTCACACTCAAGCTCGGTCTTGCATTCTCACTGTTTTATACAGGATTAGCGTGCATTATCGTACCCGACTATGTCATTTTGTATTGGCCCAACTTCTTGTCTTCAAACCTCAGTGAGTCATTCCTCATATTTATGTCAGGCCTTGTCTCATTTGGTTTGATAGCTTGGATATTTTCAAACAAGCTACAATTCGCGAGCAGTACCACCATGACAGTTTTACTCGTGCTCGCAGGGCTATTCAATCTCACAAACGTTCCATTCATAGTAGATATTGCTCCGCTCTTCTTTATTTCCCTAGCCCTATCACTCCGATATTATCCACGAGTTCGAATTATTGCACAGACAAAAGTTACACCACTTGCGAGTGTGACAGTTCATGATGATCTCGACGAAGTGTCATCAGCTCCGAACTCAAGCGAAAATAACTCTACCGAAACTGTAGTAGAATCAGATACACACCTTGAACATGACCAACACATTTTTGTACCAAAACAGTAAGGATTTTTTTAGACTCAAAGGGGATCAGATTTTTGCGCTCAAAAAATTAGGTATCAATACTCTGCAAGATATCCTCTATCACTTCCCGACTCGATACGAACATTCTTCTTCAGCCAAACTCGTCCAAGACCTCATCGTTGGCGAAACTGTTACTATTTATGGAAAAGTTTCATCCCTAAAGACCGGTAAGTCTTTTAAGAGTCACATCTCAAAAGCTGAAGGATGGCTTGATGATGATACGGGACGAATAAAACTCATGTGGTTTCATCAGCCATATATTGCGAAGCTCATACAAAATGACAGCTTGGTAAAAGTTCATGGAAAAATAAGTGAGCGAAATGGACAACTCA
>JAUPUG010000020.1 GCA_030917685.1 Patescibacteria group bacterium | reverse complement strand
ACCTTAAGACCTCCTTCATAGTTGAGCTTATTTTCTTTTGCGTAAAACTCGTCGTACTTTGGTTTTACAAGTTCAAAACCTGTAAAGTCGAGTTCGAACTTTTTATCTGAATAATCTTTGATTCCTACAAACTCATCAAATACAGTTTTGAGTCCTTTTTCAAGAAGCCATTTGTATGATTCGAGCTGTCCTTCTACTAAGTTTGGAAGCGGTGTAAGCGGTTCCTTGAAACGTGAAAAATATTTCTTTGGTCGAGACATAAATATTGTGTGCGTTTTTTAAATTACGAAAATGTTTCCGGTCTAATAAGTAATACCTAGCCGACACCTACTTTTGCACACCATTTTCACAATTCGACAATTATATTCTTATATTAAACAAACACCCCCAGAAACATTGTTGACCCAATATTGAACTGAAGGTGTGTATTTAAGATAAGTGTCTAAAGGTATGAATATAAAAAAAGAGGCTAAAAATATGGAGTTTCTGCGAAGAGCCGGTCAAAACTCAATCGTCTTACACAGATTTCTTATATTAAACGATTTATCCACAGGTGTCAACGAGTCAAGATTGACAGATATGTGGATTAGTAAGGGGTCTTATTTATAGGCGTTTTAAGAGCTTGTGGATAGTGTTATTGACCAGTGGTGTCAAGATTGGGTATTGGGGGGGTACTAGTTAGCCCCACCCTTCCTCTCCTCACTCGCTCGCCATTCATCTATTAACTTGTGGTTTCCAGACAAGAGAACTTCTGGCACTTTATATTTCTTACCTTTATACACGAGTACTTCTGGGCGAGTATATACGTCGCGAGATGAGACTCGTGATTCTTCCCTACTATCAAAACTTCCAAGCACTCCAGGAATCTGCCGTGCAATCACATCAATCATGATCATAGCAGGAAGCTCACCGCCAGTAGTTACAAACGGGCCAACAGTAATATCAATCATATTGAACACTTTCTTGATACGAGCATCTATCCCCTCATATCGTCCACAGATGACAATGATATCCGAATACGATGAAGCGTACGTCGTGCCAAGTTCGTTAGTAAACTGTTCACCTGAAGGAGCAAGAAATACGATAAGTACTTTTTTGGATATTTTTTTAGTTGCAGTACTCTTGAGTGCCTTATCTATAGCTTTGAGGATTGGCTCTGCTTGCATAACCATTCCAGGACCTCCACCATACGGCTTGTCATCAACTCGTAGGTATGGCTTTTCATTTTTCTTTTGGGCACCCTTAGCTTTCACAAAATCCCGAGGGTTGTAGTACTTCACCGCAATGAGCTTATCTTTCTGGGCTCGCGCCAAAATAGACTCATTAAGATATGAATTAAAAGACTCTGGGAAGAGGGTTATGAGATGGAATGTGAGGGGTGAATTTTTCATCTTGGGTTTAGATTTTCCTGACGCCTGACTAGAAGAAGATACTTTTTTCATATGTATATAAACTCTACCATAAGTGCTTTTTTTATTCTATTTTGATAAGAAATTGAACACCCTCGTGAATAATAAAAGCATGGAGACATTATTTAAATTTATTGATTGGTTAAAGCTGAAAATAAAGCTCGATTCTGGAGAACATATACCTCCTATAGTCTATGAAAGCGATATCTGGTGGATTAGCTTTGGTAAAAATATTGGATCTGAAATCAATGGTAAAAGTGAATGGTTTTCAAGACCTGGCGTGATACTAAAAAAACTCTCTATCGGCTTTTATTTAGTTGCTCCGACAACTTCAAAAATTCATAGTGGAAACTGGTATGTAAAAATTAGAAACGGCAAAAGAGATAGCTATGTCTGTCTTCATCAGGTTAGAACTATAGATTACCGTAGACTATCAAATAAAGTCGGTCAAGTTGAATCGTCAGAATTTATTATCATAAAACAAAGATTTCATGAACTATACAAATAAAAATCACCCACTTTTACATGGATGACTTCTATATATTCCCTTCTCTTTCGAGTCGGGCCGTGGTAAGCCAATTACTTACCCAAGATGTCTGTATTATATTCCCGCAAAAATCTTTGTCAATTATTTACAAACCCCTACATATTCAAATCCGCAATCGCTTCATCTACACTCTTTACAGCTGCACCCTCACCTACTACTCGTGCACTTCCTGCTGGCTCTTTGATTTGAATACTGATGTTTGCCTGATGCTTCTTTCCAAATGCTTTCATAATAGTTCGGATAGCCTGTGCTGTATGACCGTTTCGTCCGATGATCTTTCCCATATCAGCTGGGTCAACAATAAGTTCAATAAACACCCCCATATCATCTACTCTTCGACTTGTCTTAACTGCGTCTGTATTTTCCACCAATGACTTAACAATGTACTCAAGAAACTGTATATCGCTAGATTGCATATTTATATATCAATGATTATGTCTGAATTCTTGTAATGTAATTTAATTATACAAGGTATTTTTTTATACGCCAATAAGTTGTTCACGTATTTAATTTGTGCCGAGGGCGAGACTCGAACTCGCGACCCCATCCTCTTCAGGGATATGCTCTACCAACTGAGCTACCTCGGCATTTTTATGCTCTACCAACTGAGACCGTGCATCCTTCGTCGGCATTTTTATCTTTCAATCTCTAGCTTTACCAACCCTGCCGATTATATAGATTTTATCAAATTGAACAAGTCCGTACCTGTACCACCTGTAAGTCCACCATATATACCGACTAAATTATTTATCAATGGCTGAATGTAATAGAATGATCCAACTGTTATACCGATGATGATAAACCACTTGATGAAGATAAATACAGTGGCCATTCGAGCTCTTTGATAAAGATTTCGAATCATCATCTGATTTTCTTCTGCTAAGGAAATTAGTGCATCAATCTTTTCATTGATTTCTGCAATATCTCTACCTACAGCATCAGCTGTATTTTCAGCAGTGTCACGAGCAGTATTTACAGTATTTGATTGAACATCTATCTTTTCATCCATGTGTACTACTCTATCATAAAGAAAAGCTTATTTCTAGTCACAAGAGACGCTCAAAAGGCTACTTTCTAAACATTCCAAAGGCTACCTAGATATACATCTTATCTCTTCCAACGAGACACAATTCCACAAGGAAGAAGTCGTCCAAGAGGACCTTCCTCTCGAAGTGTAAGTTCGCCGCTCTCTACAGTTCCACCGAATCGCTGTACGAGCGTCTGCATATTATTTTCATATGCAATCGAAGAATATCCAGCGGCATACCCGTTTACCACAACAAACAACGGTGTGTCAGAAAGTATTTTCAAACACGCATCAAAAAGTTCTAAAAAGTGTTCTTCGATTTTCCAAATCTCTCCTTTTGCGCCACGTCCAAAAGCTGGAGGATCCATAATAATGGCATCATACTTTTTTCCTCGTCGAGCCTCTCGGTGTACAAAAGCAAGTGCATCATCAAGAATCCACCGAATAGGTGCGTCCTGTAAATTTGAAGATTTTGCATTTTCATTAGCCCAAGTGATTGATGAACGTGAAGCATCAACGTGAGTGACCTCAGCACCACCAAGCGCGGCTGAAATAGATGCACCACCTGTGTAACCAAATAAATTTAATACTGTTGGCTTTTTTGGAGCTTCAGTTGAAGCATCTGCCGTTTTATTTGAACGGACTGCGTCCTTAATGATCTCACGACACCACAACCAGTTATTGTGCTGCTCTGGGAAAATACCAGTATGTTTAAAAGATGTGAGCTTAATATTAAAATCTAAATCACCAAAATGTATTGGCCATGATTCAGAAAGTTGAGGTCGAAGAATAATCCACTTACCTCTTTCAGCTTCATTTTTCGCATTCGCACCCTTTACGTTATGCTTACTTGCACCGCCAGTATTCATTTCATCTCGTTCTATT
>JAUPUG010000019.1 GCA_030917685.1 Patescibacteria group bacterium | reverse complement strand
CTTTGACGTATTGCCCATTTTTTCCAAAACCGACATATAAATCGGGTCCATTATTAACCTGGAACCCTTCTTCAAACCTTAAAAAATTCTTGGCACCCTCAGTGTTTACAAAAGAATATATAGATGCTGTCCCTGTACCATTGTGAATTTTATCGAACCCAACAAATGTACCCCTCATTCTTACCAAACTTTCAGTAGAGGTATTTGAACCCTCAATCTTTTCCATCAACATTGGAGGTAGAGATTCAGAGACTTCAGTATCAATAAAAAACGGAGATATAAGCCAATACGATAGAATTAGGATTACCACTGAGACTATTGCTATAATTGTTTTTTTCATAGAATCTTGTTATTTGCTAATATTACATATTAAGTACGGTAATCGTAATCTGCAAGATTGTAGCAAGTGAAACCCATACAAGATATGGGATATTCACAAGTGCCACCCATCTCATATTTTTGTATTTCCAAATGGCAGTCATAAACCAAATGAGAGTTGCAAGTACGAGCAAAATATCGATTGATGCTAGAAGATTATTTTTGAGCCCAAATTGAATTGGTGTGAAGATTCCGTTAAATACTAAGTTCAAAATAAAAGGCCAAGCGATTTTTGATGGAAGTTCCTTTTTGAATATTTTGTAAAATACCGTTCCGAAAGAAACCGCCATGATGGTGTATAACGCAGACCATACAGGTCCGAATAACCAGCTAGGAGGCGCCCACATTGGTCTAATAAGTGTTGAGTACCAATTATATGCATTGTTCATACTTATAAGTATACACCATACTAGGAACACAGTTTCGCTATAGACTACCCTTAGCGCATAAAACTAAGCAACGTTACACATCTGTGCTATTTCTGAATGATATTTTTCACGAACCCTGAGAATGACTGGAGGGTTTCGAGGGGTACTGTGAATACTACAGTGTTTGATGAATCAGATGAAATATCGTTTATAGACTGAAGAGTTCGTAGATGGAGCGCTCCAGGAACAGCAGAAAGTGTAGCTGCTGCTTGTGCCATGTTTTGTGATGCAGCCAACTCTCCTTCTGAAGTAATAATCACCGCTCGCTTTTCTCGCTCAGCTTCAGCCTGTTTAGCAATTGTTCGTTCCATATTTTCTGGAAGCTTCACATCTTTGAGCTCTACACTCGATACATCGAGACCCCATGCACTAGAGACCTCTTCAACAAGCTGCTCAATACGATTTGCAACATGATCTCGACTTGCAAGAAGTTCATCGAGAGTTACTTCGCCCACAACATTTCGCATAGTCGTCTGAGCGTATTGCATTACTGCATGCTGGAAGTCTTCGATTTCGAGAATAGCTTTTTCCGCTGCTACAACTTTGTAATAGATAACAGCATTCACATTTACAGGTACGTTATCTTTTGTGATAGCGTTTTGATCCGGAACATCCACAGCTTTTGTTCGAAGGTCTATCTTTTGATACGTCTGAATAACTGGCCACACAAGTCTCCAACCTGGCTCCATAACTTTGTGGAATTTTCCGAACATAAACTTCACACCTCTTTCATATTGGTTGATCTGACGGATGGAGGTAACTGTTATAAAAGCAATTCCAGCGATGATAAAGAATAAGATTGGTAGGATGATGAGCATGTGATTTAAGGGTTATTTTTAGTATGTTCAAGGTCAATAATATCATATTCAGCGAGTAGAATACTATAGACTTTATTAAAAGATTCATCGACAGGTAAGCCTTTCTCTTTTCGCATCTGAATCTGAGACCCTACTTCAGCCATCTTTCGAAATATCATTCTTGTATACTGCTCTTTGGGCATTTTGATCTTTATTTTTTTAAAATATTCTTCAAGTTGGGTAATAGGAATTTCCTTGTTTTTAAAAACGGAAAAAGCGACATAAAGAGAAACCGATGCAATAAATGCAATAGTAATATATATGTAGATTTGCAGAGACGGATATTGTGGTACCTGATTATAAAGTAAATACGACAAACCAAAGCCTGCAGCTAGCGTAATAAATTGTTTAAATGAAAGTGGACCAAATATCACATCTTGTTCGTACATATTTTTTATATTAATAGCTTAAATACTTTATAGCACCGCAATATTTGACTAGTAAGCCTTCGCAAAAAGCACTCGTCTTGCAGACGGCTTTCTAGACTTAACACAAACACCCTCACCTGCTTCAAACTCAAACGGCATACATCGAATAGTCGCTCCTGTCTCTTCTTTAATCTGAGCTTCTACATCTGCATCACCTGACCAGTGCGCGTGCACAAAGTTTCCAGCTTCGATTTCTTTTACAAAATCATCCCAAGAATCAACTGTCCGTGTCTTAGCTTTTTGATACTCAAGTGCTTTATCAAAAAGATTCTGCTGAATTTCAGCAAGGAGCTTCTCAACTGATGGTACAAGATCTACGAGTGCGATCTTACTCTTTTCACCAGTATCTCGTCGCACGAGCATTGCCCCGTCATTTGCAATATCTTTTGGACCAAGCTCAATTCGAACTGGCACACCTTTCTTTTCCCATTCAAAATACTTTTCTCCAGGTCGTAGGTCTCGCGCATCTACTCGTGACTTAATTCCAGCTTTTTTGAGAATAGAGTTAAGCTCTTCTGCCTTGGCTGTGATCATTTCTTTTTGATCTGCAGATGGAACAATAGTGGTGATAATAGTTTGAATAGAAGCAATCTTTGGTGGCATTACTAAACCTTTGTCATCACTATGAGCCATGATGAGTCCACCAATAGTTCGAGTACTAAGACCCCAACTTGTCTGCCATCCGTACTGCATTGTATTTTCTCTATCCAAAAACTTTACGTCAAAAGCTTTTGCGAAGTTTTGTCCAAGGTTGTGAGACGTCGCATACTGAAGAGCTTTTCCATCCTGCATCATTGCTTCAACTGTATATGTCTTAAGTGCGCCAGCGAACTTTTCTGATTCTGATTTTTGACCAGGGATAACAGGAATAGCCATATAGTTTTCAGCGAAGTCTCTATACACTTCAAGCATTTGTCGTGCTCGCGCATCCGCTTCAGCTTCAGTCTCATGCACAGTGTGACCTTCTTGCCACAAGAACTCTGTTGTTCGTAAAAAGAGTCGCGTTCGCATTTCCCATCGCACTACGTTTGCCCACTGGTTTATAACAAGTGGAAGATCACGGTATGAACGAATCCATTTCGAAAAGGCATCATACATAATAGTCTCTGATGTAGGTCGAACAACAATCGGTTCATCAAGCTTCTTTCCGCCTGCGTGGGTTACTACTGCAATCTCAGGTGCAAAGCCCTCCACGTGACTCGCCTCTTTTGTAAGAAACTTTTCAGGAATGAACATTGGAAAATATGCATTCTGAACATCAGACTCTGCAAATTTTGCATCAAGAATCTTTTGAGTAGCTTCCCAGATAGCGTACCCGTATGGCTTGATAATCATCGTGCCTTTTACTGGACCATAATCGGCGAGGTCCGCTGCATCAATAACATCAAGATACCATTGTGAATAATCTTCAGCTCGAGGAGTGATTTTCTTTTCTACTTGTTTATCTATAGCTGGGTTCGCGCCATTTTTGATGGCGTCTTTTTGTGAGGCTTTTTCAGCCTCGTTTGGCGTGTTTGACATAGGGACATCATAGTATAAAACGGGCTTTTTCTCAATATTTTACCATTCAAAGATATCTCCTTACATTTTCTCTTTAAACCCATCTATGCATTAAGAACTCAGCTGTTAATGTGATTAGTATAGTGTTTGACATCGAGAATAAATCGTAATTGAAATTTAGATACAGTAAAATCACAGTAACACATATATGCGTCATAACTGTTCCTGATTTGAATTGATACGAGTCAAACTTAGCACTAAGCAATTCTGTGAATTCCTTAAGATCATCTATACGATCTTTCATACTCTGGTGTTTTCCAGGTATTGGAATTAGATAAAATAAATAAAGTACATTACACACAATGTAGAATAGTTGAAATCCATATAGTATTGCAAATACATATGTTTTTAAGTTGTGCGAGGGTATGTCTGGAAAAGTACCTGTACTTGTAATCACATAAGAATAGTCTGGTAAAGCAAAATAAAGTACGGAGGTAGATATTGCTATAAACCATACATAGAGCACTAGTCTTAATTTGTTATTCAACCGAACATGAAGTATTGAAATTACAAAAGTAATAATCGACAGCGCTATGAGAATAATGTCTGCTAATAGGACATCTATATAGCGAGAAGTGCCAATCTCAGTCCCTAAACTAAACCGGACATACCAGTACAATATAACCCAAATCAGTATTTGTATTTCATTAATCTTTGGTAGTATATATTTTGCAAAATAAATTACAGAAAGAAGTATGATAGTTATTATAAATACGTTACCGAAAGAAAATAGACTGTAATCACTGTACCGTCTCATATATACAAGACTAGTAAAGGTAGGAAAAATAATAAGTACAAGTAATTCAGCCTTACTTAGTTTTCTCTTGGCACTCACAAGTAAATGATATATACGAACGATACCACCGAGCAATATAAAGAAAAGTATGTTCGAAGGCATAAATGTTAGTAATCAATTAAATTATACATTAAATATGTCATAATATCCCTGCATTTTTAATTATTCTTCCAATCCTTAATTAATTTTATCTAACGGGACAACGGATACCACATCTTCATTTTCAATATCAAAAACAAAGTCTTTTGAGTCATGAATAGGACTATCTACACCTTCAACTTTCGTACCTATAAATGCTTTGATGTGTAAGACCCTGAATTCTTGTTTGTATATAGTGAGTGTATTTTCATTCATATCTACAATTCCAAGTCTTTGAAATATTGTTTGGGATTCTTCTGGGTCGTTATTTTGTATAATATTCCAAAGCGGAATAGCAATTTTTCTACCATCAACTTGCCAACACGCAGGGTAACCCACAAAGCTTGGGATTTTAAAAGTAGTATCGGGCGCACCTTGGGTTTCCTTGTCTAAATCTAACTTACTGAGATATGTGTCGATATAACAGTCACCGCCCAGAGGCGAGGACATACGAAATTCAGATAATTTTTCATATCTGACCCTACATAGTCCATCAGGACTCACTAGAGTATTATCATCACTTGTCGCGCACCATGGATCTGGAGAAGTCATGTCTCGATTATACTACAGTTTTTTTTAAAAAAAGTTTAACCTCTATAGATTAGCTACATATCTCCACCAACGCATCTTCACTATATCCAACTACATCTTTTGTACCTATTTTTGAGCAATTAATCATTTTAGTATCCAAGACTTTCCAATCCCCCATTTCATCTTCTTGAGAATTTTCTTTTACAAAATAAATAGTTTTCGTCCCCGAATTAATTGGTGTATCACCCTCTTTTTCCCCATACATAACTACCCTTACAAAATCGATTCCAATTTTATCTATCATAAATTCTTTATACCGATGCTTTTCTAGTTCTGGGACAACGTACTTTCCCAATATTGCTGTGTAACGTTTTGGCTGATCTAAATCAATATAAGATTCTATCGAAGAAAGTGAACCTACAACTATATTCTTAGATGTATCATCTACCAATTGTTCGTCAAACTCAAACACACCCCTTTTAATATACACTCGTATTTCTTTAGATTCTCTCAAAGACAAAAATGAAGAATTCATATCTTCTTCTGTAATGGATGGAATGCGTGTTCCACAGATATTTCTTGTATAACAGTCGACGATACTTTCTCGAAACACCTTATATACTTCATCTTTAGAGCCAGGCTTGATGATAGTTTCAAGATTATAGACAGCAGACTGCATATAATCTTCTAACTCAGCAGTCAATGCAGCTCGGTCGCTATTGTTTATTGAATCTCCCACGTTTCTTATAAAAGTACTATCGAAAGGATTAGTAAATATAAATATGAGTCCGAATGTAAAAAGTACAAATGACCAAAAAGCCAAAAGTATATATCTTGGTAGTTTCGAACCACACTTCTTAAAAGCGTAAAATAGTACCGAGACAATCACTAGTAAAACACTCGAAGTAGTAGCTACCTCTGCAATTAATAGAGAAAGCGCCCCGACTGTACCGACACAATACACCAACACCAATCTCGATATCCATATATTGAGAGGACGTGGATTATTTACGCCTTCACTAAGTGTATTGTATGTATTGTTTTTTGTATACTCATACAGAAGGAGCACAGAAACAAAAAAACCACTTATAAGGATATAAAAAAATTCATTACATTCAAAATATGAAGTTCGACAATCTGCAAATAGTAAGTATGCACTTGTGAATACTAATAAGATAACTGAAGACGCAACATAAAGTAGTAATGTGAGTATTTTTTTCATACAATTACATTGATTATACCACACACTCATCATATCTTAAACCTCTACATGAGGCACAAAGCTTGTGACTAAGGCGCCATATATGTCCGAATCTAAATCGAGATAATGCACTTTTGAAAATTTTTGTACGGTGTTTGACACCTGCGATGTTCGTCAATTTCTTTCATCTTTAGTTATTTCTCTCGCTTTTTGCATGTCACCTTCTGTGATGGTAAATTGCGGTAAATCTAAGTTATCAAACTCAAATCCTACAATTTGTATCGTATATGTCTTACCAGATACATTAAACTCAGCGAAGCCCCATGGAACGTTTTTGAATTTAATTTCTTTCCCATTTATGATACTCTCTTTAGGTTCAGGTAACCGCTCAAACAATCTATATCCTGCTAGATTTGGACCATCTATTCCATCTTTTATTTCTTTCTTGATTTTCTGGACTTCACCTTCAGACAAAGGGATTAATCCTTTATACTTAAGTCTAAAATCAGGCAAAACAATTATTGAATCCTCAGACTGCAAAGAAAACACTTCACCGTATACAACAGTACCTAGTGATGCATTTTTCATCTGCGTTCCAGACTGTCTTTCCATATTAAACACAAATAATACATAGACACTTAAGAAGACTAGCGCAATTATTGTAAGAGCTATATACATCATTTTTTTCATGCAATTACATTAATTATATCATATTCGAAAACATAATTTCCATAGAACTTCTGGAAGGATAATGTCCTTTACCAATAAAATTGTATGGTTCAGATTCTACAAGTACAGGGATGTACTCGTCAGCAACCACTATTTTCTGTGCATCTTCTATCGCCTGCGATTCCCTCATTGCTTTGATAAATTCAATTTTAAAATCATGGGTCGCAGCGGTGTTTGACGGAGCACCACCTGGCACGATATCACCATACGGCATCTCATTTTTTACATATCGCCTACCAATAAGACTATACAGTGGTAGTGAAAAGTCTTGTGGAACAACAAAAACGGTCTTTAATAATACTTGCGAAATGTTTATACCATCAGGCAAATGAGATTGAATCTTTTGCAAGGCTTCTGTTTCATTTTGAGCAATAGTTGAAATAGTGTCACACAAATTAGGGTCTGTTGACACAATTCCATTTTCAACTTGAGGAATAGAGAATGTATATATTACCTTATCTTTATATACTCTTCTTTTAGCTTCATCTTCTTGTATTAGCTGCTCATTTTCATCTCTATCAGCATCTGATAGATTATTATCAGGATATGCGCATTTACTGACTATAGTGTATGAATCTGCTTTGAGTAGCATCTGTGCAGTGCTCAGAGCTAGTTCATCTGAAACCTCACCTAACTGTACCCTCACATCAAAAGCACCTTTCTTTCCATCCAAAATATATTGTGACTCGATCCATGATTCTAATGATTCCATATATTTTGTATTATTATATTTAAATATTAAATCTCTTCTTCGGGATGAAATCCAAATTGCGTAATCCTCCACTCTCCATTAGCAGATTCATCCTTTCTGAGCATGAGTCTAACTGGATACGATATCTTTTCTTCTTCACTCTTTTTAAAAGTAATTATACTTTCTATTACCCCTCTTGTAATACCGTCTTCAGCAACAGTCTCTCTACCCTTCCAATCAGACAAACCAGCATACTCTTCTTTTGATTTAACTATAGCGTCAACTGTTTCCAAAAATGATTCGTATGACAATTCATCTTTAAACATTTTATGTAATAGATCATATGAAGCTTGAGTGTTACCACTCAAAATTTCTTCCACAAAACTTTGACCTATATGTTTAACTTTCGCAGTAAACTCTGGACCTTCTGCAGGAACTAATTTGAAATAGTTGATGTACCAGACTTTTTGTTCTTTCTCCAACTGCATTTCTGCATTTACTTTGTCTCCATTCTGAAGTGTAACTACACCACTAAGCAACCCTCTCGTCTTACCGCCTTCTGTCTTTACTGATCTATTATTCCACGAAACAGGCAGGGCTATTTCTGAAGGTATAAAACTCTTGATAATATCTTCAAATTCTGCAAGACTCAATTCAGCCTTAAGATCCACTCGAAGCATATTATATGCAGAAACATTGTCTTTCAATGCAATGGCTTTGAAAAATTCATTTCCTCTAGCGACCACTTTTCTATTAAAAAACAGAGCCAAACTCACCGCACCAACTACTAATATAACGATTCCTATTATTATTTTTATCCACATGTTCATATATTTTTTATTATTAATTAGACTCAACTTTGGTTTTCACTTCTCGGACCTTTACCAACTCCTCTCCCTTCCATGTGTGAGTTACTACTTGATTTTTGAGTACTTGTTCCCCATCTTCCATTTCAAAAAAATTGAAACTTTGATAGATTTCTATTTTAGTCGCGTCAGCACCGACTATGTTTTGAAGATTGCTCAACTGTTCATTGAACAAAAATTTGTTTGTTTTCGGTTGGTACAAAAATACATAGTACGAATCTACAGCTTCATACCCCTGTCCTGCTGAGACTAAACTCAGAATGTCATTGTATCCGTCAAAGTTGTAATCAGTATCCAAAACAGCGCCGTGAGGACCTCCTCGCGACAATTCTTGTTTAACACCTGACTCTGAGGTGACTACGATAGTTTGATCAACAGCACCTGTAACCAAAAGATTTGTATGGTCACAAGAAAGCGTCATGTTCACTTCTTTACCCTGAGCCACAGTCCCCTTGTATTCCTGTGTAAAACCAAAACCAAGATCATAGTATTCATTTGCTTCTCCATTACAGGCAACATCTACACTTGCTTTTTTAACTATCGATTCTTGGATTGTATTGATAGATGCAGAGGTGGCATTTTTTTGAATTGTTTCTTCATACACAACTCCTAACAACTTCATACCAGTCATGAGAAAAGAGGCAATATCAAACAATACAATAATAGCTACCAACAAAATTCCTATCCGCTGCATCTTTATATTTTTCAAAATTAATGAAATTGACATGAACAGAATGAGAACAACGCCAAATATCAAGATTATCTCTAAAACCGAAGATGCAATTGGATTTGATGCACCACCATGAGGTGATTTGATTATCAGATAGATGAATCCGTGAAATAAAGTCGCAAACATAACAAAAAACAGGCTTCCTCTCGAAATGTTATGTATTTTAGATTCATTCATTGCACTATGGATAATTGAATTTTTATATTCTATTTATAAATTACTTCGGCTTATGTATTTATTATACGACTTTCTCACCTCATCTACCACAACCACACTAGACGCGACCACCACAACTATCCAATCACCTAACATACAGTCCAATAAAAAACAAAGTAATAAAGATATATGCCCATAGTATCCACAATATAAATCTTGGAAACACTAAAAATTTATCTTTAATTTTATATAATGATATTGAAGCAGTAATCAATACTAAGCCGAATAGAAGATTATTTGCAAATATCAAAAGGTTGAACAATCCAACACACAAAAGGCATAAAAAATTTACAATCCGATACAGCCATATATTTACTATCTGCTGATTTTTCTTTAAATATGCACACGTGAGCAGTAGAGACGTAAGGAATCCAGAGAAAATTATGATCGGTAATTCTTGGCAATCAAATGAACTAGAACCCCTACAGTCAGCAAATAACACATAGACACCAAGCACAATAAAGAGTATTAAAGAAATACACAGATGAAAACCTAGCACAAAATATACATGTAATTTCATATGTTAATTATATATGATACTTGTTTTTTAGTAAATTATAATCTAGAGAACAACTTTCTAATCTCATCTACCACAACCACACTAGAAGCAACCGCGAGAACAACCAACCAATCCCCTCCATTCAACGGCACAGTTTTTAAGATAAATTGTAGAGGCGCCCAATATACTGCCAATAGTTGTAGTACAAGAATGATACCAGTAGACCAAACTAAATAAATATTTGAGAATAAAGGAATACTGAAAACTGAATGATGTTCAGACCGGCAACTCCATGCATTAAACCATTGGAATACCGCAAGTACAGTGAGAGCCATCGTCGTAGCTTTCATATAGTCTGCCATACCATTACTAGCGGAACTATCACCAAGATATGCGACAAATACAGCGAGTGTTCCAATCATCATCGTCAAAGCAGTAACAACAATTCTAATTTGCATTGGACGCGTTACAAGAGATTTACTCTTTGAATCAGGTTTCTTCAAAATATTTGCACCAGTAGCAGAACCTCCTCTTGAAGTTGCAAAGTTTTGCTCCATCGCTAGTGCGAGAACTAAAAAGCCATCAGTTACAAAGTTGAGCCAGATAATCTGACTTGGCTGCAGTGCTAACGGATATCCAGCGATCAACGCACCGACGATTATAAATATTTCGGCAATACTTGTAGCCAACAAGTACGTAATAACTTTTTTGATACTGTGATAAATATATCGCCCTTCTTCTATTGCAGATACAATACTTTTAAAATTATCATCGAGTAAAATAATATCAGCAGCTTCCTTTGCAACCTCGGTGCCAGTTTTACCCATAGCAATACCAAGGTCCGCTGCAGCAAGTGAAAGCGCATCATTCACGCCGTCACCTGTCATACCGATTACTTTTCCAAGTGATCTATATAGTTGTACGATTTTAAACTTATGCTCAGGAGTTACTCGTGCGAACACAGTTACCTTTGGCAATATTTCTCGAAGTTTATCATCAGTAAGTGAAGCGAGATCGTCACCAGTCAGTGCAACATCTCCCGCTCTATATATTCCCGCTTTTTCCGCAATAGCTTTTGCAGTCTCAATATAATCCCCTGTAATCATCACAATGGTAATACCAGCACTTTGCGCCTTTTGTACCGATTCAAAAATACCTTCTCGGAGCGCATCACTAATACCAACCAACCCCACAAAGACAAGCTCAGGAAGTTTACCAACCTCCTCTGCATATTTAGGTGGGTTCTTTTTTGTTGCTAGAGCGATGACTCGTAATCCCTGACCAGCCATAGTCTGTATTGCTTTTTCAATTTGTTCTCTATCACCAATAGTCATATCTAGAGATTTATTCTTTTTCAAATATTGTCCACATTTATTCAAAATAACTTCAGGTGCACCTGCTACTGCATACAATGTATCAATACCATCTTTATGTAATACAGCGTGATATTTTGTATCTGAAGAAAAAGCCACCTCAGCAAGCAATGGCATTTCACCAAGTATTTCGTCTTTAAGAAAACCTAATTTTTGTGAGAACGCTGTGAGCGCTGACTCTGTTGGATCACCACCAACTCTTTTCCATATTTGTTTCGATTCGTCATACACAATCGGAGAATTTGAGACGAGTGCTGAAATTTTTCCAAGCATCAATAATTCATCGTGAAGTTTCGCATCTATAGTAGTACGTACTTTGTTTCCCTGTTCATCCACCTCATCTTTTGTGAGAGTACCCTTTGGTTCATACCCGACACCTGATACATCATACAAAGAACCACCTGAAAATATTTGCTGAATCATCATTTGATTCATGGTGAGTGTCCCTGTCTTATCAGTTGCAATGACATCAGCGTGTCCGAGTGCTTCAACCGCTTGGAGTTTTTTGATCAAGGCATTCTTTTTACCCATTCGATACACACCTGCTGCTAGAATCAATGTAACAGTAATAGGTAGTCCTTCTGGAATAGCGGAAACAGACATCGCTATAACAATAGAAACCATCACGGTAACACTATACCCCTTCAGTAATCCGATAAAGAAAGTAAACAAACCTACCAAGAGGACCATTACAATAATCCATCTTGATAATTTCTTTATACTTTCTTTAAGTGGCACATCTGTCGTAATAGCAGAAAGTTCGCCTGATATATTTCCTATAACTGTATCTACTCCAACGGCAGTAACTACAGCGAGCGCAAAGCCACCTTGTATCATGGTTCCCTTGAATACCATATTTCTCTGTTTAAAAGATTCAGTAGCAAGTGATGCTGTCCCCTCAATCTGTTCGAGTGTTTTTTCTACTGCCTCAGACTCACCAGTCAAAGATGACTCATCCATTAGCAAATCAGTCATCTGTATGAGTCGTGCATCAGCACCAACTTTATCACCCTCTCGTAAGACAATGATGTCACCGACCACGAGCTCTGTATCAGGTATAGAATCCTCTGCTCCATCTCGAATAACTGTTGAAGTAGTAGTAGCGAAATTTTTGAGCGCAGCAAGTGTGTCTTCAGCTTTTCCTTCTTGAATAGTTCCAACTATTGCATTGATGATAAGTACCGCAAGAATAATAGAAGCATCGACGTGCTCGCCCAAAAAATACACAACCGTCGCAGCCACCAGAAGTATATATATGATGGAGCTTTGAAATTGTCGGAGGAATATTGTAAATCGAGAAGTTTTTGGTGCTTCCGGAAGAGTGTTTGAACCATACATCTTCGCACTCTCAACTACTTGTTGCACTGTTAGTCCATGAGTTGAGGTCTTGAGATCCGCGAGGACAGTTTGTACGTCTTTGGTATAGGCTTGGAGGTAGCGAGTTGTTTGAGTTTGATTTTGAGTATTCATGAATTATAAAAAGTATATCAAATGATGTAGACAAAAGAAAAAGCCGAAACACTAGGGCTTCGACTTTTTCTAAAACATACTGTCAGCCGTGAATTAACTAAGCTGCTTTGAAACGAGACTTGTAAGCTCGAACATTGTAACTTCTTTCTTTCCACCGAAGATTTTTGCTAGCTTTTCGTCAGCAAAAATGTTTCGCTTGTTCTTTGGGTTCTGGAGATCCTTTGACTTGATATAATCCCAGATCTTCTTAACAACTTCTCCTCGTGGATATGGACCTTTTCCGATAATATCTGCTAGGTCTGCACTAATATTCATAGGTTTCATCAACGCTGGGTTCGCTTTCTTTGTTGGCATAGTATTTTTATTTATGTCTAAATTTAATGTATAACTCTACTTACCCTGCTATTCTACCATTTATAGTACTTTCTGCCTAGGAGGGTGTGAAGGCCGGTTAAAAACTATCACGAAATTCTACTTTATCGTTACTCCCTAAATCTTCCCTTCCGCCTGCCACACTTTTATAGATTCGACTGGGTGTGCAAGCATGAGTACGTTAAGTGTTAGGTTGTCTCGTATCCAAAACAGACAGCCAACTTCAAAGGCAACGATGAGTAACACAGTCATCCAAACTTTTGCATATCGTGCGATTATAAATCCAACGACGACCATTCCAATATCTGAAACTGAGTTGAGTACACTGTCGCCCACATACCCTTGAGCAATAGTTGCTTCACGATACCGATTGATAATGATTGGAGAATTTTCCAAAAGTTCCCATCCTGCTTCGAGGAGAAGCGCAACGAGGAATCTATATTTCATCACAAATCGTGGCAAGTTCATCTTCACAGCGATAAACCAAAGAAATCCATAGAACACCATTCCATGAATAATATGTGAGAAAGAATATGCGTCCGCTACACGCTGTGAATTCTCGCTACCCCAAATATTTCCATCCCACCAACCAAATCTCCCATCTGGACCAAAGAGTGAACGTCCTGTATAGAGCTCGATTAAGCCCGTAACAGCGCATACAATAATAGTACTCAATATAACAAAGCGATGTTTTATAAGAAATTTTTTTATGTTCATATGAAATAATTATACACAGATTCTTGTGAATACATCATATCGATATAATATCAAACAAAACTACTTTTTAACTACTGTTTTACCAACCATGGAGCTGAGTATTTTCTTCGCTTGAGACTTACCTTCTTTAACGGCTTTTATATACGCCAAAACAGCATCCGTTTGAGGAGCATAACGAGACTTACCACTATCTGCTAGCTGTATACCTAAAATAGTTACCATATATTTAGAATAGTATCATAGACTTATTTATTTTCAATATGCGCATTTTTTCTCATTTCATCTAGTGCAATTGCAATTGAAATCAATGCATCACCTACTTTATTTCGACGACGTGCAAGTTTCATCCTAGTATATTTTAATTTATTTGAGTCTGGACCAACATGACTGATATACATTTCTACTCTAGTTTTGGTCTGCTTGAGAATCTGCGCAACAGTCATCTTACTCCGTATTTGAGTATCAAAGAACGTATCCAACTTCATAATTCTATCTCTCTTAAGAAATGCACCTAACGCTTCAGTAGTATCACTTGGAATTATTAAGATAACTCTAATATTTTCTATACTTTTATCATATCTTTTAATTTTCTCCAGTTTTATTTTAAACCCTTCAAAATCCTTAAGTGTTCCATCGTAGACTAATTGATCTCTTTTAGTTAGATAAGACCTCGCAAATTCGGTTTTCCCACTAGCAGTTCCTCCAGCCATTAAGACGACACTTTTATATTTCTTAGATTTTAGACACTCTACAAAATCTCTATCAGCAATTTTTGCACTTTGGCTATGAAAATCCTCAGATTTTTTGGGATTATATCCCGAGATTTTCTTCTTATATTCATCTACTTCAATAATCATATCTAATATTATATAAAATTGTCGTTCCACACACAAAGGATGCGGATAAATACCCCCTTCATACTTTCTTCACACTTTTTGCTCATACTATGTATACTTACCTATATGAAAATCCTTATCGTCGAAGACGAAATAAAACTAAATAAAGCGCTCTCTACGGGGCTACAAAATCATGGCTATGCAGTGGAGTCTGCATTTGATGGTGAAGAGGGTGAAAAGATGGCGCGTATAAATGCCTACGACCTTATACTCCTCGATGTGATGATGCCAAAGCGTGACGGTGTCGAAGTTTGTACAAACCTACGAAAAGCAGGCAAAAAGACTCCAATCCTTATGCTTACTGCAAAGGATGCTATTGAAGACCGAGTGAATGGTCTCGATGCTGGTGCAGATGACTATCTTATAAAACCATTTGCATTTGAAGAATTGCTCGCGCGAGTTCGAACACTTTTTAGACGAGCGCCTCTCACTACTACTGATGTATTCACACTCGATGGACTTACTCTCGATACACGTACACAAAAAGTTACTTACAAAATCGCAGGGGGCGCCAGCACGCGCGACACAAAAAACAGCGATGCAAAAGAGCCAGCTGAAAAAGAACTCACTCTCACACTACGTGAATACGCATTACTCGAATATTTTCTACGAAACAAAGATACAGTACTCACTCGAGGAGACCTCCTTGAACATGTGTGGGATATAAACTATGATTCAATGAGTAATGTAGTTGATGTTCATCTTAAAAATTTACGAAAAAAATTACCGAAAATTTATGCAAAACGAATCAAAACCATTTGGGGTAAAGGCTACAAACTCATTTAAGAAAAACTTTAATCAATCAATATTAAAGCTTTCTTTTCTATACGGAGCAATTCTCGTAACTATC
>JAUPUG010000018.1 GCA_030917685.1 Patescibacteria group bacterium | reverse complement strand
CTTCTTTCATTTAAAGATGTATCTTTTAGTTATTCTACTGTAGAAAATAGAACCATGACTGCAGACATAGTGACACCCGAGAAGGACCTGGCGGACAAAAAATGGGTAATTGGAAATGCGACGTTTGATCTCCTCAAGGGTAAGACATATGCACTTGTTGGTCCAACTGGAGGAGGAAAGACTACCACGGCATCTATGTTGGCTCGTCTGTTCGATCCTACTCTCGGAGAGGTGCGCTTGATGGGTCAGGATATTCGGACATATACTCCTGAGGAACGCACACAGAAAATCGGTTTCATATTGCAAGAGCCATTCCTGTTTAGTGGTACTGTTCGTGAAAATATTTTATATGGAAATCCTATTGCTTCCGAGGACAGCACTAACAAGTTATTCCTTGAAATTGAAAATCAAATTAAAAGCTTCGATCCGTTACTCAAGTCTTTTGAGAATGGGTTAGACACAGTCATAAAAGGTGCGGGTGATGGTATGAGTCTTGGTCAAAAACAACTTATCGCATTCATGAGAGCTATTGTTAGACAGCCTGATTTGTTGATTCTCGATGAAGCGACGGCAAATATCGATACTGTGACAGAAAGTCTGCTTGAAGAAGCACTACGTAGACTTCCGTCACATACTACAAAAGTGATTATTGCACACCGCCTTAATACTATTAAAGATGCAGATGAAATATTCTTCGTTGGTGGCGGCAAGGTTACACCTGCGGGGTCTTTTGAAAATGCTATGGATTTATTGATGCATAACAAGAGGGAGAGTTAGGTTTTTCTAGGTATCAAAATATTTCAACAAAAAATTTAAAAATACAAAAAGAAACTTGTGTATAACTTTTCGAGAGTAAATTCAAGCCTAATTTATTGATTATTTCTTGATATAAAATTTATCCCTCATACGTATACTAATGCTATTAAAAGTATTAATATTAAATATATGGTTCACAAAGACGAAAATAGAAATAGTAAGAGCACCACAGCAACTTTTCCAGCGTACGGTCCTGATGGTACGGAGTACGTGACTGTAGGTTTTATGATGCAGTTTAAAACTGATTTATTGGAAATCTTAGGAATGAGATTTAACGATATTGAAAATAAGTACGAGATGTTAGAAAAAGATGTACGCAAAACAAACAAACGTGTCGATACATTAATATCTCAAAATGCACTTGAACACCACGATTTCGATGTAAGAATTACTGCATCAAGTTCTATATAGCATGAGTAGCTATACAATAGCCAACACCACTCCAAGTACCACGCATACACATGCTATAGTTCTTCGGACCATATGTTTTTCTACAAATAGCTTTCCTCCAAGAATAGTTGTAAATACAACTGAAGACTGTTTGATAGCGTGAAGAAGACTTGCTCCCATTCCTTGTACTGCAAACATGTGAAAGATTCTGTGAATTACCACAAAAAATATGTGTGCCCAAAAAGAACGTCTCTTGAGAATCTGTATATCAAATGATTCAACTGCGCCACCACGTCGACTAAATATGTCTATGATAAGAAAACAAAGTAGTATGAAAAATTGAACGATAACAAGAAAGAAAAGCGGATCAACTCCTAGGTGGTGAACTATGTATCTATCAAGTACTGCTGAAGATGAAAAGCAAATAAGTGAAACTAGTAATGCGATATACAAAACAGACTTCGTACTATGTTTAAGAGGGAGTTCTATGTGAGCAGGGTTACTACCGAGTGGGGTTATGTGTGCCTCTTGTTTAGCGCTGTGTCTGTGTCCTTCAAGAATAAATATTCCAATACACGATATCCCGATACCGATAAATTGAATCGTTGCTAATTGTTCGCCGAGAAAAATCACTGCAAGGAATGTAATCACGATAGGGCTTAGTGCAAAGAGTGTCGCAGATTCACTAATATCAAGATGCTTGAGTACATACGCAGATGAGAAGGCAGACACGGTAGAGAAGGCTGCGCATAGGGCTGTCATGGTCAGCGCATAGTTTCCTACATGTGAATAGTCAACAAAATATAGGAGAGGCAAGGAGATGAAGGCGATAACTAATGAAGCAGATGCTGTAAATGCTGCTGGTTCGCTACGTACAAGTACCTGTTTCTCTGAGAGGGTAGAGAATGTTTTGAAAATAGACGCTCCGATAGCAAGGATAATTGATGGCATGAATTAGAGTATATACTATTCTCTTATTTTATTTGAGAAATCTACATCATCAGCATAAAGCAGTGCCTTTTCGTTTATCTTATATTTTAAGCGCGCCTCTTCAAGACTTTTTGCAGTAGTATCAATCATACCTAGATCAAATGCTAGTTCGTCTGAGTAAGCAGGGAGAAGTACTTTGTATGAGAATGGAATTTTTGATGGAGTTATGGTGTTTGCATGCCTCATTATGTTGGTCGTACAAGTGTTATACGCTGTATTGTAAAATTCAGGTATCTTATGGAGTGTGTTGACCCGTTCAATAATATTTAAAAACAAAGCAGAAGCTTTTTCTTTTGTAGTCTTGATCGGGTACACATACACATCGTCTTTTCGGAAGTTAGAGCGAAGTTTGATTGCATCCCGTTCATCAGCCAAGACATACATTATTTCATACTGATTAAAAAGTCCTTTGAGGGCTGAAAAAGATTCACCTTTTTCTTTACGTATTTCTACAGATACTGTGAGAAAATCGTTTGATACTGTAGGTGATGTCGTTGATGATGTCTGGGTCGATTCTGCCGACTCAAATTCAAAACTAAGGAATGTATGAGCAGAACCTTTGAATCCAGTAAAAGGTTCTACGATGTAATATACTTTTTTAAGCTTAGAAATATCAAACGTCTTATCGTAATAATTGGGTGTATATTCTGAAGTACTTTTGTATGTGTAGTTTCTTATATTTTTAACGTGAATGAGATTGCTAGTTGTTGTACTAATTTCTGCATAGGGGAGTAAGCTCTGATCTACACTCCAATCACGAGTGTTTGATGGTGATGTAAATATACCGAGAATCGTATATATGATTATTACAAAGAAAATTAGTGTTAATAGTACAACCACGATATATCTGAGTGTAATTTTTAGTCTACTTATGATTTCATGCATATATAATAATTATAGCATTTGACGTTTGAATAAATGAAAACACCCGACAAACTTGTTGTAAGGTGTTAACTGTTGTATCCAAAATCAAAAGTCAATTGATCTTCGTCTTCGCTTTTGTTATACCTAATAAATTCACAGGCTATGCGCAAAAGCTCCTCGATGTTCGTTGGCTTGTAATATAGGTCAATTAGATCAATCCAAGTGCCTGAGAAACCGCACCCAAAACAAGAAAAATGTCCGCCAATTGACATCCTGAATGATGGAGTTCTCTCGGTATGTCTTGGACAGAGGCAAATGAGTGCCCGTTGTGTCCCCGTGCTGATTTTGATTGATGGACAAGGCTGATTTTTCCATCTTGCGATTGCTTGCATAAGCGCCACACGTTTTATGGTTGGCTTCTTTAGTAAAAAAACCTCAACAAGAGGGTCGTCTGCTGATTGTATCGTCATATGTTTAAAAGAACGGTTTGGTGAAATTGAAGAGTTAAACAAGTCTCTGTTTCGCTTTGTGTGGTAGCAGAGACAGCCCGAAGGGGTAAAAATGTCCAACTCTTAGAAAGATTCTATAATAATCAATGTAAATATGCGAGTTTTTTGTGTTCCCTTGAAAACGTTGTCTAATAGGTGTATTATGCGGGCATTATGAAGAACACACGCAAAATATCTTTATTCATAGCCATTTTTGTACTCGGTTTTGGCCTTATTTCGAGCACTTTTCCTCAAATCGCCCACGCTGCGACTCCGACGCTAGCTTTTGCCCAGTCTGGTACAAACTCAATACAGATATCTGTTAACGGCGACCCAAATCAGGTTGTGAATCTGTACTACTATCAAATCGGCTCATCAATCAGTAATTCAGTCGGATCGATTGGTACTACAAACAGTAGTGGGTATTTTAGTAATACATTAAACACCGGAGCATACAATATTCCAGCGGGCGCTAGTGTGTATGTCGTAGTCAATGGGCAGCAATCTTCAACAGCTACTTGGCCATCTACAACTGGTGGCAGTATATATCTCAGTCAGTCAAATGTAATAATGAACCAAGGGCAGTCTACTTCAGTAAGTATCAGTGGTGGCAGCGGTAATAATTATTATGTAAATTCAAATTCAAACTCATCTGTTGTAGGCGCTTCTGTTTCTGGCAGTGTTCTTACTTTGAACGCTTTAACTACAGGTTATGTGAATATAAATGTGTGCTCATTGGGCACTACAACAACTTGTGCTCCGCTCGCTGTTACTGTTAACTCATCTTGGGGTGGTAATAATGGCAATAACTCAATATATCTAAGTCAAAGTTCTATAACTGTAGCTCCAGGACAAACTCAGACTGTGTATATTAACAACAACAATTCAGGCAATTATTACAATCAGAATTACTACGGTGCACAGACATACTATATTTCGAATAATCCAGGATCACAGTACTTTTCAGCAAGTATAAGTGGTAACACTGTTACTGTGTATGGAAATAATCCAGGGTCTGCAACAATCAATATTTGTACACAATACAGTGGTACATCTTGTGCGAGTTTGTATGCAACAGTTTCAGGAAATTATTATAACGGAAACTACAATAATTATAATAACTACAACGGGTACAATGGATATAATTACTACAGTGGTGGATATACTTATTCATATCCTACAACTTATACAAATCCTGTAACTTACACATATCCAGCTACTACATACACAAATTATTCTGGAGGATTATACGGTAGTTCATACACCAGCGGTTCAAGTGTTGGTAGTTCGGTTTCTGGAGTGTTCCTCTCGCAGGTTCCATCAACTGGTATTAGTTTTGGTCTCAAGATGGCTCTATTTACTCTCGGACTATTACTTTGGAGTATGTTTGCAGCATTTATGATTGCTCGAAAAAAAGAACTTTCTAAAGCTGAAGTTTTCAAATTGGCTAACATGAAGAAAAAGGGGCTGGTTTAGTCTTGCGTTACATTTCTCACGGAATTTCCAATATCACTCCCAGCAACATGTCCAGTAGTCCAACAAAGCTGTAGACTATATCCACCAGAAGGTCTATCAATATTGAGCATATCACCAACGAGATATAGGTTGGGGTGTATTCTTGATTGCATTGTCTTCGGCTCAATTTCAGTCAGTACAACTCCACCAGAAGTAACAATTGCTTTATCAGTTCCGAGTAGTCCACTGATTTGCATTGTTAAACCTTTCAGGGTTGCAAGAATTTTTCGTCGGTCTTCTTTTGTAATGCTATGTGCTGGTGTTTCTCCGTCTACACCTGAAATCTCTATTACGGACTTTATAAGTGCAGTAGGTAGAACTGGGCTATTGTCAGCCTCATGTACACCTCCAATCATCCCTAAACAATTTTTCAATTTTTTATTAATCTCAGTACGAAATAACGTGTTGAGTTTTGTATCAAGAGTAGCTTGATCAATATTTGGTAGTACATCAACTGAAATGAACACATCTCCGTATTTAAGAAGTTCACCAACGTCTTTACTGAGATTGAGAACTGTAGGTCCACTTACTCCCACATGTGTGAAAAGTATTTTTCCTTTTATGGGCTTATTTTGTCTGGCCCTATTTTGCAAAATGGTTATCTTAACTTCGCTGAGTGCAATACCTGCAAGATTCTTAATCCAAACATCTTTTACCTTGAGCGGAACAAGTGATGCACTCGGCTCTACTACTGTGTGACCAAGTTGCTTTGCCCATGCAAAGCCGTCACCTGTTGAACCGGTCTCAGGACGAGACTTTCCACCAGTTGCCAATACAAATTTTTTACCGGAAACTGTATCGTTACCTCTGATCTTTACACCTGTGATGGTCGGGGTAACATCTTTAGTGTCTCGATCAACAATAAAACCACTTACTTCAGCATTAGACTGAATCACTACGTGTCCACTTGCCATATATTTTTTCAAGACTTCGAGTACAGATCCTGCACTGTCGCTTGTTGGAAATGTTCGCTTTTCATTTTCAACTTTTGTATCCATGCCGTGCCTGTGAAAAAAATCCAAAGTTTCTTTAACACCATATTGTGAAAAAGGGGAGAATAAAAATTTACCCTCATCTTTGAATTTTGCTAAAAGTACTCGAGTATCAAATTCTGAATTTGTTACATTGCATCGTCCTCCGCCTGTGATGAGAAGTTTCTTGCCAAGAGATTCATTCTTCTCGAGAATGAGAACTTTTGCACCAAGCTCTGCGGCGCGTCCTGCCGCCATCATGCCAGATGGTCCACCCCCTATGATTACCACGTCCCAGAGGAGGCTTTGAGATGTTTCTGGTGTTTTATTTAATCTATTTGACATAAAATTTATAATTGATATTATTTAAACATAATTACGAAGAAAACCCTTGTGTAGATACGTCTGCACCGGGGGTTTTTTCTTGTATGTTATTTCCATTTTTTAAAACATTTTGCACAGTTTCTTGAACTTTCTCTGGTATAGATGTAACTACGGTCATATCTGAAAACTTATGATAATGGCTATCTAAAAAAGTAATTTCAATATTTTTATTTTTGATTAATATTGAGCACCGCTTTTCACTCGGTGATAACACTTTAGAAAGAGCATTTGAATCTCTTAAAAACTCAACTAGGCATCCAAAATCTCCATCGCCTGTTATGAGGATACAAGAGTCAAAAGTCTTTGTGTAAAAATCAGAGACACTCTTAAGGACTAATTCAGCATCGCAATTTCCCTTGACGGTACCCTTTATGGATACAGTCTGTTTAAAAATTAAGATAAAACCACATTCCTGCAGATGCTGGTAAAAAGTACTTCGCTCAGGTATAAGACCTATAAATAGATAGACAGATTGAGGTTTATATTTTTGACGAAGCCACCCTCTGAATTTTTTGTAGTCTAAATCAAATCCGAGTTCTTTAGCAGCACGATACAAATTGTTTCCATCTATGTATACGTTTATTTTTTGTGCATCCTCCATGCTTCGTATAATATCAAAAAAACAACGCTCATACTTATAATTTTTATGTTATAATGGTAGGTATATTAAGTTAATAAGGAAAAGGCTCAAAAAGCCAAATCACAAAAACATGAAAAAAGTTGAACTCAAAAGTATGTCCCATAATAAAGATTTCGGTCTTCTAGTTATTCGAGTAATCATCGGTGCTATCTTTGTTATGCACGGATATCAGAAGTTGCAAGGCATGGAAGGTGTCGTTGGATTCTTTGGATCACTCGGATTTGCACCTTTTCTCGCTTATGCTGTCGCTTGGATAGAATTCCTTGGAGGTATTTCACTTATCGTCGGTTATGGATCAAAGATTGCATCTGCACTCCTCGCTATTACAATGCTTGTAGCAATAGTTAAAGTTCACGGTCCAAATGGATTTTCAGCAGGTAAAGGAGGCTACGAATTTGTACTTACCCTCTTTGCAGTATCAGTTGGTCTTCTATATACAGGTCCAGGACGATACAGTGTTGGCTCATCTTGTGGATGTCCTGTAAAAGACGGTGTTTGCGCAGCTACTGACACGGGATGTGTTTGCACAGGATGTGACAAGAAGTAAAACTGTATATGAAGTATCCAAAGGATACACAATAGATATTCCATACATGCGATAGGGATTCCAAAAACAGCACCACGCAAACTGATGCGTCGGTGCTGTTTTGTGTATGTGGTCACATGGTATTATATGAACAATTATGACCTTCGGAAATTCTTCATCTTCAAACTCGAACCCAAACTCAAAATGGCCGAGCAAAAAAATCCCTTCAGCAAGTTTTGCTGCACGGAGAGGTGATTTTGGTGCGAAAACAGGCGCATCGGCAAGTTCGAGTTTCGGTGCAAAATTCTCAAAATACGCTAAGGTTGATGCTCGAAAGAAGATTATAGACGGCATGTCATTTGAAATTGATAAAGATCAAGGACAAAAACAAAAAATCAAAAAAGAAGAAGCTGAGAAAGAATTTTACAAAAATCTTAAGCTGTCTGATGAATCAAAAGATGTTATAGACACTTTGGAAAACTCTGGCGAGAATCTTTTTATTACAGGGCGAGCTGGTACTGGTAAGTCGACATTGCTTGGATATTTTAGAAACACTACAAAGAAAAATGTAGTAGTGGTTGCACCAACAGGCGTTGCTGCACTCAATGTACGTGGTCAAACAATCCATGGGTTTTTCAAATTTAAAATCGGCATGACGGTGCAAGACGTGAAGAAAATTACAGCAGAAGTAGATCAAAAAATGTATAAGAAGATTGATATGCTTATTATTGATGAGATATCTATGGTGCGTGCAGACCTGTTTGATTGTATCGATAGATTCCTGCGTTTAAATGGTAAGAATCCTGCAGAGCCATTTGGCGGAGTACAGATAGTTGTTATCGGAGATTTGTTCCAACTTCCGCCGGTGGTAGGTCCTGGAGAAGGATATATTTTTGAGACAAAGTACGAAAGTCCATACTTTTTTGATGCTCCTGCTTACAAGCAGGGAGGATTTCAAGTAATTGAATTGACGCAGGTGTATCGTCAGCAAGATTCAGTGTTTATAGATATTCTTGATAAGATAAGAACAGGTGAAGCAGATATGCAACATGTTGAATATATAAATCGAATGTGTCTTGAGGTGAATGGCAAAAAAGTGACAATGACGGACGTGCAGACGGCAGATATCGTAGTGTCAGATTCATTATATGTAAATGATGAAGGCATACCTATTGATGATGAAGAACGAGATGAGGAGGGAAACATTGTAGTGAAGGAAAAGATGATGTCGAAAAAAGAGGAACTTATTCAAGACCTAAAGAAAGAATTCGATTTGAGTGGCATTAAAGGACTCAGTTTTGGAATGAAGACATTGACTGACTCGGCGGGTGTCTCTGCGGTTGGAAATTCAGATATCGCTGATGCGAGTATTAAAAAACTCACAGTATATTTGGTAACTACAAATGCTTTGGCTGATAAGATTAACACTGAAAAGTTAGAAGAAATTAAAACTCCATCAAAAACATATAAAGGCGCTTTGGTTGGAAGATTCGAACAAAAGAATGCTCCGGCGCCAGAACAGCTAGTGCTCAAACTTGGTGCACAAGTGATGACGCTCAAAAATGATCCAAGTGGAAAATGGGTCAACGGAGATATTGGTACTGTTGAAAAACTCATGGATGCGTCAGTCCGTGTTCGTTTTGAGGATGGGCGAGTAGAGGAGGTGATTGGCGATACATGGGAGATGGTCCGTTATGAATATGACGAACTGCACGATCAACTCGACTCTGAGGTTGTAGGAAAATATACACAGATACCTATCAAACTTGCTTGGGCAGTTACAATACACAAGAGTCAAGGTAAGACATTTGATACGGCTATTATCGATTTCGGAAAAGGAACATTCGCTCATGGACAGGCCTATGTGGCACTTTCACGAGTGAGAAGTCTCCAAGGTATTACACTAAAAAATCCCCTACGTGCTCAGGATGTCAGAATCGACGAGCGTATAAGGGATTTCTTAACTGGTTCGCGTTAAATCTAAAACGCAGATTCAAGATCTTTCATATCCTCATCATTTGTATCAGAAGATATGTTTTCTAAATCTGTCAAAATATTAGCGTCAGCCTCAACTTGAGCGTCAAGTGCAGCTTGGTTTTGTGCTTGCTTTTGCATTATCTGCGCTTGTTCAGCATCTTTTTGTATCATCTTTGCTTGCTCCTCTTTCATACTACTAATACGTCCAAAGCCTAAAACTGCAACGATTATAGCTATCAATAATAGGATAATGATTGAGACGATTGAAGTTCGATGTACAGGCTGTTGACCGAGTGGAGACTGGTACATAGAATTCATTTGATTGTTTGTGATTGGATCCATGGTGTTTGTATATTTCTATTAGTAATTAGATTGAAGTTGATGATGCTGTTGAAGTCGATGCGGATGTTGAAGAGTTTGATAAGGTTGTACCTAGATACGGCTTAAGACTTTCTGCAACTTTCTTGTAAGAATCTTTTGCAGTTTTAACACTTGTTTCAGCAGTATTTACAAGACTCTTGAGTACCTCTTTTGAAGTAGATGTTGCTGTCTGTTCTGAAGCGAGGGCTTTTGTTGCAGCAACGTCTGTCTGTGCTTTCTGTAATGCAGTCTTTGCAGAAGATAATAGAGTTACAGTAGAAGCCACATCTGTTCCTTTTGACTGTAATTCTGTAACTTTTGCACTCAGTCGGCCATCAATAGCTGTAAGTTGTTCCATTCTCTCTCCAAATCTAGCAAATATATTTTTCAAAGCTGTATTAACTACATTCTTTTTCTTGTCGTCGAGTTTCTGCTTCTTTTCTTTCTTGAGTGTATCGAGTTTTTTCTTAAGTTCATCTCGTTTCTCCTTTATATTCTTATCCAATTCCTCTCGGTTTGCTTTGAGTGCTGAAGTGGTGCTCGCTCTGTTTTCACGGAGAGCACTTGTTGTACTTGCTCGGTTATTCTTAAGCTCTGCTTGTTTCTTTAATTGTTCAGCTCGTAGTAGTGCAGAAGTTGTAGAGCTTCGTCCGTTTGTTTCAATAATTGCTTTTCGAGCATCCTTGCTGTCTTCTCGAATGTCTTTTGCCTCCGACTTCCCAGTTTGAAGAATTGTCCGTCGAGTTGAAGTTGCTACTTGTCGAATGTCTTTTCGAACTTCCTGTGCATCTTTTCGAATTTCTTTTCTTTCCCCCGCGGCTTCTTTTCGAAGGGCTGGTTTTGGTGGAGTGGAAGGTGCTCCAGCTGGTCGATCATCTGTCTCAGCTTGTACTACTTGAAATCCTCCGAGTATGAGTGCGAATATGACAGATGTCACAATACTTGCACTATACAGACCCGCTTTGGTTGAATGTAAAACTTTCATAAATATAAATTAAATTATCTGTGGAACTATTACTTAATAATGTACAGGTATTATTATACTACGACGTATACAAAATGTGAGGTAAGTTATCTACTTAAGCTCTTGCGTATATATTTGGCCAAGTAGGTGAGTCTTTATCTCTTCCCTAAGTTAGTGTATAAATACAAAACACGTGAAATACATCAACCTCAAGAAAATCGAATATGCCTATGGAGATCGGACTATCTTCTCAGGAGTATCTTTAAAATGTACCGAGAATGAACGTCTCTGTATCCTAGGTGAAAACGGGGCTGGAAAGTCTACGCTTCTCAAGATTCTTTGTGGGGAGATAGAGGCAGACGCTGGGGTTGTTGAAAAAAGTGGTCATATTCGAGCTGTATACATTCCACAGGAATTTCCTCATGATAGTACGCACAAGACAGTTGCTGAATATATTAATGAAAGTATTGGAGTTGGTCTGACTAAGCGAGTTTTTAGTATTTCAAAAGAGTTAGGATTTGATCTGGAGAAAATTGAAGCTGATGCGACTTGTGGATCATTTTCAGGAGGACAACAAAAGATTCTCATGCTTTCAGTTGCTTTTGCCGGAAATCCAGATTTCATATTACTCGATGAACCAGAAAACCACATTGACATAGTAAGTCGTATGGTCCTCATTCAGATGCTCCAAGATTATCGAGGTGGTGTTGTATTTATTTCTCACGATCGACTCTTGATTGACTCTATTGCAACAAAAGTTGCAGAGCTTGCTGGTGGTCAGGTACATATTTCAGAAGGTGGATACGATGATTATATCGAAAGTAAAATGGAACGAATCGGAGGAATGCAAAGAGCCTTTGATACAGAGACAAAACGTATTAAGCAATTGCAAAATACAATTGTCATTTTGAAACAAAAGGCAATTCGAGGAAAAGAAGTTTCTGCGTACCAGAGAAAATTAAAAGAACTCAATGAGCTGAAGGCGAGCCACAAAGATACTGGACGTCCTGATGATAAGAAAGCACGAGTAAAGATTGCCCAAGGAGGTGAAGGTTTTCATGATGGAAAACTTTTGATGAGAACAACAAAGCTTGGGTTCAAATATCCAGATGCAAAAGCATTTACATTTAAAGATGTATCACTTGAAGTACGAAGTGGTTCTCATATTGCACTTCTTGGACGAAATGGTGCAGGGAAGTCTACTTTTCTAAAGTCTTTAACTGGAGACCTTGTACCGACTGAAGGAACTGTGACATGGGCAATGGGTGCGTATGATCCAACTTCTCGTGTTCCGGAAAAGCCTGTAACTTTTGCGTACTTCGACCAGCATATGCAATTTGATGCAGATGCAAATCCTGTTGATGTGGTTATGAAAAAGCTCAACTGTTTCGATGTAGAAGCACGTTCTGCGCTCGGTGCTATGCGTTTCGATCTCAAAAAAATGCAAACGAAAATCGGTTCACTTTCTGGAGGTGAACGAATGCGACTTCGATTTGCCATCGTATTCGGACAAAAACCAGATTTTCTCATTCTTGATGAGCCTACAAACCATATTGATGAAGTGACATGGGAAGTTTTATTGCATTCATGTAAGGTTTCAAAGAGTACTATTTTGCTTGTAAGTCACGATTATGAATTCATCCAAGAGTTTGCACCTGAACTTTTCTGGGTAATCGGCAATCAAACTGTAACTCCAAGATGGAAAGAGCTGGGCGAGCTACTCGATGAAATGAGTGGGGATGTGAAGGTGAGTGGTATGGTGCCAGAGGCGAAGATTAAGGAAGAGTAATTGACAGGTCTCTTGGCTATTTGTACTATTCTGTTTGAGAAATGTGGGTGGTCCAAGGCCAGTCTCACAGCGATTCTCGATAGTTCGTTCAATTTAAAACTTGACTTCAATTATGAAAATTCTTCGGTTTTTGGGAAACTTGATTCTGGCCATCAATCAGACGGCTGACAGAAATGCTGACAATCTGAGTGCGAGGCTCGCACATCAAGGTGATTATGAAAGTTATGATGACGACAATATCTTTGGGATCCTCGGCGGATTCTTTTTGCTTTTAACATGGGCTATTGCAATACCGGTGTTGCTGGTATTGATCGGTATCTATGTCTCATATATCACTTATTTCTCATTTGGGGTAGTAATCCCCAGTTTTGAGTATATTTTGAATATGAGTACTTTAAGGAGGATCATCTTCGTAGTAACAGCTCCTCTTAGTGTTCAAATCGCATTGTTCCTGTTTCACTATGTGCGACATGCTGGGTGTAGAATTCGCTGGAGACTGAACAATTGAATTGTGCTCGAGAAGGACTCTCAAGGTGGTGTTGTGACATATATCGAGGATAAATCAAGAAATGTCCCCGTGGTACACTAGTGTATCCGGGGATTTTTGATTTTATATTTACACATTGGACCAGAAAATAAAATTACAGATATGGACGAAAGAAGTTACACAATTAAAGTAAATCGCCGAGCTAAACGTATCAGTCTCACAGTAAAGCGTGATGGCTCTTGTGTAGTGACCGTGCCTTTTCGCCGTTCGTCTATTTTTCAAAACTTACTTATCAAAAAAGCTGAATATTTTATTGCCACAAAAAAAGAATGGATAGAAGTGCAAAGAGAAAAATATAGAAAACTTCAAGAAAAAATAAAAATTGCACGCGGTTATGATGGTGTTGATGGAACTCCAAACGAATCACAATCTGCATCAAAATTATCTGAAAAAGAATTAAAGGCGAAAACTTTGGCTATCGTCCTCGAACGTCTCGCTCACTTCAATCAATTTTATAATTTTTCATATAAAAATGTACGAGTCAAAAAAGTTTCAACTAGATGGGGAAGCTGTTCGCGTAGAGGTAATTTAAATTTTAGTCACAAGTTGGCATTGCTTCGTTCTGAGGAAATAGACTATGTTGTAGTTCATGAGCTCTGTCACTTGGTAGAATTTAATCATGGTCCAGAATTTTGGAAATTAATCGAACAAACTATTCCGAATTATATGCAAATACGAAAGGGGATGAGGTTCGCGATTTTTTAGAATTCACAATCATTTAACAGAAGGATGAATTACTCGAATCTCCCATTTTTGAAATAAAAAACAACCTATGCGTCTACTTTTCTTTCGAATTGTAAATTATGCATAGGTTGTGAGTTTTGAGCTAAGATGTATTCCAGATTACTCGGTGGTGTAACGTACACCTTTAAAGTAGCCAGATACCTCCTCAGGAGTCATAAGATTTACTCCCGAGACGTCCTTCTGTGCTGCTTTTATGGTTTCATCACAGAGCAAGATGCGAACAGAGTTTGAACTGCTCCCGAGAAGAACCTCGAGGTTGTCAGAGATGACAACATTGGAGGTCTCGATGTTGTCTGATGGTGTGTACACCAGACGAAGATCAACGATTCGGAAAATCTCTTTCTTGAGCTCTCTGAGACTCTCGTCAACGATTATCGCGACCGAGAGCTTGAAGAGTGGATAAGGAAGGGAATCAGTCGGAGTACTCATTTTTTACCCCTTCCTTTCTTTTTTGCATTTTGGTTCTCGCTCGGGTCTTCTTGGTCGAGCAAGTGCAGGTGGATTACGAGAACCAGAAGACCTCGTTCTTTCCGAAGCCTTCTTTTAATTACCTTCTCGCTTGCTGCTTTTTTACTTGCCTTTTTTGCTGCTTTTTTGGCCATAGTCTTGGTCTGGTGTTGTTGATTGCTCTTGCTAGACACATTGTGTGCTTTCGCTTATATATTACCCTTTCAACTCCTTCGGGACTGTGTCAGATGTGTTTCCTAAATAGGGTGCATATGACAAGTCGCTCAGGGGACAAGGCTCCTTTTTAACACACATATTGCTATTTGACAAATATTGTATCGTAGTGTACCCTGTAGGAGTAAGTTATATCTAAGTTTTTGCCTACTGGCCTATATGGCCACTTTGCGTCATTTATTACTTTTAGATTCAATATACCCGATTAAAGAGGTAGATACAGAAATCTAATCACGACGCCTATGTTTTGTAATCAGGCGAGAACTAACGCCTTACACTACATAAAATGAACAATAATAAATCAAGTTTTTCTCGTGGAGCAGGAGCCTCACGGGGACCAAAACCAACTTTTCGACCAGCTCCTAAAGCAGACGCTTTTTCGTTTGCAAAACAATTTGTACCAAAATCTTCTATGAAAAATGCTCGACCAAGTAGTCGACCAGGATCATCAGAAACTTCTTCTTCACGAGGAGGATATTCATCTGGATCTTCATACTCATCTGGTGGATCATCACGACCATCATATAGTGGATCACAAACTTCATATGGAACAAGTTCTCGATCTTCAGGTGCAGGTGCGCCTTCAAGATCTGGTTCTTCTTACCCATCATCTCCACGTTCTGGAGGTTCTTCATATTCGTCTTCACGACCATCATACAGTGGCTCACAGACTTCATACGGTTCAGGCCGATCAAGCTCTTCACAGGGTGGATATTCGTCTGCACCAAGATCTTCAGGATATAGTTCTGGAGGTTCTTCTTATTCATCAGCTCCTTCGAGAGGTGGATACTCTTCAGGAGGATCATCTTCATACGGTGGATCGCGTGGAGGTTACTCTTCAGGTGGACGAGGTGGATATAGTTCTGGCGGAGGTTATTCATCAGGAGGTCGTGGTGGATACTCATCTGGCGGACGAGGAGGATTTGGCGGAGGACGTGGAGGTTCACGAGGTGGTGGACGAGGTCAGCATATTGACGTAAGTAAATTCATCAACAAGATTGCAGACACATCTCACATCACTGACGAAGCTAAAAAAGCTGCTGCATACAAACCAACTCATACTTTTAATGATTTTGATATCGCAGAAGATATCAAAAAACGAATTGCACTCAAGGGTTATGTAAATCCAAGTCCTATTCAAGATCAGGCTATTCCAGTAGTTCTTGAAGGAAAAGATGTTATCGGTATCGCGAATACTGGTACTGGAAAGACTATGGCCTTTCTTATTCCACTTGTAAACAAAGTTATCAATAATCCTAAAGAAGAAATTCTTATCATGGCACCTACGCGAGAACTCGCTGTGCAAATTGAAGAAGAACTTCTTATTCTTATTCGAGATACAAAGATTTACTCAGTGTGTTGTGTAGGTGGAGCTCATATTCGAAAGCAGATTATGGACCTCAAATATTTCAACAACTTTATTATCGGTACACCTGGACGTCTAAAAGATCTTGGTGAACGAAAATATATCAACTTCTCAAAATTCACTAACGTGGTTCTTGATGAAGCTGACCGAATGCTTGATATGGGATTCATTAATGAAATGCGATTTATCATCGGACAGATGCCAAAGACAAGACAAACTCTTTTCTTTACAGCGACAATGTCAAAAGAAATCCAGAATCTTGTTCATGAATTCCTTAACGAGCCTGTTACAATTTCAGTAAAAACTGGCGATACTTCAAAGAGTGTTGATCAGGACGTTGTACGAGTTGGACGAGGTGAAAACAAAATGGAAAAGCTTCACGGACTTCTTACTGACCGAGAAGAATTCAAAAAGGTTCTCATCTTCGGACAGACTAAGAGTGGTGTAGAGCGAATCACTGAAGACCTCATTAAACTTGGTCACAAAGCTGCTTCTATTCACGGTGATAAAAATCACTACCAGCGACAGAAGGCTCTTGCATCATTCAAGAGTGACGCATTGAACATTCTTGTAGCGACTGACGTTGCTGCTCGAGGAATCGACGTTAAAAACGTGTCTCACGTAATCAACTACGAGCTTCCAATGACATACGATGACTATGTTCACCGAATCGGCCGAACAGGTCGTGGAGGTGCTGTTGGTAAGGCTCTTACGTTTGTTGCGGGACATTAAGATTAATGTGCTGTTGGCTCATGTTTGCATGGTGCCAGTGCGGTAAAAATACAAGCTGAATTTTCTATAAAATTTAGATAAGCAAAAGGACTCACGAAAGTGGGTCTTTTGTGTTTTTTTGTGCAGTCCTAATGTCACATGCTACTATTAGCTCATCATGTCTACAGATGATAAAACATTAAACTGGTATCAAAATAGAGCCGAAAAATACACAGACCATGTTCGCAATCCTGATGATTCTGTATACCATTCGTATTATGAAAAACCTGCAATGTACGCATTGTTACCAGACTTACAAGGTAAGAAGGTCCTGAGTATTGGGTGTGGTAGTGGAGAAGATAGTAATTATCTAAAATCAAAAGGAGCTGAAGTGTCATTAGGAATCGATCTTTCTTCAGAGCTTATAAAAATTGCATCAAAAACATATCCAGATTGTGAATTCAAAACTATGAATATGGAGAAGTTGGAGTTTGCAGATGAAAGCTTTGATTTTGCGTATTCGAGCCTTGCTATTCATTATCTGGAAGATTGGACAATAGCCATGAAAGAGGCTTATAGAGTATTAAAGCCAAATTCTGAATTTCTATTTTCGTGTAATCATCCTGTTAGATTTGTAGCAGAAACAGCAGATACAGATGAATCTTGGGGTTATAAGATTGAAGTTAGAAAAAATAAACTCACAAAGGCAGTTACTGTCGTGGGTGATTATATGTCAAAGAAAAAAGTAAATGATGCTTTTGGAAAAGATACAGTAACTATTTGGCAGTTATCCATAGGACAAATTTCGAAGGCAATACATGAAGCAGGATTTTTGATTAAAACAATAGTGGAGCCATTACCGCTAGAAGGAATGAAAGAAATAAAGCCAGAATCTTATAAACGATTGCAAAAGATTCCAGAATTTATAATATTTGAATTGATTAAAATTTAAGATGCATACAGAAAAAATATTCATCAAAAATCGAAATAATTTGAACGTAAGAGTGTGTATCGACATGCCTGTTTTAGGCGAAAACAATTTTCAAAAAGGCCTCGCTTTTATAATGCCAGGGCTGGGTGCGCATCATAATAAATCAAGATTCAGAAAGTTTGCTCAAATCCTAACTACGAACGGATTCGCTGTTGTTAGCTTCGATCCAACAAATTCCTTTGGAGAAAGTGACGGTGATTATGCTGATGCGACTTTTACAAATTACTACGAAGATTTAGAAGATGTCATCGAGTGGGCAAGGGGTAATCAGTATTATAAAGAACCATTTATTTTGATTGGACACAGCCTCGGAGGTATGGGGGTCACTTTGTATACAGAAAAATATCCAACACGAGTGCTTGCGGTTGCTCCACTTGCGGCAACCATCTCAGGCAAGCTCAGCATCGAAGCTCGAACAAAAGAAGAAATAGAAAAATGGCAGACACTTGGATATCAGGAAAAGAAGAGGTCAAATGGTGAGATAAAAACTCTAAAGTGGTCACACATGGAAGATCGGATGAAATATGACAACTTGATTGATGCTGACAAAATAAAAGTACCAGTACTCATGGTCGTAGGAGAAAATGACACATCAACTCCGCCAAAACATCAGCAGTTACTTTTTGATGCATTAGGGACAGTGATTGAGAATAAAGAATTACATATTATTGCAAGCGCAGATCATGAAATGAATACACCAGAAACTGAAGCTCAGTTAATTGGGTTTTTCGAGAAGTGGTTGGTTAAAATCTCATAGGTGGTGCACAAAGCTTCAAACTTAACTTGAACTCAGTCCCACGCTTGCCCCAACTGAAATATTGATATATATTAATAAGCAGTAATATTTCTCCCTTAATATTCTCCTCGCTCAAAGTGAGCCGTCTTCACAAAATATTTTGAGCCTTCCCGGGTCAAAATATGCATTATTTAGATAACACTTTTAATAAAATATGAAGACCTTCAAAGAAGAGTTGCTAGAAAAGTTATATACAAAAATTGATTCAGTGAAGCAGGCTGTCGCTGAACAGTATGAGAAAATAAAGCCGATTGCTTTTAAACCTGAAACCGAAATTTTGAAGCTTCGAAAAGGCGAACGAGAGCATGCGATGATCTTGCGTTTGACTGCATTGGCTCGACACAAAGAACTTCAAGCTATTGAATCCTCTCCTTTTTTCTTCAAATGTGTGATTGCTCACAATACAGTTGATGTACGATTTCGAAATAAGAAAGAAATTCATTTCGGCAAATATGAATTCTCTGAACAAAATATATATTCATGGGTCGCGCCAATCGCGGTGGTTCGTTTTGCTAATCCTGGTCAAACATCATTCAAGCTCCCAAACGGCACGATAAAAGAAATTACTATTCATGAAAAAGAGCAGTACATGATTGTTAATGGCAAGGTTGTGTTCTATGCTCATGAAACAGAAGAGCATCCGAGAGAACTAATTTATCAAGAACACTTTTCTGCCAAGAAGGGTGCTTTTGTATTGCCAGAAATTGTCGAGATAATGGAAAAGGCTCAAGATGATGTAATCCGTGCTTCTCACTTTGGTCCATTTGCGATAGCTGGTCCAGCTGGCTCCGGAAAGACTACGCTCGCTCTGCACCGTGTAGCATATCTTGTTCAATCACCGGAAAGCATGGATTTATATCCAAGCAATTCAATTATCGTGTTTGTACAGGACTCTGGTACGAAAGAATATTTTTCACACTTGTTGCCAGACCTTGGAATTCATAACGTTAAAATTACAACTTTTTTTGAATGGGCAAGTGCAATATTAAAATTAGACAATGTAACATATGTTCAAAATACCGAATGTGAACTAGATAAATTGAACATAAAGAATAGTATCGTAGATGGTGGTGAAAAGCTCAATATGCATGGTACGCCAATAACTTGGAGTAAGAATATTTTTTACACACTCCAAAATCTATATTCAAAGAGTAATTCTGGATCATTGAAGAATAGCTTTGAAGAACAAATAAAAAGACGAACGCTTGATCGTTTGGATATTACCCTTGCGCTTATGATCTTTAAAAAACATAAAGAAAAACTCAAGATAGAGACTGAATCGAATCGAGTAATGAGAATGGGTAAAATTGTTAAACATACTCGTGTTGATATGTTGGACTACTCGCTTGTGGTGGTTGATGAATTTCAAAACTATTTACCTGAACAGTTACAACTCTTTAAATCGTGTGTTAGTTCAAAAACAGAATCTATAATCTATGTTGGGGATCTTTCACAAAAAATCCAACATGGCACTACTAAGAAATGGGAGGATTTCAGCGAAAACATTGCACTCGACAGACAAATCAGGCTTCATAAGGTATATCGAAACACCAAACAAATTTTAGAATATGCGAGAGGTTTGGGTTACAAAGTAGAGATACCAGAAGCACTCAAAGAAGGTCCAGTTGTCCAAGAAAAAGTATTTGAAGAGTCGGGGAGTGATCGTGATGCAGATACTAAAGTCTTTGAATATGTGGAACATATTTTGAAAAATAAATCTGCTGAAAAAAGTATTGGTATCTTGAGTTTTAATTCAGAACTTCTCGCAAAATTTAAGGAGCGATTTAAAGATGCGGGCGCTGGCACTAGTGCGGGTGTGAGTACTATTACCGGCGTAAAATTTCTCACAATTGCAGAATCTCAAGGTGTTGAGTTCGATATTGTCTGTCTAGTAGGAGTTTCTAACGAGATGTTTGATCTAGCGCAAAGATACTCTACACACCCAAGTTTCAAGGAAGAGAAACATCAAATATACAAAGATCTCCTCTATATTGCACTTACAAGATCAATGAATGAAATGCATGTAGTAGGCTCATGCCGATTGAAAGATGTCTTAGAAAATCTTGAGTAAAACTATATTACTTCTTTATATATCCTCTCCATTCGTATATACAAGAATGTTAGAATTACGAAACAGAAAAGAGAAATGCTCATATATCCCACTGCAAAGGAATATTTTTGGATTATCCAGCCAAGCGTGAAAGCAAATGCCGCCTGAAGGAGACTCTCGATTTGTGAGCCTACAGATAGGAGCGTCGCTTTGAATTTTGTTTTACCCATAACCTTTAGTTGGTACCCTTCATCAATCTTGTTCAGACCCCAATGGAATGCACTGCTTGCAATGAGGAGTAACGTAACAAGATATACATTTTGAGTTAGGCCGAGGCAGAATATTATGGTGGTGTGTATTAAATATTCTACGCGAAAGAAGCTTTTGAATGTAAAATATTTTTCTATTTTCTTACTGTTGGCTAGCATGAGCGAGGCTAAAAGTCTTCCGATTCCAACGATAACTCCAAGCCATATAACTGGCGTCCCAACAAAGATCTGATATGGAGATCGGAATGCGCTGACACTAAGCAACATAGCGCCTATGATTCCTGAAAAGAAAGCGATTGTAAAATACTGCATCCGAAATGCTTCCTGCATCACTTGTTTAAAATTAGAAGCTTGCACCTCTTCAACATGGGCTTGGCTCATCCTTGGCTTTGTCAGACTCATGACCGCGATGAGTCCGATGCAATCTACTATTGCCATTAACAAAAAGGGTATCTTATATGAAATCGAAACAAGGAAGGGAACTAATACAGTTAGGATAACCGGCACCGCAAAACCGACAGCACTTACTTTTCCCATAACAGCTGAATACTCATGATCACGTTTAAGCTCAGACAAGGTCTCGTGCATGAATGCGCTACCTGTGCCACTATTGAATGCAAATCCTGCACTCATGGCGACCGCTGCGACGATAAGCATGGTTACGTTCTCTGCCGTAAAGAAACATATTGAGGAAATTAACAACAATACTCGAGAAACAACAAGCGCTTGTTTGTGCCCAATTTTATCAGAGACATATCCACTGGGTATTTCAAACAAAAAACTAGAGAGACTACTAAATAGGGTAATGAGACCGATAGTCTGAAGGGTAACGTCTTGGACGGTCAAATAGTATGCGCCGATTATTGCTACAAAAATTCTTTTGTTTGCGACTGCGGCAATTGTATATTTCCAAATATTTTTTTGTAGGGCAACTTCGTAAGGAGTATTCATGAGTTCGATTACACTCTTAATTTAACACATATTCTAAAGTTATACACACTCCCCTTTTATTGTTTTCTTGACAGGTGAACCATAGTTCACCTATACTATAAACATACAGAAACAGGACGCAGAGACCGGCGCCAAAAATTTAAAAACAAGATAATCACTAATCAAAATGAATATGAAAAGAATGACACTTATGTTTGCAATCAATAGAGAGCTCCGATCAATTAACAAAAAGATTGACCAGAAGATTGTAAAAGGAATTTCTTATGAAAAAGAATCTACACGACACCGAGCACTCGTATCACAACTTCGACGAATCGAAAGTGAAGCTTCACTTGCACGAACATTTGCAATGGCTAGCTTTCTTTTCTAGTCCACTTTAACGCCTTAGAAAAGTCTGGTGGTTCGACCGCAGGTTCTTACATAGAATTCTGATACAATAGATACATCGCATATGAATTAATTTCTGTGCAGTCTCACAAATATGTCATACGACTCATACAAAAAGAAAATAGTAGACTTCTACAAGGCGCACAAACGAGTGCCGGGCTATAGCGAGATCATGAATCTTGTCGGCTTCAAGTCTAAGAATGCAGTCTATAAGCTCATCAATAAACTTGTTGAAGAAGGGATTTTTGAAAAAGATTCAAAAGGGAAGTTGACTCCATCTAGACTACACGGAGATGTGCCACTCCTCGGACTCGTCGAAGCTGGTATGCCGACAGTGGCTGAAGAAGAGATGCTCGATGCAACGAGTATAGAAGATTTCCTGCTCGGTGATTCAAAAGACTCTACATACATGCTTGAGGTAAAAGGTGAGTCGATGATAGAAGCTCATATCGCTGAGAGTGATATGGTCTTAGTTGAGCGACGCACTAGTGCACGAGTTGGTGAGATAGTTATTGCAGAAGTTGATGGAGGATGGACTATGAAATATTATCGTATCGATAAAAAGGGCCGTCCTTACCTGCAACCTGCAAACAAAAACTTCAAAGACATTTATCCTGAGTATGATATGAAAATTGCAGCTGTGGTAAAAGCAGTTATACGAAAATTCAGATAGTGGTATACTAGTAGGTATTATGGAACCAACAAGAAACACAAACAATATTAACGCTTCAAATAATGAGCCTCTTGAGCCCGTATTCCGTGGTATGCCAAAACCAGGACAGCCGCTTACATCTACACCTAGAGTGAACGCAACAGCTCCATCACCGATCGCTACTCCTCCTGCCAATTTGCCTACCGCAAATTCTTTTTCGGCGCAAACTTTAAATCAAAATTCGAGTCAAACTTCAACTCCATTTTCTGCTCATGCTCCATCTGCTCTTGATCGTCTAATGAATCCAAATATTGACAAGCAGACTCCTCCTCCAGTATCTACACCTCCAGCGGTTGCTCCATATGCAAGTGTGCCACAATCACAACCTGTTGCGCCAGTGTCATCAGTTTTTAAACCATATACAGCTCCAACACCAACACCAACACCAACATCAACGCCAAAACCATATACACCACCAGCGACAGCATCCCTTTCATCTCTGTCTTTTTCGCCCGTTTCGCCTGCATCTTCATCACCTGTTCCACCAGTGGGTTTTACTTCTGGCTATAAAGTCGGAAGTCCACTTCAAAATAATCAAGTAAATACGAATCCAACAAGTGCAAATGTGGCGCAGTCTTTTAATTCTTCTGCTAGTGGTATTCCGCCAGCTCCATCTGCGAATATTACTGCAGCAAAGCTTGGAAATGAAGTAAATGCACTCCTCAATAATCAGTATAAAGCACCAAAAAGTCACAAGGGTACACTTGCTCTTATTATCAGTATGATAGTCGTGCTATTACTTTTGGCTGGTGGCGGTTACTATTGGTACACAGCATTGTATTTGCCAAGCAAAGATAATACGGAGAAGACTGTATCAAATAAAGATGCATCAGCTCAGCCTGCAACGACTACAAATAAACCATCAATGTTTCCAGTTGTAGCTAAGCCTACAGTTGGGACTAGCACTGCTCAAAAACCAAACACATCTGTACCTGCAAAACCAATAACACAGGCAACACCAACAACTCCTGCAAAACCAGTCGCTGTAAAGACGCCTCCAAAGGTAACTCGAGTAGTTACACCTTTTAACCAATCACAAAGAGATATTGTTGGTTCATACATCGCTGCAAATATCAATAAGCTAGCTATACCAAAGTCGAGCTCATCGTATGAGGTCACTGATGTGACTTTTGATGGCCCAGATCGAGCTGTTGTTCAGTATTCAAATGGTCAATCTTCATATACAGCTGTAGCTGTTGCAAGTATTGATACTGCAAACAATGTAAGAATTGTAAGCTTTTCACTATTAGAAAAATAGCAGTCCAGCTTATTAGCAAACCAGCTAGCATCTGTACTAAATACGTACTAGCCCTTGTAACACATAATGAAATTCTGGCTTATAAAATCTGAAGGAGATTGTTATTCTATCGATGATTTACAACGAGATGGAAAAACTCCTTGGGCGGGTGTGCGTAATTTTCAAGCACGTAATTTTATGCGTGACCATATGAAGATTGGTGATTTAGCCCTATTTTATCATTCAAGTTCTACCGATAAGAAAAATCCTAATGGTGTATATGGAGTAGCGAAAGTTTCAAGTCTTCCATATCCTGATGCAACAGCGCATGAGCCAAAGGATGAACATTTTGATCCAACATCAGTCTCTAAAAAGAAATTAGCAGAAAAAAGTAATACAGAATATATACCTACGTGGATGCTTGTTGATTTTTCTTTTGTCAAAAAGTTTGAGACTCCATTTACTCTTTCTGAGATTAAATTAGACCCTAAACTCAAAAACATGATGGTCTGCCAAAAAGGGAGCCGACTATCAATCCAGCCAGTGTTAGAAAAAGACTTCAACTATATTGTCACAAAGAGACAATAGATATATCATTAGTACAATCGTGATTGAATATATTTTGTATATAACTATTCACGCAACTTACGCATGTTACATTTTACAAAACACACACCAGAAAAAGGATTAATTTCGTTTATCAAGACCAAACTTGAGCAATCAGTTCATCCTAGAGATATAAAGCAAATGCTGATGCGTGCTGGTTTTTCTGCCGAACATATTGATACGGCTTTTGAATATGTTAGAAAAGTGCATCAAGATATACATCAAGACTTGGTCGCTATCAATAATTTTTTACCTCCACTCTCAAAGCATAAAAAAGATCATGCTGGCTCAAAAGTTGGCATTCAAAGACATCATTCTTTGAATTTGTTTGGTCGCACTATTTCTAAAAATACCGATGGTTCAGATGAAGGATATGTACATAAAGGACTCTTTGCTGGTCGACTCCGAAGAAAAGATTTTGTAATTGGCTTCCTTTTCTTTTTTGGAATTGGATATGTCACATTGGCTTTCAGTGCTCTATTGCTAGCCCAAGTAGCTCCTGAATTATGGGCTCTTATACTTTCAACTATTGCTTCTGATACGAACAACTATCTATTGATGCTTGCTCCTGTTATGTTGGCACCTATTACTATTATCTCACTCTCATTGATTGTTCGTCGTCTACATAATCTAGGACTGCCTGGAGGGTTGGCACTTCTATTTCTCCTTTGGTTCTTGCCGTCCTATGGACAAGTCTTTGAGTTTGGATTTCTGGCTATTGAAATTGCACTACTAGTGCTGTTCATTGTACTTGTTACTGTAAAGGGTAATCCAGCTCCAAACAAATACGGTCCATTACCTGGAAGTAGAGGCTCATTCTTTAAAAGAATTTTTAATGTATAATACTAACTATGGATACACTCATACAAGCTGATATTTTCTTCTTCATTACATCAATCGCGGTCATTGTACTTACCTTACTGCTCGTCGTTCTAGTGGCGTACGGTGTCAAAATCGCCCGGACAATTTCATCTATTGCAAATACAATTAAAGAAGAGAGTGAAAATGTTATAGAAGATATTGCAGATCTTCGAGGAAAGGTAAAAGAAGAGGGGGTAAAAGTGTCTGCTTTTTGGAAGTTTGTGACAGGCTTTATTCTCAATAGATTTGCTGACAAATTTACAGCTACTGCTGAAAAGACGAGTCGTAAAAGCCGTGCGAAGAAACACGTGACAGAAGACGAAGAGTAGTACATCGGTAAGCTTTGGATAGTACGTATTGATAATGGGTCGACCTATTGGCACAACCACACTCACAACTGTGCTATACTTTATAGCGCATGGTCATATGCATTATTTAGGATTATTTTAATATATTTTTATTTTTACTATTATGGCAAACAAAAGCGCTAAGTCAGTAACGAAAGGTTCATCAAAAGCAACACAGTCTGGATCGCACACAAGTATCGCTATTATTGGAGGCCTTGTAGCAGCTGCTGCAGGTGCATATTTTATACATGGAAATAAAGCTGCACAGAAAAAGATTAAGCAGGTAAAAGGTTGGGCGCTCAAAGCGAAAGGAGAAGTGCTAGAGCGAATCGAAAAGATTAAAGAAGTAGATGAAAATCTATATCAGCAGGCAATCGACGCTGTAATGAAAAAGTACGAAAGAGTAAAATCTATCGATACTACTGAACTATCAGCTGTTGCAAAAGAGCTTAAATCACATTGGAAAAATATTAAGCGAGAGCTTAATGCTGGAAAGAAAGTTGCAAAGAAAACAGTTTCAAAAGCAAAGAAGGCTACTGTTAAAGTTGCACAAGACGCGGTGAAGGCTGTACAGAAGTAATTTTTCGCAAAACTTTTTAAAGAGTTTAGTAAAAAAGTTAATAGAAAAGCGCTCGAAACTTTGCAGTTTCGAGCGCTTTGTGATTTTGCACCGTGATGAAGAACGAGTCACCCTCGAGGTATGATTGGATCATTTTTGAAACGTGGAAACGCCTCAAGGAATGACCGTATCAAGGCGACGATAAGAATGAAGGCGGGTAAGGCCCAAAACAGGCCAAAACCTATAATGAACCCGACCACCCGGATGCATGCCGCGAGTATTTTTGCCTCTGACACAAACTCTGCCAGGGTATTAAACCACGCGGTACAGCCTACTGATGCAGATTGTAAAGTCTGGTGGTCTTTCTCATGAATTGTCATGTAGAGAACAATTCCTGCTGCCAAAATCAGATAGATAAAGGCGGCCGGAATGTTCCTTTCATGGACGATTGATTTGGGAGGTTCTGTGCTGAGGGTTTTTTCGCGACTATAGTCAATCGCTGGTGGTAAACCGAGCAATAGGTTGATGAGGCGGTTCATAATGATGAGGATTGTCTTGTTGAGTTCGGAGTGTTGTTTTTTCAAAGATCTTGTAGAGATACAAGCTCTTACTAATCCGAATAATACAACACAATAGTTATATTAGCAATATATGCAATATTGTGTTATATTGCACTCAATTATGAAACACGACACATCTTGGGGAAAAGTAGCTGACTGGTACGACGATTATCTCGGAAGTGAAGATTCTTACCAAAAGAACGTTATTTTGCCTAATATTCTACGAATCGTAAATCCACGAGCTGGTGACTATATTGCTGATATTGCATGTGGTCAGGGGTATTTTTCTGAAGCGGTTGCTTTGCAGAAGGCACGAGTAGTTGGTGTTGATATCTCAAGAGAGCTTGTATCTAAAGCCGAAGATCGATTTGCACAGAAAAAACTCAACAATGCCAAATTTCATGTGTCAGGAGCAGATGATCTAAGTGCTATCCAGTCATCAACTGTAGATACTGCTATGTGTATTCTTGCTGCGCAAAATATCAAAGAGCTTGATAAGACATTTGAAGAAATTGCACGAATACTTCGACGACCAAAAAAACAAGATATTGTTGGTCTTTCTATAAAAAATAAAAGAGATATTAAAGATAGTCCAGCGGTTACTTTCGGGCGTTTAGTTTTGGTTATTAATCACCCATCTTTCCGTATTCCACAATCATCAGATTGGTTTTATGACGATCGACCAAGCAGTACAAATCGAGACCGACAAGGAAGAGTTGTGTATCAGTACTTGAGTGAAGGAACTATTAAAATAGACATGAATCCAGGTATTCCAAAAGAACGTGCACGGGAAAAGAAATATACTATTTCGTACCACAGACCACTTCAAGTTTTCATGAAATTATTATCAAAACATGGCTTTTCGATTACACGTCTCGAAGAGTGGTCTTCACACAAAAAGAGTCAGGGAGGGCCTAGAGCAAAAGCTGAAGATGATGCTCGAAAAGAGATTCCAATGTTTATGTGTATTGAAGCAACTCTAAATAAGTAAAATCTTCGCTGGGTTGAATATCTGATGTAGAATGGACTTGTATGTTCGATCAAATAATCTCAAAACTTAAGACTGGCGAAACTCGTATTTCGACAGATACTCGTACCATTAAACCGGGTGATGTATTTTTTGCCATAAAAGGCGAACAGTTTGATGGTCATGACTTTGTTGGGCAAGCGCTCGAAAAAGGTGCTTCTCTTTGTGTTGTCGATGCCGGCTTTGTAAACTTAAATTTAGGAGAAGAATCGAGATTGTTAAAAGTCGAAGATACTGTGAAAGCATTGCAACAACTCGCAACAGAATATCGAGATACTTTAACTATTCCCGTCATCGCTATCACTGGATGCAATGGAAAGACAACTACAAAAAATTTCATGGCAAGTGTGTTGGCTCAAAAATATGGCGCCGATGAGTTCGGTATCGAAAAAGTCGCTTATACCAAAGGTAATTTGAACAATTTCATAGGACTTCCTCTGTCGATTCTCGCCATAACGCAAGCTCACGAAATTGCTGTATTGGAGCTTGGATCAAATCACCCAGGAGAAATTAAAATGCTTTGTGATATTGCAAAGCCAACTTACGGTATTACTACAAGCATTGGAGCTGCTCATATTGAGTTTTTTGGAACACTAGAGGCTATTGCTGATGAAGAGGGAGCTATTGCTTTGGCTCTGCCAAAAAATGGTTTGTATGTAGTACCAAAGAATGATCAATATGCTGAATATCTACTATCGCGGACTCAAGCACGAAAATCTGCAGTAGATATTAAGCATATAGAGTGCCTCGACGTTGAGTTTTTAAATTTCCAATCAAAATTAAATCAAATCGGCATTCAGGCTCCACATATTGTTGCTGATGCACTACTTGTGACGACTATAGCACACGAGTTCGGACTTACAGCGGAACAAATTCTAAAAGGACTTGCTGAAACAAAAAATGATAAGGGGAGATTTAGTATCATTAAAACTGAAATCAAAAATCCTGAATCAGTAGAAAGTATTCCAGTGACAATCATCGACGATACCTACAATGGTAACCCTGACTCTGTTATCGCGGCCATAAAAGCGATGAAAGAACTTTTTCCAAAAGAACGAAAAATTGTATGTCTTGGAGTACTCAAAGAGTTAGGTGACTATCTGCATACTGGTTATAAGCGAATTGTAAATGTGTGTAATGAATACGGTGTTTCTGAGTTAATGCTTGTTGGTATCGTTGACACTTTTGAGAATATTGATATTCAAACCCGATTAACATACGTAAAGGATAATGTTGAATGTATAGAGTATGTAAAGAAAAACTCTCAGTCTGACGATGTGATTTTGTGCAAGGGAAGTCATGGGGCAAAGACGTGGGAGATAGTTGAAAGGTTAATGTAGTTTTGGTACTAAATTTAATGTTAATGAAAAAAGAAGCCGTACCTTTTGAGGGGTACGGCGACGTAGAATTGAGAATTTAATTGCTTCGTCAGGCCTTCATTCCAGGTAACGCGATTGCATCGCAATATGCTGCACTCGGATAATAAACAAAGCATTCTCCTGCAATGCCTAAATAGCGTGTACGGCTAGAAAGATCTGGGAAGAGTTTTCGTAGTGATAGTATTGGCGGGGTGCCACTGTCAGCAACTAAAAAGAGGAATCTATAATGTTTTCCAAGAAGCTCCAAAAAGACAGAGGCGATTGATTCTTGGCTACCTCTTTGTAATGATTCCATATCGATTGGGGCATTGGTATCTGCTCTAGCAATGATACTCACTGTCTCATTGATTAACGCTGTAGTAGCTCTTGCACGCTCATTTGATTCATGAGCGATAGTGCAATAGTTTGCTACAGGTGATACGCCGGTATCTTTGAAATACATTTCAAGAGTCTGGACAAGGAGGCATAGAAGCATCCTGGTGCGTTCGACCTTCTTATTGTGCATGTCATCGTTTGCCCACGTGGGGACGACGATGATTGCTAGGGCTTGTTCCATGAGCGTTTCCAGGGCAGATTCTGGCCTTGCTGGGTTAGTTTCTGGATTCATAGGCTGTGTTTTCTGATGGTCTGTTGTTTCTGAGCTGAGTTTAATTTTATGTGTTGATCTGTCAAAGGACACCAAAAGAATACAACACCCGTATACTGTGTCAATACGTCTCAAAATCACAAAATTTGCTATACTAATCAGGTAATAAAAACCACATGGCAAAAGAAGAAAAAAAGAAAAATAAAGATGTATACGACGCTTCGTCCATTACAGTCCTAGAAGGTCTCGAACCAGTGCGAAAGCGACCGGGTATGTATATTGGTACAACAGGTCCAGAAGGTCTCCATCACCTTATTTGGGAAATTTTTGATAACGCCCGAGATGAGGCTATGGCAGGACGATGTTCTCATATCGAAGTTGCATTGCTTCCAGATGGCTATGTACGAGTTGCTGACGATGGAAATGGTATTCCAGTAGGTATTCACCCAAAGACAAAAGTTTCAGCTCTTGAGACTATTATGACCGTACTCCACGCCGGAGGAAAGTTCGACAATGAAGCTTACAAAGTTTCAGGAGGCTTGCACGGTGTGGGTGCATCTGTAGTGAATGCTCTTTCAGTTCATACAAAAGTTACAGTGCATCAGGATGGTGGTCTTCACATGCAAGAGTACGGTATCGGTAAGCCAAAAGCTCCTACAAAGAAAATTGGCTCATCAAAAAAGCATGGTTCTATTGTAATGTTTAAACCAGACGTTGAAATCTTTAAAGAAGGAATCAACTTCGATTGGAATAAGATTGTAAATCACCTTCGACAACAGGCGTATCTCGTGCGAGGTGTTGAGATCAACGTGGTAGATGCTCGTGCCTATGATGAGAAGGCGATGGAGAAAATCATCGATCCAAAAAATGATGAAGTGTATTTTATAAAAGAAGCTGGTCTCGATGTTCCATCAATGACTTTCTATTTCGAAGGAGGTCTTCGATCACTTGTTGCATTCTATAACCGAACACAAAAGCCAGTTCACAAAAATATTTTCCATATCGATAAAGAGCACACTGTAGGAAAAGGTGAAGTAGATGCTGAGGCTCAACAGAGTCAGGCTCGAAACAAAAGTGTATATGTAGAAATGGCTCTCCAATATGTAGACGATATCAATACAAAGATTGTTGCTTTCGCTAACAACACATACAACAGTGAAGGCGGTACTCACGTTCAGGGTTTCAAAATGGCACTTACTCGTACTATCAACCAGTATGCAAAGAAGAACGGTATCATCAAAGATTCAGAAGATAATCTTACAGGAGATGACGTGCTCGAAGGTCTCGTCGCTGTAGTTTCTGTAAAGCTTCCTGAAATTCAATTTGAAGGGCAGACAAAAGCTAAGCTCGGTTCAACAGAAGCCCAGGGTGCTACGGCATCAGTATTCTCAGAAGCATTTAGTGCTTTCATGGAAGAGAATCCAGATGACGCAAAGGCTATCATTGGAAAGGGTCTTTTGGCTCTACGCGCACGAAAAGCTGCTAAAGCCGCAAAAGACTCAGTACTGCGAAAAGGTGCACTCGAAGGCATGACACTTCCTGGAAAGCTTGCCGACTGTCAGAGTAAACGAGCAGAAGAATCAGAACTCTTCATTGTGGAGGGAGACTCAGCGGGAGGTACAGCAAAGATGGGACGTGACCGACGTACTCAGGCTATTCTTCCATTACGAGGAAAGATTCTAAACATCGAACGAGCTCGACTCGACAAAATGCTCGCATCAGAGCAGATTCGTAACCTCGTAGTCGCACTCGGTACAGCTATTGGTGATACATTTGATATCAGCAAACTTCGATACCACAAAATCATTATCGCTACAGATGCCGACGTGGACGGCGCACACATTCGTACACTTATCCTTACACTTATGTATCGATACTTCCGACCACTTATCGATGGAGGCTTTGTATATATCGCTCAACCACCACTATATAAAGTTACAAAAGGAAAAGAGGTTAGCTATTTCTATGCTGACGAAACAAAGAACGCTTACATCAAGAGTCTTGGATTCGATGTGGATGCGGTAGAGATTTCAGATGAATCAGAGGACGCTAGCGTAAATGCTGAAGGTGAAAATGAAGACGAAGAGAACTCAGAAGGTGAGGAGGGTGCAGACGCAAAAGGCCCTAAAGGTAAAAAAGGAAAAGACGCTAAAGATGCAAAGGGTGCAGGTAAACCACCTCGAGTACAGCGATACAAAGGTCTTGGAGAAATGAATGCAGAAGAACTCGGTGAAACTACTATGGACATCACAAAGCGTGTGCTCAAGCAGGTTGCTATCGAAGATGCCGAAGAAGCTGATAAGATCATCGAAGTATTGATGGGTAACGATGTACCTTCACGAAAGACATTCATCCAGACAAATGCGAAGACAGCACGGTTGGATATTTAAATTTAAATCACTCGGATAAATGTTCTCTTATGAGTTTGAACATTGAAATACGCTAAAACACGGTGGAGATTTCTCTCCACCGTGTTGGTGTTTCCCTGTTAAGGACTGTTAGGCGTGAAGCGGATTGAGCCGATCTGCCTTCTTTTTGCTGACGTTCTTATCGGCTACATTTAAGTAGTGACGGACGTCTTTTTCACGAACTTGTCCACAAGAATAATGATGTGTGAAGAGATATAAAACCCGTCCAAGCATGCGTTTGTGTTTCTCATGGTCCTTGAGGTTCAAGGCGTGACTAGCTACGACCGATGATTCAGCTAGTGAAATCATACAGTCTTCGAAGGCGTCATTGATTTGTGTACAGATTAAGTTAATCTCCATCTGGAACTGAGATCTGTCCCAGCTCTCAAGTACACATAGCATCTTTGCATCATTTTCCTCTTGATTTGATTGAGAGCTCTCGATTGGAAAGAGAAGTTTTGTGACATGATAGGTAAGTCCACTTCTCAGTATGAGCTTCCGAAACGGAACCCAGGTCTTCGCGACCTTGAGTGTTCCAGTTTTACGGAGCAGCGGTCCACCATTGACGATCCATGCTAGTCCATTGCAAACGCAACCGACTAAACTAATCAAAATCGTTCCGGAGCATAGTATGTTCAACCCACGATTTTCGATTTGCATGTAAGTAAGAATTGCGTAGGTTAGGATGGTGATGATGCATAATGATCCGAGGATTTTCATCCACAAGATATTATTCAACACAGGCCAACACATGAGATACGCAGCCTCAGGATTACTGAGGTGATGTCCTTTGTTCTTTTTGACCACATTGTGGCAGCTGAATCTGCGGCCGAGCAAGCTGAGTGCAAGAGCCATTTTCTTTTCGGATGTTACTTTCATAACGAGTGTTTTTAACGCACCTTCTGATGTTAATGTGCTTAGCAGGTCCTGAATGACCAACCTCGGAAACCCAGACTGGCTTCCAGAGGTCTGGTGCCGAGCATGGATATTCCAGGTGTAAGAATATTCCGTTTAATATAGTAACATACTTATAGATAAAGTCAAGAACGTCAGATAACGTGCAAACACATAGTAATTTACCAATCCATGGTTAATATTCTTAAATTTGCCAATGATTTTTATAAAAGAAAAGAACCACGATTTTCTCGAGGTTCTTTTCTTAATTAACAGCACAGGTTTTGTACCTGATTATTAGTAGTTCACATTAAACCCAACACTTCCAATATTGTTTCCTTCGTTGAATTCATTTACTTGGTTCAAGTGATCGAGGAAGATAGTGATTGTGTTTGATCCAATCTGTATATTATCGAATGCAATTGTATAGACAGCTCGTCCTCCTGCTGGAATAGAACTTTCATACTGTGGGTTCTCATAATTTTTTGAAGGATATCCATTACCAGTAAGTTCAGCTCGGAAGTTCCACATACCAGACGCTGTCCGTCCTTGGTTTGTAATTTCAAACTGTACTGCTACTCGGTCATTAGTTCGGAAGTTTCCTCCGAATGCACCTGTTGTACCATTTACAGTACTTGTTGGAACAAATTGATTGTTGTAAGAGAGAATACCAGTCTGAAGGATTCGCACTGACAAGTCAGCTCGTCCATCACCAGTTGTAATAACTTCACCGTTTCCGCCAGTACCTGTACCTGTGTTTGTCACTACAAGTGCAGATGTGACTACGTTGTTAGATGTATTACCATCTCGTCCACTGTTGTCTGTAACTGTGAATACAACATTTGAAGAACCAGCTCGAGGTGAATCAAAGTTAGCTTGACCTGTTACTGCTCGTCCAGCTGGAATTGCACCTGCATTTGAAACTGTTCGAAGTTGATCAGTTGCATTATTAGATGGCATTTCAGCTTTAAAGTTCCATGAACCTGTATTACATAGTCCTCGGTTTTCAACTTTGAATTTAATAGAAACAGTGTCACTTGTTGTAAAGCTATTTGTTTCAATGTACTGACCAGTTGTTTTACTGATAATCCCACGACTCAAGATTGAGATTGCAAGGTCAGGCTGTTCACCAGCTACACAAGCTCGTGATGCATTTGATGTGTTTGTATATGCACCAGTATTGTTTGTATTGTTTGAACCACTTGTGCCTGCATTTTTTGCTGCAAGAGCTTTTTTCTCAGCTTCGAGTATTTCCTTGTTTGTAGGTTGACCAGCTGGAGTTGGTACATAGTTGTTTGAAGGGTATGTTCCAAACTTTGGAGTAATTAAATCCAAAAGGGAAGTTGTAGCATTTCCACTATTTGAACCTGTTCCATTTGGGTTTGTCCCATTTTGTGTTGAACTTGAAACTACGATAAAACCGTTTCCGTTAGGGATTACAGTTCCATTTGAATTTCCATTCGCACCATTATTAGTAGAAGTAGCATTTTCGCCTCCATCAAAGATAGAGCCGATTGATACAGTTGCAGAAGCAAGTGAAGATAGAGCCTTTGGTACGATTTTTACGATACCAATACTCAAAAAGACAAGTATTAATAAAATAGCGCCTATGACGATTACTCTAAGAAGTGTTTTCATAATGTAAGTATTATATCATATACAATACCTACTTGTCAAATATAGGGGGCAGGGCGTATAATGACGGTTATACAGCAGGATTTCGCATTGACCCCATAAAGATTCGCGGAATCACCGTACAAATGCAATGAAAAACCCCCTAAACATACTATTTTCCCCTAAGGAAGCCTCTTTTATAGGCTGGTTTATGCTTATTTTTCTTGGTTCTGCGGGGTTTTTAGCTCTCTTTGGACTCCTGCCAAGTGAGTTTACTGAGCAATCAAATGGTCAGACTCTTTCAGATAGAATAGCGGGTGGAGTGCTGGGAACCAACACAGAACAGTCGGCACAAGCAGGTTTTGGTCCTAATTCTCAAAACGACAATCCACTCGGACTGCCATTCTCAGAATCTGCTTTAGGTATCTTGAATAGTACTGGAAACAATACTGGCGGTAATAATGGTGTAACAAATGCTCAGATTAATAATCGACCAACTACTAATACACAGAAAACTACAGTTGGCTTACCGACTCGACTTATTATCCCGTCTATTGCTGTAGATACAAAAGTGTACATTCCACGAAACACATCGACTGCTGTGCTAGATGCTGATCTGCAAAAAGGCCCAGTGTATTATCCAGGCTCGGGTACAATCAATACCGGTAACATGTTTATTTTTGGACATAGTACAGGTCACGCTGTGGTTATTAACAAAGCATATAAAGTTTTTAATGAATTAAAGAATTTAAATTCAGGTGACATTATTTATGTTGAATCAGAAGGGAAGAGATTTACATACCGTGTACGTTCAGTTGATAAGGTAGACAAAGACGAAACATTGGTAACATTTGATACTAAAGCGCATTTATTGACGCTTTCTACGTGTAATAGTTTCGGTTCAAAATCAGATAGATTTGTGGTGGTCGCAGAGTTTGTGAACTAGTATAGATAAGAGTGTAAATATTGGTGCAAAAAAGCCTACTTGACATATAGGCATATTATGTTATATAATACATGAGTCAGATATTCAGAACTCCTCACACAAAACCCCGAAACCCCACCAAGAAATCATGAAATACTTAGCTCTTTGTCTTACAGTCGCTTGTGCGCTGCTCTCATCATGTGCATCAGACGGATTTATCCGCTGCGGTACTTTTGGTCCAGGCCAGCCCGAACACTACAGGCCAATTACCGGCCTTCCAGGTCAACACACATTCCAAAGGAACATTGTGCTTGACCCAGGTTGTAGAACCGGACACCCCGGCATCTACAGCCAAAGCAGGGTCATCCGGCATCCAGTACCAGTGCAACACGGTTGCTATCCACAACGGGGTTGGCAACAGCCATCTCCAATGTTTGGGTTCCCGTTGCAGCATCGTCAAAACTGGGCGGGTCCAGGCCAGGCAAACTTCTGTCCACCGATGGGACGTCCGTTGCCTCCTGAACCTCTGTTCTTCAACTTCTTCACAGGACGTTGGGAACGTCGTTGTCGGTAGACTTCATACGGTCCACTGTTTCCAAACCTCTCCGAGTTTCAAAAGATTTTACACTTTCAATCATTGTGTACTATCTGAGAAGCTCGGAGTTTTTGTTTACTTGTTTTTTATATCTCCATGTAATCTATTTCAATATACAGATATCTGATATATAATTTGTGAGTAATACAAACACATGACAACTATCACTGCAGAAAAATTTGCATCAAATGATTTTGATGAGAAGCCAGAGAATGAAAGTCCTATTCTCGAAAAGGTGAAAATCGTAGCAAATAGAGGTGTAGAGTTTGCCGGAAGAATGTTGGATTTTAATAATCATGCTGATCTAGTGGATGAAAAATTTGGAGAGTTAAAGGATATAGCTATTAATTGGAAAGATGATGTCGTAGAGAGTCTTAGAATGAGTACTATTGAGAAGTGGAGGTTTTTAAAATCAAGAGACAATAGCAATAATCTCATTAATTTAAAGCGAAAAGAAATTTCAGATATAGGATATCAAATAGATAATCACACTAGAAATGTTGGTATATTTAGTGAACTCAAAAAAACTGAAGTTGGTAACTTTGATGAGGCCTTGAAAAGTATGAAGAATCCTGGATTGATAGCTGTTTTTGAAAAAAACAGAGATTTAAAAGCTGCTGAGCGGGACCAAGAAATTCTAGCAGAGGAAGAAAAAGCTAAAGAGTCAGCCAGAGAGAGAGATTTGCGTGCCTCCGAAATAGAGACCTTGTCCGCCAACATCGAAGCGGCAGAGGGAGCTTTCTCTGGAAGAATAGACGCGCGCATTGATTCAATACATGAAAAGACAGGATATGCTGAAAAGAAAGAGAGCATGATCACGCTCTCTGAGCAAATAGAAGGTGCTAATGCTGCCTTAACGGAAGTATCCCAAAATATTGAAACATACACAGATGCTCTAGCTAAAGCAAAAGAGTTAGGTGTATTGAAAGATGATATTCGGATGATTGAATCACAATTAGCTGAACTCAAACAAGAGAAATCTTTGACTGAAAAATCGATAGCTAATGCTGAAAAGACTAAGGTTAAACTAAGTAAACAGATTGCGAAGATAGATGCGAGAGCACAAAAATGGCAATCCTTAAAAGATAGTATGGGTTTGTCTAAAAAAGGTGAACCAGCAGAAGCAATTGAGACAATAGACGATGCTGCGGGTAATGGTGAACTTCCTGAAAATGACTCAGAAAACATAGATAATGTCGAATCAACAGCGGTAGTTGAAGGAAATGCAATTTATGCTAATGCAGGTGGGCTTCGAGCCGAAGCTGCAGATGGCTCTGAAACAGAAGTGCACGAGGAAGTAGAAACAGATCCTGGAGTAGAAAGTAGAGAAGTGGGAATGGAAAAGTTTACTGCGTATTTCCGTGACTTACATAAACTAAGTAATATGCTTACTCCGACTGCAGCAGATCTCCTTGAAAAGTTAAAAGAGGCTGAGCCTTTGATAGAAGAATTTGCTGAAATACTCAGTGATGAAGGGGAAGCTGTTGCCCTTACAATTAAAGATATGATTAAAACATATTCACAAGCTGGAAATATTGAACCATTAAAAGGTCAATTAAAAAGCGATATTCTAAATAAAATTATAAGAAAATTGCCAGAATCAATTGCGCTTTAATTAAATTCACATTATGAATATTCAAGATCTACAAACAAATATTAGCAATGATATCCAGAAACTTAAGGATATTCGAAGCCAATTTAATAACGCCACAGGCGATATTATAAAAAAGATTGAAGAGGATGACACTAAAAATGCATCTCTCGATGAATCTGCGGAAGACAAAGAAATAGAAGCAGAATTAAGTCAATTTGATGATCAATTAAATTGGGCAATTTTGAAATTTGCCACTAAAAGTTAGGGTTTTTAAGTCCAGATTTGTCCCGCGTGCAATCTTGATTTATATGATATAATTGGAACTATATAAATTATATTTAACTTTATGAATCAAAGATTAATTGAAGAATTTATCGGCAGACTCATTTCAGAAAAGAAGATAGTAGGCGTAAGCGATGAAGTTTTAAATCAGATGAAGTCCGATTTGTATCAAAGAGTTGAAGATTTAATTAATGCAAGTATTTTAAGAAGAGTGCCCCAAACAAAATTGGGTGAATTTCAAGACATACTTGAAACCGGTTCAGATGATGATGTGCAGAAGTTCTGTAAAGAGGTTATACCTGATATTGATTCAGTCGTAGCTCAGACCCTGCTCAGTTTTAGAAATACTTATTTAGGATTAAATCGCGCCTAATATTAATTAAAATACCATGAGCGAACGAGTATATCTAAGCGGAGATGCAGACCATGAAGAATTCGATGAGATAAATCCCAAAAAAAGGAAGTTGGTCATTGTTGACACTGGAGATTCAATAGAACAGCAAGCGAGAGATATAGCAGAAGAACGTTTAGTAGAAGATAAGAGTGAGCTTACGGGCGTAAGAGGTTTTTTTAAGAAAATTTGGAAACACAATTTAGCTCGAGAATATTATCGACAAAAGGAAATAAGTCTTGCGCGTCAAAGAATTCTTGAGACTGGTAATCTATATTCTGATGAGGAAGCTTCAGAAAATGCGCACCAACAAGCCATGAGTGCTGTACTGGATCGTTTTGCTTCAGAGTTAAGAGATGAAGACGTTATGCATACTGGAGAGAGTAGATCAACATACGATGAGAAGGATACAGTCCTAGAGGGGAGCTTAGTTTCTAATGTTAAAGAGCTTGTCCTTGAATATATTAATGATAAGCACAATACATTCACTGATGAGGCGTTTGCTGAGGAAAAACGTCGTATTACAGCACTACATTCTGGTACCGACGAGAAAGTAAGTAATGTGAGATTTGCTGACAATCTTCTCGAGGTTGCAAAAGAACTAAAGGAAAAGTTTAAGCACGATATTACGATTGAAGAATTAGATAAAGAAGTAGAGATAGTATATGGCGAGGCGCGATTGGGTGTAAGAACAGAAGCTCAATATAATAATTTTGATAAGGTCACCGAATATATAAGAAATAGTTTTGTTGGAAGATTTGTAGATGAAACAACTATTGCATCTGCAGTTGCAATAGCAGGATCAGTAATTGGTAAAGTAAGTCAAAGTGCTGCTCGAAGTAAGGCTCTGGCATGGGGTACTTTTGGTATGTCAGCACTCCTTGGGTCAGCCTTTGGGGCGATGAGAGAAAGCCACAAAGTGGAAGACGAGCGAAAACAACATTCTAGAATGATGGCAAAAGGAGGAAAATCTATAAAGAATGGATTGGATCGTAGAGAGGAAATGGAAAAAGTTCGATACGAAACAGTACATGCTGGAGATATCGCTGATCAGATTTTGGAAAATATCAAAAATATTGATTCGCCAGATGCATTCAATAATGCGATGTGCCTATTATTGCAAGCAGAATCCAGAATCCAGATTTCAGATAATCATGATCTTGATTTGTTGAGTTATACAGATTCGAAAAGCGTTGAACAGGAACGACTTAAACTTGATATTTCAAGGGCACAAGCAAAGGTGATATTGAGAGATGCGTATGAGTCTGGAATCTTGGATACGTCTGCTGGTTCGGTGCCAGTGTCTGGATCAAGAAATTTCGACGAGTTCTTTGGCTCGGCTTTAGAATCTCGAAATGGTGCATTTATGACAGGTGAGTCCGGTATTGAACAGAAGAACAAAATGTTCTCACTTATGAAGAGAAGAAGAGTCGCTGCTGCTGCTTTGAAAGGCTTAGCGAGTGGTCTAATTATCGGCGCGGGAGTACAGGAGATTATGGCTATCGCAAGTGATGACCAACAGGGTCTTTTGGAAAGAGGAGTCGAGTCTCTCACTGGAAATGAGGTAAATGATAATGAACCGAACGCAACCGTGCTTGAGGCTCTTAGGGAATATATTGCAGGCAGAGCTATTGATGATAGCTTGGTTGAACAGCATATTGATGTTCTTCCTGGTAAGGAACTTATCGAATTCCCAGACGGAATTTCTTTGGAGCCAATCCCAGGTGGAACGCCTTCAATATATCGATTCAGTATTGATGGAGAGGAACTTCCTCATCCTGTAAAATTTGAAAATGGTCAGTTAGATCAGGCGTCTATTGATATGCTTCGTGAACATGGTGTACTCGTGCGTACAGGTACAACAATGCTACCTGAAGTAGATCTCGCGAAGTCAGGTGTTTCAGAAAACCTATCATCAGAACAGTATGTAGAAAATAATCCCGACGTATTCAAGCGTATTCATCGAGACGGTTGGTATGACAATGACACAGTTCGTGCGGATAAAAACGAACTGAAGCTTGGATGGGGTGGTCATCACAAGTCAGGAATAGATGCGGATGGAAATTTTGTATACAGCATTGGTGGAATGAAGGCTGGTGGATCTCATCACGGAGAATTGTCGGTAGATATCAAGAATGCACTCGCACAAGGCAAGTTAAAGTTACTGCTCTCACTTTCTCGAGACACTCAGTTTAACCCCGTCGAAGTTCCTATCGATGCGAATGGTAATGCAATCATTGACCCAAATAGCGAAATCGCAAAGACGTTCTTCAAAACGGTTGATACAAAGGATGGTCCGCAACTTAAGTTCATTGGAAAATTTGCCGAAGTAGGACATGCTCAGGGTGCGGGAACTGACGGTTTAGAGCATTTCAGAATCATGGCTACTGATGAAGGTAAAGGTCTTTCGACTGTAAAGAGTTTGGTTGGAACACGAACGAAGTTTATAAGCTTCAATCCCGATTCAATGCCAGTACCTCAGACTGTAACTCGGTTCGACCTATTAGAGCCTGAGAGAAATATGGTGCCTCCTCCATTTATTCCAGTATTTGGCAGACAGCCTCTTGAAAGGCTTGGTAATAAAAAGCCAATAGCAGTACCTTCAGATTACTTTATGTATGGCAGTGGAGTAGAGGGTGGTGAGCTAGAGATGATTGATAGGACTCGGAAGACTTGGCTTTCAAAAACTCTTCAGGAGAATCCTTCTGCTGAGTTGGATGAGAAAAAAGAAATCGATGATTATTTGAATTCTAATGAAAAAGAGCATCTAGAGCTTCTAAAAAAGATGGCAGCCGATGCGGGGCCTATGGATAAAAAATGCAGATTGGCAGTATGTATTCCTGTTGCTGGTCACCAGGAAGGAGAAAGTATTTATAACTCTCTTGAATCTTATACAAAACAGACAGCAGATAAGGATTCTTTTGAACTTGTACTTTTTGTAAACCATCCCGATCGAGATAAGCTTGGTGTTCCAGTGAAGCCAGATGATACGTTGAAAGAAATTGAGAGATTCAAAAAAGATTATCCAGATATGAATGTTAGACTCATGTATGAGGTCGTCCCACGAGAAAGAGCAAAAATCGGTTATGTTAGAAAGTTACTAAATGATGCAGTGTTAGTTAGACAAAGAGATAGAGGAGAAGGCGCACCAGAATTATCACTTGTAAGTAACGATGCTGATAATAAAGGTATTGCCCCAGAATATATTTCAAACTTTATTGAAAAGTTCGATACCAACAAGGATGTAGATTCATATATGGGTCAGCTTGATTTCGATCCAGATTCGTATATTCGAAAACCTCTTTTACAGGTGGGTATTAGATTTTTCCAATACCTCGAGGTACAGTCGAGATTCAAGAAATATAATATAAATTCTTCGGGAGCAAATTTTGCAATGAGGGCGAAGTCCTACGCTGCCGTGGGTGGATATTCAAATAGTGCAATTGGAGAAGACTCAATAATGGGTGCTAGATTGAAGACATCACGAAAAGATGCTTCAGATCGAACAGCTGTAGCGTATGCTGGGCCTAAAAATTCACGATTATATACTTCTTCACGACGAGCAGAAGCAACCCTCCGTGAAGGTAAGGCTCCAATAGAAATGTGGGATAGTGGATTCAGTGCTACAGATAATAGTGTGAGAAAGGTGAATTGGGATGAGTCGAAGGCCGAAGTTGATTTCGACGATCCAGAAGCAGTTCGAGAATTCACAGCGCAAATACAAGATGTTCTCAATAGATCAATCAAACGAATGGACGTTTGGGGGACAAAATCAAGTGACCCAACAATTAAAAAAGCACTCTTCTGGCTTGGTATAAAATATCGTACTGCTGGTGATTCAGGAATTGAGATACTTGATGCTTCAAAATTAATTAATGGATTAAAAGAATATAAGAATATAGGTGGGGAATTACATAAACGGAAATCTGGAAAAGGGGAGACACCTACAGTAGCTCCATCAACTCCAGATGTACCTACTGTTGCCGCATAGTGTTCATATGAAGCGTCAGTCGTACTCTAAGTTAAAACCAAATTAAAGAATTCGTGCAATACCCTGAGGAGAAATCTGAAGGGTTTTTGCTTTGATGTTTTTTACCAGGGGTCAATAAATAGGAATCTTGTCAGTCTTACTCTGTTAAAATAGGTCAAATTAAGCTACTTGACATTAAATATATACTGTGATAGTATATGTATGTTCAAGTGATCCTCACTCTGAACATTGCACCTTTCAGTTCCAAATCAAAACCCCCAAACATCCGCACCCCATGAGCACACCCGCCCTCCTCCCCACCGCAGCTCCTGCTGCCGCCCCTGCAACCTGCACCACCGCAGCGCCTACTACTGGCTTTGACGCCAAGAAGTGGGCGATCAACATCGGCTGGATCTGCCTTGCAGTTCTGGCAGTTGTCCTGACAGTCTTGCTGATCCTCGGCATGTCAGGCTGTTCCCCCCGGTCCAGTTTCACCCCTTCGCAGGGATGGAATCTGGGTCACGGTGGAGATCGGAGTGCTGGCTCGCAAGCTTCAGCCTCTGGTCACGAACCTCTCGCCATGCCTGCTAACTTTGCCGATGCGATGAAAGTCTCATCGCCCAAAGTGACCAGGATCATGCCAGACGGCTTCGAAAACTGGCCGCCAGCAGTCCAAGCAAAATTCCGCTCGGGTGTCAATCCGATCTGGGTTCGCAACGGACAAAAGGCTAAATTCTACGGGGACCCACAAGCCCCTTGGAATCCAGACCCAACCATTCCGGCTGACGTTCTGGCGGGCCTTCAACAAGGTCATGCCCGTCGTTAAAAACTGTTCGATATCCTCGAACCTCCGTGTCTACGTGAAAATCGTAGCGCGGAGTTTTTTTTATTCCCATTTTTATCTATTGGTCGCCCGCACATTAACTTATATTTTATAGATTAGTTATCTAGATGACTCAAAAATTTTACACGTAAAAATGCCGCAACCTATGGTGGGGTTGCGGCATTTGTGATCCTCATAAAGAGGTTACTGCCCTTGGTAGAGCGGTCCGAAGGCTTTCTTGAAGGTTGCCATCTGGGCTTTCTCGAATTCTGCTTTTGGCACGCCTTGTTTCCATGGCTTGTCGAAGAACTCGAATCCCATAACGCCTTTGTCGGCAGAAACGATGTTTCCATTCGCATCCTGCCTGTTGACATCGATTTTACCTTTGCGGGCATAATCCATGAAGGCGTCAGTGAGGGTGCCGTCGGGATTTCGGATGAAACCCTTAATGCTGCCATCAAGATTAAACTCCAGCAGTTTCCACCCGTCGAAGTTTTTCTCGAGGTATTCCCTGGCGGAGCCGGTCGTGAAGACTCGGGTCACTCCTGTTTCGACCCATTGGTAGAAAAATGGAGCATCCTTTGTCTGCAGTCGCAGGCATCCGTGAGAGGCTGCATAGCCACCATTTGGGACTCTTCCTTCATGTGCGTAATCGCCGTCATCTTGACCTGCGGAGTTTTTAATTCCGAGGTTGACAGCGTGGGGCATCCAGCATCCGTATTTTGTGGACCAACGCTTCGGATATTTCTCTCCAATGAGCCAGCCGTCTGGCGGAGATGGAGGGGTATCCATACCGAAGCGTCCGCTGGAGATTTTCATCGTCCTGACGACTTGTTTGCCATCAGGAGATGGTCCAGGGCGGATTTCAGCGAGCACTGCTGTCTGAGTAGTGAAATCGATGAAAACAGCCTTGTTGGTAGCCTTCGGGACTACCTGGGATTGCGCCATTGCCGTCGCGAGTTGAAGCGTGACGAAAAGGGCGATGATGTGAAGAACTTTGGTGTTCATGGTGTGATCTGATTGAGGGTATTGTTGTGCGGGGTGGTGGGTGATGTCTGAATTGAACGTATACATTATACCTCAATTGGCTTGACAAGTCAAGTAGACTATGTAATAGTAGGCTCGACATACAAGACAATATGAATCTGATTTAGCAATACATCTATTGACATATTTATTAAATAGTATATAATTATAAACATATGAAAATCATTAATAACCCAAAAAACCAGAAGAATATTATAAATAAGGCTATATTAACAGCTTTCCTTGCGTTTGCGGTTCTTTTAACCCCTGCATATTTCGCTAGTGCGAGTACAGACGGCTATTGGGGCGACTTCAGTTCAGGTTACAGTGGTGATTATGACTACGGTAATTCAGGCTATAGTGGTGACTACGACTATGGTTATTCTGGATACAGTGGTGATTATGACTACGGTTATAATGATTATGGATATAACTCAACTCCTTCTTACTATGGTGGATATTCAACACCTTCTTACGGAGGTGGTGGATACTCATACACTCCTTCACCTGTATACGACTATGTATACAACACTCCATCACGAGGTGGTACAAGCGGTGGATCATCTGCTCCACAGATGCAATACGTGTATAGTTCAAATACAAACAACAATGCGAATGCTAATGCAAACGAGAACAATAACAACGTAAGTAATACATTCAACCCGACAAACATCAACAACAACGATGCACGAATCAACTTGATTGTGTATGGAGGTGGAACTGGTACAAATACTCCAGCCCCAACACCAGCACTCAATGGTAATTGTGTTATTAGTCCAACAGTTGGATATATAAACCAGGATATTTCATTCTCTGCATCTGCATCAGGTGGTAACGGAAGTTACTCATACTCATGGACAGGAGACAATGGTATTAACTCAAATGCTCAGAACTTTACTGGACGATATTCATACTCTGGATACAAGACAGCTACAGTTACTATCCGATCTGGTTCTGACTCTATTACACGAACTTGTGGAGTAAATATTCAGGATACTGCTGTTGTCTCTGGTGCGTACTGTGTAGCTAACCCAACAAACGCTGGTATCAACCAGAACGTTACTTGGACAGCTTATGTAAACAATACAAACGGATACTACGGAAGTTACTCATATTCATGGACAGGTTCTGATAACCTCTATGGAAACGGTCAGTCAATCTCACGGTCATACAACACACCTGGATACAAGACTGCTACTGTAACTATGTATGGAAATGGTCAGTCAATTACTGCAACATGTAATACAAACATCAATGGTGTACTTGCAAATCAGTCTAACGTAACAGTTATTCGAGATCAAAACCTTGGAACACCAGTGTCAGGAGTATTCCTCTCACAGGTTCCAGCTACAGGTGTAGGATTCGGTCTCAAGATGACTCTCTTCTCAGTAGGTCTAGTGCTCTGGAGTATATTCGCAGCATACATGATCTCACGAAAGAAGAATGGTGCCTTTGCTAACAAAATCAATGCCTTCAAGCTTGCTAACATGCAGAAGAAGGGGATTATTGGGTAAGCATCGACTACTCAGCGTGTGTATCCTTTGGATACTTGAGACACAACATTACAAAAAAGCCCTACATGAAAGTGTGGGGCTTTTTTGTTTGTAGAATTCAAGTGATTGATTTGCTATTTGTGGCATCCTATCCTATAATTAAATTCGAATCAGATTTATTCATAGTACTGCGTTCCATCGCATACTTGCTCATACTCATCGCACTAAACACAATTGTACCTTATGGCAAATCGGCACTTATCTAGATCAATAGTTCTCCAATCACTCTTCGAGCGAGACTTTCGTAGTGCTCCCGACAACACAATAGAAGAAATACTTCACCGGCATGTTGATGAATTTGCGCCTGGTATGGGTGATTTTTCATTTGTAAAAAACCTGGCTGATGGTGTCCTTAAGAAAAGAAAGGATATTGATACTATTATTGAAAAAGCAGCCCCAGAATGGCCTATAGACAAAATAGCTATGGTGGATAGAAATGTACTACGAATCGGTCTCTTTGAGCTCATTTTTGGAGATAGAAAAGAAGTACCTGCAAAGGTGGCGATTAATGAAGCAATTGAACTTGCAAAATCATTTGGTGGGGAAACATCTGGAAAATTTGTAAACGGGGTGCTTGGTGCTGTGTATAAAGAGATGGGTGAACCTGGAAAAGAAGAAATATCTACTCGAAAAGAGAAAGAAAAGAAAAAAGAAGTTCCATATGAAGAAATGCCCATCAAAGTTCTAGGTGGTGCTGTTGTCTATGCTTTCCACGAAGGTGAAATGTATCTTGCTCTCGTACACGATGTGTTCGGTCATTGGACTTTGTCAAAAGGGAAACTTGAAGCTGGCGAGTCTGTAAAAGAAGGTGTGATTCGAGAAATAAAAGAAGAGATGGGTATTGATATTGTCATAGAAGACGAGCTTGCAAACAATGAGTACATAGCTTCACATCCAGAAGAGGGAAAGTTGCGAAAACAAGTAGCGTATTTTCTTGGTAAAGCAGAATATACACCACTTACGCTTGGAACTAGTGGTGGTTTGACTGATGCTAAGTGGTTTAATGTAAAAGATATTCTCACCCTCAATTTTTATGATGATATTTTGCCAATAGTGACCAAGGCTATCCAAATCTTGTTAAAACGGCAAAATGTGGTATCGTAGCCCTAACTATTATGGATTTTGGAGTATTCGAAACAAGCATCGGTATAGAATTTAAGAACAAAGAACTGCTCAAACAGGCGTTTATTCACCGTTCTTACCTCAACGAAAACCGGTCAATAAAGCTCGAGCACAATGAACGACTTGAGTTCTTGGGTGATGCCGTACTTGAGCTTGTTATTACTGATTATTTGTATAAAAAATACCCAGAAAAAGATGAAGGTGAATTGACTGCATATCGTTCATCTCTCGTAAATTCAGTGACTCTCGCGGGCTCCGCAGAAAAGATTGGTATGAACTCATTCTTGCTTTTGTCTAAAGGCGAATCAAAGGATACAGGAAGAGCCCGACAGGTAATTCTCGCTAACACATTTGAATCTCTCGTTGGTGCATTATATATTGATCAAGGTTATGATATGGCTGCGAAGTTTATCGCTGACCAATTGTTTGGATTAATTGATGGAATTGTTGAGAATAGAAGTTTCATTGATGCTAAAAGTAGATTCCAAGAGGAGGCGCAGGAAAAAGTTGGCGCAACACCGTTATACAAGTTACTAAAGGAAAGCGGTCCAGACCACAACAAGGTATTTACTGTTGGTGTATTTCTACGGGAAGAAATGATCGTAATGGGAGAAGGGAAGTCAAAGCAAGAGGCAGAACAGGATGCGGCTGAAAAGGCTTTGAAGCAGAAAGGTTGGTAATTGGGCTCGTCTGATTGAGTTTATTGGTCTTTTATCCTCATTTCGCCATATTTTATTGAGGTTTTTTTGATGAAAATTTGATATAGTATATGGGTATGTCTAGCGACCCACATTCTTCACATGGTGCCACATCAAGCTCGGCTCATAACTCTATTTCACGTCTCAAATCGTTGGAAATAAATGGCTTTAAGTCTTTTGCAAAAAAAGGATCTCTCGTATTTAATTCTGCAATTACCTCTATCGTAGGTCCAAACGGTTCTGGAAAATCAAACGTGGCGGAGTCTTTTCGTTTTGTGCTCGGAGAGCAGTCAATAAAGTCTATGCGTGGTAAGAAAGGTGAAGACCTCATTTTTAATGGCGGAAAGGATAGTGCGCGCGCAAACCGAGCATCTGTAAAAGTAGTATTTGATAATACAAACAGAATGTTCAATATTGATTTTGATGAAGTATCAATTGAACGTGTGGTGCATCGAGACAGCGTAAACGAATATTTTATAAACGGAACATCAGTGCGACTCAAAGATGTTGCAGAACTTTTAGCGCATGCAAATATAGGCTCGTCTGGACATCATATTATTTCACAAGGAGAAGCTGATCGGCTTTTGTCTGCTATTCCTCGTGAGCGAAGAGAAATGATAGAAGACGCACTCGGACTTAAGGTGTATCAGTACAAAAAAGATGAAAGTGAAAAGAAGCTTGAAAAAACAGCTGTACATATGAACCAAATACAATCACCTCGACGTGAGATTGCGCCTCATATAAAATTTTTGCGTAAGCAAGTAGAAAAAATAGAAAAATCTGTAGCGCTCCGTGGTGAACTTACTGGTCTGTACCGAGAATATTTTGCGCGTGAAAATGCCTACCTTGTGAGTGAGAAGACAAGACTCGCCACACTTCGACATGCTCCAACCGAAGAATTACATGAATTGCAAAAGGAGCTTTCACACCACAAGAGTATTCTTGACGCTGCAAAACAGAGTCTTGAAAACAACGGTATGGGTGGCAAAAGTAGTGAACTCTTTGCACTTGAATCTGAGATTCAGGAAACTCGAAAAAAGAAGGATTTGTGTGTGCGAGAAATCGGTAGACTTGAAGGTGAAATTTCATATTTGAAGCGTGTAATAGATAAGAAACTCAAAGAAGCGACTGAAACACCAGCTATTGATACAAAACAAGTGTATCTTCGTGAGGTTGAATCTGTTACAAAAGATGTAGAAATAAAAGTTGCGGTTGCTGTTGAATCTCTTGCGGGCTCAGGTGACTTTGATGGAGTTGCTGTAGAGGCACGGATTGATACTGCTCGAACCTTACTTGGTGAAATAAAAGAAACTTTGCATGCATTTGTTCAATACCATAAGCATGGTGGTGTGGGAGTCGCTGACTCGTCTGGCACAGTATCAGAAGCTGAGGGTACCTCTTCAAACCCAGTAGAATACGAAGAATCTGAAATTGAGCGAATCGGAGAAGAAATGAAACTCCTTGAAGTAAAGCTCGGTTCTTTTTCAACTGAAGAGCAAGATCAGGCAAAAAGATATTCTGATATTAAACTTGAGATTGATAAAGAGAAAGATAAAAATGTTGAGAGTGAGAAAGCGGTGCTTCGAATAATGTCTAAGCAGAATGAATTGCATAGCCAAATTGAGATAATTAAAGCTAAAGAAGAACGGCTTCGAGTTGAAGAAGAAGATTTCAAAAGAGAAATACAAGAGGCTGGAATGCTTGTTGGAAGAGAAGCTGTGCACTATGAAGCATATGATTTAGCTGCTCATGTGGATGGAGGTGTAAATAGTGGTGCAACTAGTGCGATGAATGTAAATACAGTAGATACTAATGAACCAAGACAGGCACAACTTGACCGACGACGACAAATTGAAAAAAATAAAATCCGACTTGAAGAAATGGGGGGAGGTGGAGGAGATGAAGTGATGAGAGAGTATAAAGATGCAGAAGATCGTGATGCATTTCTCGCAAAAGAGTTGGTAGATCTTGCTACGTCATCTGATGCTCTCAAAACGTTGATTACAGAGCTTAATGCTAAGCTTGATGAATTATTTAAAGAGGGTATTGGGAAAATAAACAAAGAGTTCAATAAGTTTTTTGGATTAATGTTTGGAGGCGGTTCTGCTGAACTTAAACTTGTAAAAGAGGAAAAGCGACGAAAGCGAAAAGGTGGAGACGATGGGCTAGATGATTTGTCGGAAGCAATGGCAAGTAGTAAAGATGCTGGTGCACTCGAAGCCGCTATGGATGCTGAGCCAGTTGAGGAGGGAATTGATATTCATGTATCTTTGCCCCATAAGCGTATTAAAGGCCTTACAATGCTCTCAGGAGGTGAAAGAGCACTTACTTCTATAGCACTTCTATTTGCTATGTCACAGGTGAATCCACCGCCATTCGTTATCCTTGATGAAACTGACGCTGCACTCGATGAAGCCAACTCTAAAAAGTATGGAGATATGATTGAAGCGCTTTCGCAGCATTCACAGCTTATTTTGATTACTCACAACCGAGAGACGATGTCTCGAGCTGGAGTAATTTATGGAGTAACTATGGGTGGTGAAGGATATTCAAAGCTTTTGTCTATCGCATTTGATGAGGCTGTTGCTGTGGCGAAGTAAAAAAGATAAAGATAGAGAAGTGTGTAAAAATTCGAGCCCCTTGCTTGTAGGCAAAGGGGCTGTTGACGACTGGCTATAAGGCTGGATCGTCTAATTGAATTGGTCGCTTTCGTCATAATAAAAC
>JAUPUG010000017.1 GCA_030917685.1 Patescibacteria group bacterium | reverse complement strand
GTAGTCTCAAACACTGCAAGTAGTACGAATGTCCAATCGTATATGAAATTGGGTGTCACGAGTTACAATGTAAAAGCTGAACACCGACTTGATGAAATTACTGAAAGCGTCAAATCTTTTTTTAATAAAAAATAAACTATAAAATCTACTATATTATGAAAAAAACTATTTTAGTTATAGAGGACGAGAAACCTTTGTTAGATGTGGTACATTCGCGACTTACAAAGAGAGGCTTTGGAGTAATGACAGCTCGAAGTGTTGATGAGGTTTTTAATGCAGGAATAGAAGAGTCTAGTATGGGAATTATCGCTGTACACAGTATTCAGCAAGCCCTCGATTACCTCGAAGACTTGGAAAAGGTGGACGCTATCTGGCTTGATCATAATCTATTAGGTAAAGAGAACGGTTTCGATTTGGTAAAGAAAATAAAGGCTAATGGAGGAAGATGGAAGAAAATACCAATATTCGTGGTTTCAAACACAGAGGCCTCTAGAACCATTAAGAGCTATGTGGATTTAGGTGTACACAAGTACTATGTGAAGAGTAATCATAAACTTGATGATATAATAGGAGACATACATAAGCATTTAGATACGCCTGCGAAGGTTGTAGGTGCTAAGCACGACAGCCGGAAAAAAATAAAAATTTCAAAAAATGGAAAATCAACTAGAAAACCAAGTCCACAACCAAGATCAAGCGGTAAAAAACGTAATACTCAAGCTAAGAAGTAAATTTACAAAAACATTCTCGATTTATTTAGGAATCTTTGTCTTGTTCCTTGTTGTAACACTCGTCTTTCTTTTTTATCCTCGGACACCCATAGATCCAAGGGCAGGCTCAGATGTGTTTGGTGTGCAACCGAAGGTGTATACCTTTGATCCAAAAAACGCTACGTATGATATTGATGGACAGTCTGTAACTTTAGTAAATGGTGTTAGCGAAGTGGAAAGTGCTCCAGGTTCATCATCTAAAACAATCACACGATATTTTGGTAATGAAGCATATGGAGATGTAGATGGTGATGATGATAACGATGTTGCCTTTTTGATAACACAGGATGGTGGAGGAACGGGACTTTTTTATTATGTAGTTGTCGCACTCAAAACACCAACTGGATATAAGCTAACAAACACTTTTTTTGTAGGCGATAGGATTGCGCCCCAATCAACAGAAATTAAAGAAGACTCAAAGGAACTTCATGTAAATTTCGCAGAGCGAAAAAAGGGTGAACCGATGAGTACTGAGCCGAGTGTTGGGGCAGTGTTGCTTTTGAAAGTGACACCAGAAGGAGTGCTTGAAGGATTGATGAAATAAAAAACCCATCAAGTATTTGACAGGTTTTTTAAAAGTGCAAAAGCTGCGCACATAAGACTGGCAGAATGGGTTTACTACACTGTGACCACCACCTCATCCTTTACTAATCGAACCTTCTTGTATGAGGCAGATGCGTCTTCTATAGAACGGAATCCAAGAGCGAGACAAACTCGTGACGCTAGGTTCATTTCTTTGAGACCAAGAATCTCATCAAATTTTGCTTCATCGAATCCTTCCATAGGGCAAGCATCGACTTCAAGTTGTGCTGCTGTAGTGAGTGCAGTCCCGAGAGCGATGTATACCTGTCGTGATGACCACTCTACAACTTGCTCTGCAGTTCTACGTGAAATAGTACCCTTGATCGTGTCAGCGAATCCTGAAAGTGCTGTAACATCCATACCTCGTGTGTCGGCAATAGATTTCATATATGCATCTACGTATGCAACATCAACATCTGTACGTACAGCAAGTACAATGAATGCGCTCGCATCGGTAACCTGAGTCTGATCCCATGCAGCTGTTCGAAGCGCTGTACGTGTCTCAGGATTTGAAACAACTACAAATTTCCATGGCTGTAGACCATATGATGATGCTGAAAGTCGCATTGATTCGAGGATGGTGTCGAGCTGTTCGTCAGATAGTTTCTTTAATGAATCAAAAGATTTTGTTGCGTATCTCCAGTTTAGTGCGTTGATGATATTGTTCATTGTTGTTTGGATATTATTTCTTAGAAATTATTATGAATAAAGCTTAAATATTGTAGTCTCATCCAACAAAAAAACAACTAGACTTTTCGTGTAGTTGTTTTAAAAACTGCAATCATTGGCGCAGTACTGCGCTTGTGATTATTTTTTCTTCTTAGCATCTCGAACTGCGTTTCGAGCGTGCTTAGTTGCAAGACGTTTTGTTGTTTTCTTTGATCTCGATGTCTTGAGTCGAGCGTTGATTCGTTTAGGCATGATGGCATTATACTCTAAAATTCTATTTTTTGGTATACTTATATATATAAAACATACCCAAAATGAATTTACTCTCAATATTCGAGTTTATCAGTCCATTTTCAGTCACTATACACGTACTCTCTGTCGTCTGTGGAATGGGTGCGGCTCTCATCGCGGACCTACTGTTTTCATTTTACTCAAAAGACAGAAGTTTTAGTCGTATGGAAATTAGCACCCTAGAGATTCTGTCTCGAATCGTTAAAATAGCGCTATACGCAATAGTTATATCAGGGATATTGGTATTTCTTTCTGATGTAGAAAAATATATCGTCTCAGCTAAGTTTCTCGCAAAGATTACCATCCTAGTCGCATTAGTTCTCAATGGATATATTCTCAATACCTACGTCTGGTCACACATACTTGCTAGAGGTTCAAAATCATTCTTTGCACCAAATGAAAAAGTAGTGCGACAAGTTGCTTTCGTCGGTGGGGCAATATCAGTAGTATCGTGGATTACACTATTTATGCTCGGGACCTTAGAGTCTGTTCCATATACGTATGCGACCATCTTAAGCCTATATGCGAGTGCTGTATTTTTAGGAGCAGGTGTAGCTCTTATGGTTGAAGCTCTTGAGTTTGAATTTAAGAGGAGAAAATAATGCTCATACACATCAAAATTAAGCCTGACTCAAACAAGGACGAGGTGGTCAAAAAGAACGACGCCTCATATATCGTGTTTGTACGTGAGGAAGCCAAGGAAAACAAAGCAAACTACGCGATGCTACTGCTCCTAGCCGAGCATTTAAATGTGCCCGTTTCAATTTTGAGAATAATCACAGGACACCATACGCCCTCAAAGATTGTGGAGGTGATGGGGAGGTAATTCAAAAGGTGATATAATTGAAGTATTATCAAAGTATGTAATTCAACAAATAATGTCGTTCGCGACATATAAAATTCTATGATTTCACTAAATAAACTTAAAAAATTCAATCTAATAATACTCATCTGTCTATTATTGAGTGTGCCTATGAGCACGGCTCTTGCTTCAGGTCAGTATGCGTGGACCGAAAGGACATCTGCTGATACACGCAATTGGTACGCCATTACCTCATCTGATGACGGAACAAAACTCGCTGCGGTCGTGGATGGTGGATACATCTATACCTCCACAGACTCAGGAGCTACATGGACCGAGCGGGCTTCGTCTGAGCCAAGACCTTGGTACTCTATCACTTCCTCAGCGGATGGCGTAAGACTCGCTGCGGGAACATACGGTGGATTCATATACACCTCAAAAGACTCAGGAGCTACATGGGATGAACGAAGTGCGGCTGGTCCAAGATCTTGGTATTCTATTACATCTTCTGACGATGGGACAAAACTCGCTGCGGTTGATGCTGATGGATATATCTATACCTCCATAGACTCTGGAGCAACATGGTCTGCTCGGTACTCTGCGGGTATGCCCGGTTGGTTTTCTATCACTTCCTCAGCCGACGGAACAAAACTCGCTGCTGTTGCATATGGCGACTACATATACACATCAGCAGACTCTGGAGCTACATGGACTCCACAAACCTCTGCTGGTTTGAAATCTTGGCAGTCTATAACTTCTTCATCGGATGGGACAAAGATAGCTGCTGTTGATTTTGGTGGATACATATACACCTCCATAGACTCTGGAGCTACATGGACAGAGCAGACTTTTCTCGATCCAGGCTATTGGAGTTCCATTACCTCATCTGATGACGGGACAAAACTCGCTGTGGTTAGCGGTAGTGGAGGTGTGTATACGTCCGTAGACTCAGGATCTACATGGATTGAAGAGACGTCAGCGACCAGTGTGGATTGGTACTCTATCACTTCCTCGGCGGATGGTGCAAAGCTTGCTGCTGTTGCATACGGTGGAAGTGTATGGACAGGAGTGTTGGTTGCTGATACTACTGCTCCCACCATCTCTTCAATCGCCACATCAACCACTCAGACCACAGCGACTGTCACTTGGACTACAGACGAAGCTGCTACATCAACAATTGACTACGGTCTGACTGCCTCATACGGAACTGCTTCATCATCTCTCGTTGCTACCACTTCTCACTCATATACACTCACAGGATTAACAGCGGGGACAACATATCATTTCCGTATTAGCGCATGGGATAGTTCTCAAAACCTTGCTACCTCATCTGATCTTACATTCCTAACTGCCGCCGCAGATGTTGTGGTGACACCTACTCCAGCACCGACAGTGGCTTATGCAACCGCAGTCTCTGTGCCTACACTCTCTGCTAGTGAAATACAGAGTATATTCGGAGCTAGACCTAATACAGTGCCCGCATCTACCTCTACCTCTACCACTGTAGGTAATACAAATATATTGCCAGTATCTCCATCTCAGTTCACCAGAAACCTACAGTTAAAATCTACTGGCGCGGATGTAAAAGCTCTCCAGCTGTTTTTGAATAGTAATGGTTTTGTGGTATCGACAATTGGTGCTGGTTCACCAGGTAGAGAGACTACTTACTTTGGAGAAGCTACTCGCCGTGCGCTGATACAATTCCAGAGCGCTAATCGTATTACACCAGCTATTGGATATTTCGGACCTGTTACAAGAGCTGTTGTTAATGGGTGGGGAGGTAGATAGTGTTTGTAATCTTATGTATTGTTCGTTCGGGTATTTGATGTCCCATCAATTACGTTCACGTCAGATTTAAGAAATATAATTCAAGAAATCTTTCCAACTCATTTCTTTTTTACCTTCAGGTATTACACGAAGGATTTCCATTGTCTCAAGTGCCGTGTTCCATGAGGCTTCTTTGATTTTGACACGAATGTCTGTGCCAGCGGTCACACTGCCTTCCACTTCTTCTTTTCGTGCGAAAAAGAAAAGTCCTGGGCCTCCATATAGTGCATTGTATTTGAGGAATGTATTCCATACTGCATCTCCAACCAAGTCATCTAATGAAATGAGTCCGTCTTG
>JAUPUG010000016.1 GCA_030917685.1 Patescibacteria group bacterium | reverse complement strand
CGTGTGTCTATTCTCCCAACATATTTTGGTGAAAAGATTGTAATGCGACTTCTTCGAGAAACTGTATCAGGTTTTACACTTGAGAAACTTGGGTTTCATGGACGAGACCTTGAGATTCTTCATGAAGCAACAACTATGTCAGAAGGGCTTGTGCTAACAACAGGACCAACTGGTTCTGGTAAGACTACAACTTTGTACACATTGCTCGACATTGTAAATCAGCCTGATGTAAATATTTCGACAGTAGAGGATCCTGTTGAATATCAAATGAAGCGTGTGAATCAAACTCAGATTAAATCTGAAATTGGTCTAACTTTTGCTTCAGGACTCCGTTCACTCCTTCGACAAGACCCTGACATTATTATGGTGGGAGAAATTCGAGATAATGAAACTGCCTCACTTGGTATTAACGCCGCTCTTACTGGTCACTTAGTATTTTCAACACTCCACACCAACTCTGCAGCTGGTGCTGTACCTCGACTTATAGATATGAAATGTGAGCCGTTTCTCCTCGTTTCAACTTTAAAAATTATTATTGCTCAGCGACTCGTTAGACGACTTGCAGATTCAAAAGAAAAGTATGTCCTCACAAAAGAAGAGCTTGCTTCTATTTCTAAAAAAATCGATATGGATAATGTGCTTCGAATCCTCAAGGAAGAAAAGATTGTTGGTCCAAAAGATGATTGGACAACAATTCCTTTCTATAAACCGAAAGCAAATTCAGAGACTGAGGATGGATATCATGGGCGAGTTGGTATTCATGAAGTACTCAAGTTTTCTGCAGCGATTAAAGACTTAGTGATGAAAGATGCAACAAGTGATGCTATTGAGATACAAGCTCGAAAAGAAGGTATGATGACTATGATTGAGGATGGTATTTTCAAGGCGGTACAGGGATTGACGAGTGTTGAGGAAATTCTTCGAGTAGTTTCAGAATAGGATAAAGTTTTGGTCAAAAAAATATGAAATTTTCATACACCGCTATAAACAAAGATGGGCAAAAATATACAGGCAACCTGGATGCACAAACCAAGGGGGATTTTTATACTGAATTTAAAAAGACAGGGGATACTCTGGTAACTGTGAAAGAACAATCTAGTAAAAAGTTGAGCATTAATTCGAATATCACATTTCTAGAAAGAATAAAGATAATGGATAAGATTATCTTTGCTCGAAACCTGGGAAACATGCTTGAAGCTGGACTTTCATTATCGAGAGCTATAAGTGTGATGGAAAGACAGACAAAGGGAGTGAAGTTAAAGACTGCATACAAGGGCCTAAATGATGCAATATCATCTGGTAAAAGTTTTCATGAAGCACTTGAACTCTATCCTAAAATCTTTCCACCATTATTTGTGGCAATGGTAAAAGTGGGTGAAGAAGGAGGAAATCTTGCTGAGACACTACGGCAAGTGGGAAGCCAGATGGAAAAAAGTTATATGCTCACAAAGAAGATCAAGGGCGCCATGATGTATCCTTCTATTATCATCTTTGTGATGATTACTATTGCAATACTTATGATGATCTATGTGGTACCGGGACTTACAAATACTTTTAAGGAACTTAAGGTGCCACTTCCGACTTCTACTAAAATAATTATTGCGGTGAGTGATTTTGTTTCTCATCACTATATTATTACCCTTGGTGGTTTCATAGGTTCTGTTATTGGTCTACTTATGGCAGGTAAGACTAAAATCGGTTCACGAGTGTTTGACTTCGTATCTCTTCATCTGCCAGTAATTGGAACAATTGTGAAAGAAGGAAACTCGGCACAAACTTCTAGAACCCTTTCATCGCTCCTTACATCTGGGGTTGATTTGCTTCTCGCTGTAAAAATCACGAGTGATGTGTTGCAAAACTCATACTATAAATCAGTGCTCCTACAAAGCCAGGCTACCATTGAAAAAGGGGAGCCCCTTTCTACAGCTTTTGTGAAGGAAGACAAACTTTTCCCTCTATTCGTTGGAGAAATGATGAGTGTGGGAGAAGAAACTGGACGAATGGCACCAATGCTCGCAGGGGTTGCTACTTTTTATGAGAATGAAGTGGAACAGAAGACAAAAGATCTTTCAACGATTATTGAACCGGTGCTTATGGTATTTATCGGTGCATCTGTAGGATTCTTTGCTATTTCAATGATTAAACCAATCTACTCAATCATGAATAATGTATAATAGATTAATTATGTCAGTGATATCTATTTTACAACCCAAGTCGCACTTAAATTTGCTGAATAAAAAAGGTTTTAGTCTTATTGAACTCATTATTGTAATAAGTATAACCACAATCCTTGCGTCAATATCGATAACTACGTTTTTCAGTGTTTCAGAACAGCAGTCTCTTGAGAAAGATGTAAATTATGCAATTGCCCTTGTTGAAAAAGCGCGATTGCAGACCGTGAATGCCAAAGATAATTCTCGGTTTGGAGTTCGATTTGCTTCTTCATCCGTAACTCTGTTTCAAGGCTCATCATATGTTGCTGGTTCTTCAACAAATACAGTATTCAATTTTTCACCAAAAGTTGAAATATCTTCAATTAATCTTTCTGGAGGAACTCCAAATCTCGTGTTTGAACTTATTACCGGTAAATCGAGTGCCACAGGTACTGTTCAGTTTCGTTTAAAAACAAATCAAAATTCCTCAACGACAGTGGTGGTGTACAAAACTGGTCTAGTTGAAACACGGTAGTGTGGGTTACAATAGAGTAAGGATGAGAATACATTTTAAAAAAAATGCCGGGGTGAGTATCGTTGAAGTTCTCATTGCCTCTGCAATTATTATGACCTCCGTCGTCTCTATTATGGGTGTCTATGGAGGTCTCACTTCTATCGCAATACGCAATACTTCAAAGGTTCAAGCGGGGATGTTGCTTGATGAAGGTGCAGAAGCACTACGCTTTATGAGAGATGTTAGTTGGAATACAAATATAAATCCACTTATCAACGGTACAACATATACCCTATATTGGGACTATAGCGTCGCTAATTATGGGTGGAGGGCTACAACAACTCGAGATATGATAGATGACCAATTTGATCGCACTTTTGTGCTTTCCTCAGTGAATAGAGATGCTTCTACTTATAATATTGTAAATTCAGGAGGGACTCTGGATACAGGCACTAGAAAGGCCACTATCACTGTATCTTGGTACGATGGTGTAGCAACCACTTCAAAGTCGATAATTATGTATTTATTTAATACATACAACAGATAAAAGTATGAAAAAAAATCTAAGAATATATAAAAGTCAGAGTCAGGGTTTTACATTAGTTGAACTGCTCATATACGTAGCGCTTTGTGCCTTTTTGCTTGTAGGTATTGTAAATTCAATGCTTATCTTGACTGATGCATACAGAACTGTAAGTAATGCACGAAAAATAGAAAGATCTGCTATTACTCTTATGGATAGAATCATCCGAGAGGCTAGGAGATCAACTGGAATTAATGCTGGGGCCTTCGATGTTCCAAACGGTAGTGTGACTCTGGAAGCGGGGAGTTCAACTTCACCTTATATTACATTTGCATTACAAGATAATCGAGCTGTCGTTACTGAAGATGGAGACACCTCACCATTAACAGATTCAGATGTGATTGTGGAATCAATGGTGTTTAGTAGATACCCTTTATATAATGTTCAATTTGCGACAAGTTCTGTGCTTTTGAAGGTTGATTTTACACTCACTAGTGGTTCAACTTCGCACGCACTTACATCGAGGAGTTTTTATGGATCAGCGATTCTGCGGGGATCTTATGATTTTAGACCTTAATACACAAAAATGAACGCTCAAATATTACAAAAATATTTTAAAAAAAATATGCAAAATAAAAATCAGAAAGAAGATGGGATGGTTATAATGGGTGCCTTACTCCTATTTTTAACTATTTCAGTGACTGTGCTTGTAGGTATTGCAACACCTGTAGCAATACAAGTTCGTACAGCTTCTGACTTTTTGCAATCTAAGCAAGGATATATTTCTGCGGATGTGTTAAATGAAGAAGCTTTGTATCGATTAAATCAAGGGCGTACATTACCGAGTAGTTTAGTTTTATCTTTCAATGATTCAACTTCTACAGCACTTATCAGTGATGTCGGTACGTCAAAACAGATTATCTCAACTGGGATTTCAGGGGCTTTTACAAGATTATCAAAAAGTATTTTTACACAGGGTGAAGGACTTTCTATATCCTATGGAGCTCAAGTTGGTGATGGAGGTCTTACTATGTCGGGGAGTCCAACTATCGTAGGTAGTGTAATATCAAATGGAAACATCAACGGCTCAGGAGTATCAACGATTACAGGTTCTGCCATAGCTTCCACTGCATCAGTACAGACGACTGACCAACAAAATGGATCGGGTGTCCCATCTGTAAATACAACATTTGGTAATGTGAATGCTTCTCAAGATTTTGCACAGAGTTTTACGGTTTCTACAACTACTGCTGTGGCGCGAGTGATGGTGTATCTTAAAAAAACTGGAGCTCCTTCGAATATTACAGTAAGAATCACAACTGATTCCTCGAATAAGCCGACAAATACAACACTTATTTCGGGGACTTTAAATGCAAGTCAGGTTTCTACTGCATACGGCTGGGTGCCAATAATGTTCACTTCAAATATATCTCTTACTCCCGGAACTACATATTGGTTAGTGCTTGATGTTCCTTCAAACTCATCATCAAAGACATATGTAATGGGTGTTAGTAATACAAATTCATATACTGCAGGTTCTATAATGCTTGGGCGATATAACACTGCAAACAGTTGGGTTGCTCAATCTGCGAACAATGATGCTTTCTTTCAAATATATTTGGGCGGAGTTAGTAATATTAATGGGGTTGTGGTAAATGGAAGTGCTTCTGCGTATACTGTCACTAATTCGACGGTCTCAGGAACATTATCTTGTCAGAATGGTAGTGGAAACAATAAGTCATGTAATACTTCATCATCAACTCCAACAACAAGACTTTTTCCGTTTTCAAATAATGACATTGATGGATGGAAAGCAGAGGCAACTGCTGGTGGTGTATATACCGGCAATCTAACTCTCGATAACATTGACGCTACTTCAACCAATGCCTTAAAAATTAATGGTAATCTAACAATAACTGATGCAGCGAGAATGACTATTGGCGGTACTTTGTATGTAACAGGAAATTTAAGTGTCCAAGGCGATACAGATTTGATTTTGAATGCCTCAGCGGGCTCAAAATCAGTAGTCGTAGTAGTTGATGGTACTGTAAATATTGGGAATGCGGCAAATGTTAATGGAAACGGTACCGCCGGAAGTTATATGGTTATTGTAACATCAAGTGGCTGTGGAGGGCTTACTTCATGTGGAGGTACTTCAGCTATGACAATTAGTGGCGCTGCTGGCGCAGTGGTGCTTTTAGCTCCAAATGGTCAGGTTACATTTAATGGAAGTGCTTCTGCAAAGGCTGTTGTTGCATATAAGATGTCATTGACGGGCGCTACTACCTTGAATTACGAAAGTGGGTTATCTACTATAAGTTTCGACGGCGCGGTAGGAGGTTCATCTTGGATTACTGATACCTGGAAAGAAATATATCAGTAAAATACAAGCAGACTTGAAGGTTCGATTTTAAGAATATGTTTTTCATTTTGTGAATGGGTGTGTTTGTGTGATTTTTGGTATACTCATCTGTATGAAGAAAAATAAAAAACCATTGCTCGTTGGAAATTGGAAAATGACACCTAGCACCCTAGGGGAAGCACGAAAGAAGTTCTCAGAAATCAAGAAAGCAGCCCTTTCATATAAGGATTTAGACGTTGTTATTTGTCCTCCATTTCCATTTATAGCTCCACTCTCGGAGATTGCTTTTGGAAAATCATTTCTCACGGGTGCACGAGCGATGGGTACGCTTTCAGTTGCGGCTGCAAATAAGCCTAAAAAAGCTGGATTGGTCAGCGTTGGAGCACAAGATGTCTCGGTATATGAAGAAGGTGGATCAAAGACAGGTGAGGTTGGTGCAAAGATGCTTACTAGTAGTGGCGCGGAGTATATTATAGTAGGTCATTCAGAGCGGAGAGCTCTCGGTGATACGGGTCAAACTATTGCTCTCAAAGTTCAGCAGGTACTAAAGACACACGCTCAGGTTATTGTATGTGTTGGAGAAAAAGAGCGAGACGCTGATGCTGGATACCTTGAGGTCATTAAATCTCAGCTTAAAGAAGCCCTAACGCATGTATCGAGGTCAGATTTTCATAAAGTTATCATTGCGTATGAACCAGTATGGGCTATTGGAAATAAGAATAATATTGCAATTACATCCCACGATTTACATCAAATGGTTGTGTATATCAAGAAGTTTCTCAAAGAGACTTGGGGTGACACCATCTCTTCTATGACAAAGGTATTGTATGGAGGATCGGTTACAAGTGAAAATGCTGAAGATATTCTCATAAACGGCCAAGTTGATGGACTACTTATTGGTAGAGCAAGTTGGGAGGCTGCTAGTTTTAAGGATATTTTCTATGCTATCAACAAAGCAGAGAAGACACATAACACAAAAGAGCTCAAGAAAACATTAAAAAAAGCTAAAGAAAGTAAGAGCACTCGAACTATCCGAGGAAAATAATTATATACGTAGCAAATAAATTGCATAAAGTGCCAAAATCCATGAGCGAAATCAAATCAATCACAAGTGTGCCAACAACAGAATTGAAAGGGAAGAGAGTAATTGTAAGATGCGATTTTAATGTACAGGTATTCGAAGGAAAAATAATGGATGATTTGCGAGTGCGAAAAACGCTTCCAACTATCCAATTTCTGCGTGATGCAGGAGCGCGGGTTATTTTGATCTCTCACATAGAGAGTAAGGACGGTACAGGATTGAAGCCGGTATGTGAATACATCAACGAAACATATACAAAAGAGTGTGGAGTGGTCACATTTGTAAGTGATTTTCAATCTGAAGATGCAGCTAGTACTATAGCTAATATGAAAGATGGAGAAATTACTTTGATTGAGAACCTTCGTATAGATGCACGAGAAAAAAGTAATGATATTGAATTCGCGAAGTTGCTTGCTTCTTACGCAGATATATATGTAAACGATGCTTTTGCTGTCTCACACCGAGCGCACGCCTCAGTGGTTGGTCTACCCGCACTGTTTCCTAATGCTCGGTATGCAGGTATTCAATTGATGAATGAATTAGATCACCTTAAAGTTACTTTTAATGCACCTCATCCATTTGTATTTATCCTTGGTGGTGCGAAGTTTGAAACAAAGCTTCCTCTTATCCAAAAATTCGCACAAGCTGATTCAATTCTTCTTGGAGGAGCGTTACTTAACGATATTCTCAAAGCAAAAGGATACAATGTTGGAAAATCTCTTGTTTCTAGTGGTGTAGATACCGCAGGTGCAAAGATTGATTTCACTCCAATTATCGAAAATCCAAAACTTATAATTCCAGATGATGTAATTGTTAGTGGAATTCTTCCAGATGGAACTATTAGAACTTCTACTAAATTAATTAGTGAAGTTGGTGATGAAGATATGATAATGGATGTAGGACCTTCAATGAATACAAAGTTGACTGAAGTGATTCAAAATGCAAAATTTATTCTTTGGAATGGACCAATGGGTAATTATGAAAAAGGTTTTAAAGACCAGACTATAGAGATGGCAAAGCTTGTGTCTATGGCTTGCAGCCGTCTTGACGCACCAGTACGAGCAGTACTCGGGGGAGGAGACACTACGGCCGCAATGATAGAGCTTGGACTTGAAGATCAGTCAGATAAGGGTAACGATGCTATGTTTATCTCGACTGGAGGAGGAGCAATGCTTGAATATCTACTTAATGAAAGTTTGCCAGGGGTAGAGGTTTTGAGGGAGTAAATAGAGATAGATAAAAAATAGCCTCCACGACGGAGGTTATTTTTTTGAGACAATTAGAAATAATCTTGTTAAAAGTCTTCTAAACCGCTGGTTCAACGTCAATCTCTAGCTCAGTTGAGATTTTGTCCGCGATAGATGTAGCTTCCTCAGCGTCTTTGTATACATTGTGAGGCCAGTGTACAAAGCCATCGTCATTGTATCGAGGGATAATATGAATATGGGTATGTGGAACTATTTGCCCAGCGGCTGATTCATTGTTCATGTGAACGTTTATACCATCGGCACCTGTAGCGTTTTTTACAGCCAAAGCAATTTTTTGTACTGTCATTTGCACACGAATCCAAGTCATAACTGGAGTTGTATAGATATTTTCAAAATGATCTTTAGGGATAACGAGTGTGTGACCAGGATTTACTGGTTGAATATCGAGAAAGGCGATTGTTTCATCGTCTTCGTATACTTTGTTTGCAGAGATTTCTCCCGCCACTATTTTACAAAAAATGCATGATTCTTGGTCTGTATTGGTTGAGTGTGTCATATGGTTGGTATTGTATGACAAAATTTGAAAGTTAGAAAGCAGATTGATTGGTTAATTTCTGTTACACTTTCCATACATATGCCCACCTACAAACTCCGACCACTTCAAGGTGATTCTCTTCTCGATCATTTACTCCACTCTCGAGGTATTACAGACCCGACAGAAAAGACTGCATTTCTATCTCCAAACTATGACCTTGGCACTCATGCCCCATTTCTTCTCAAAGATATGCAGAAAGTTGTGGAGAGGATTTTGCGTGCTGTCGCTGATGGAGAAAAAATCTGCATATACAGTGACTTTGATGCTGATGGTATTCCAGGAGCTGTAGTTCTTCATGATTTCTTTAAGAAAATTTCATATACAAATACATTCCACTATATTCCTGATAGGCATATAGAAGGGTTTGGAATTCATAGACCGGCTCTCGAACAAATCATCGCTCAGGGCGCCACTCTTATTATTTCAATAGATTGTGGAATTGCGGAGATAGAAAACTCGGCATGGATTAAGACACAGAAAACACCAGAGGGTCTCGGCGTCGACCTCATTATCACAGACCACCATACACCGGGTGCGGTTTTGCCAGATGCTTTTGCAATTATCAATCCAAAACAATCAGACTGCCAATATCCAGAGAAAATGCTTTGTGGTTCGGGGGTGATATATAAAGTTGTGCAGGCTTTGTCTCAGACAATTCGCGATGGGCAGAAAAATAGTGACGAAAAATTTGCGAACTTTCCCGAAATAAAAGAAGGCTGGGAAAAATGGCTTCTTGATATGGTTGGTCTTGCAACACTTTCTGATATGGTACCGCTTCGCGGTGAAAATAGAATATTTGCATATTTTGGACTCATGGTTTTGAGGAAGACGCCTCGCCTTGGCCTCATCAAACTTTTCAAATCTTTAAAAATGAATCCTGCACACATGACCGAAGAGGATATAGCGTTCATGATTACTCCGCGTATCAATGCAGCGTCACGTATGGCAAGCCCAATGGATGCATTCCATTTGTTGGCGACTACTGATGATGCGGAAGCGGATCGACTTGTTGAGCATCTCAATAATTTAAATACAGAACGAAAAACAAGAGTGGCACATTTGGTGAAAGCTATAAAGAAAAGTATTGAGGAGCGAGGACTGCAGGATAAAGATATTATCGTTGTTGGTAATCCAGATTGGCAACCACCAGTGCTTGGTCTTGTTGCTACAAACATTGTGCGTGATTATGGAAAGCCTGTATTTTTATGGGGGAGAGGAGAAGATGAAACCATCAAAGGTTCATGTCGTGCACCGGACGGATTTGATGTGGTGAAGATTATGCGAGAGGTACCAGAGACTGATGGATTATTTTTAAATCTTGGAGGGCATGTTGCGGCAGGCGGATATTCTATAGCATCTGATAAAATCCATACATTCGAAGAAAAGATTTTGGAAGCATACAAGAGGTTGGGAGAAGTTTCTTCTAATAGCGATATGTCAGATGTTAGTGGTGATCCAGCAGAGCAGATTTTGGGTGAGATACTGGTAGATAAAGTTCTCAGTGCTGGGGAGGTGGGTCGCAATATTTGGTCTGTTATAGAAAAAGTTGGTCCATATGGTGAATCAAATCCAAAGCCACTTTTTATGATGCAAGGTGTGATGGTGCTTGATATTAAATTTTTTGGTAAGACAAAAGAACATGTAGAGCTACGCCTGCAAGATACTTTGACAGGGGATGAGACAAAGGCTATTAAGTTTTTTGCAAAGGAGGATAAAGCTATAGAAGAAAAGCTCAAGATAGGTGAATTAGCTGATTTGGTGGTGCATATGGAGAAGTCGATGTTTAAAAATTATCCAGAGTATAGGTTGCGGATTGTTGATGTGGTTTAAAAATATAATTTGCCTTTGATATAGGGTTGATTTCTCCAACCTTGTATTTAACGGGATATGTGTTACTTTAAGATTCTATGAAAATACACTCAACCCAGATCAGGGTTGAGGCGAAGCACCTTGATAAGGGGGATCATGCAAATTGGCTTGCTCAACTTGCAATGGCACAGGAAGTTCATCTTGCTTTCAGAAATCAACTCGGAATCGGGTTAGAAGTAATGAAAGAGAAGTATAAACTTTTCTTTGTAATGCAGAATGTAAAAGACGTATTTTACCGCAGTCAACTGCGGCTAGGAGATGTACTCGACGTTCGACTCACGATGTGGATTTCTAGGCCTACGAGTCTTGAGTTCCATTGTATCTTTTACAAAGAAGATAAAATTGCAACAGAAATGAGTTGGGTAATGCCACTTGTATCTGTTGAAACACAACGCCTCTGTCGAATTCCCCAATGGATGATTAATATCATCGGGACCGAAAAACCCAATTAATCATATCTAAAGCCCGCCTCAACAAGCAACTAAAACAGAAGCTCGTCGAAAGGCGGGTTTTCTGTTTTAAAATTCAATTAATATTTAGTGTTACCCATAGTGTATATGCGTCATATGTTATTATATACACCAAATCAAATGAAACCCCTCTCAATAAAAGATAAAGACATCATCATATTCACAGACGGTTCATCACGAGGTAATCCAGGACGTGGGGGATACGGTGTGGTCGCTATATATCCAAATGCACATGGAGAAATTTGTGTAGATGAACTCGGCGGGCGAGAAGACCTTACAACAAACAACAGAATGGAGCTCAAAGCGGTGATTGAGGGTATCAAAAACTTTGTTGGATACTATAGTGCACTTGAGATCGGGCAGTATACATTTAATTTCTATGTTGATTCAAAGTATGTTCTTCAGGGTGCTACAGCTTGGATTCATGGGTGGAAGAAGAATAATTGGACTACAGCAGGCGGAAAAGAAGATGTGAAAAATAGGGATTTATGGGAGGAACTCGATGCATTCATGACGACATACAAGATTCGTTCAAAGTGGAACCTCATAGAAGGTCATGCTGGAATTTTTGGTAATGAAAGATGCGATGTGATAGCTACTACATATGCCGATGATACAAACGCGGTGCAGAATTTCAAACTCTACACTGGATCACTTTCTGCATATCAAGCAACAGAGGAGGGTAGAGATATTTTAAATTTGGATGCGGTAAATCAAGATGCAAAAGATAAGCTTAAAGCTCGAAAAAAGTCAGGATCAAGTGCTACTGCTTTTTCATATGTAAGTATGGTAGATGGTGATATCCAAACTCACGCCACATGGAAAGAATGTGAAGCCCGAGTAAAAGGAAAGAGTAAAGCTCGCTTCAAAAAAGCAATCTCAAAAAGTGATGAAGATATGATAAAGGTAGAGTTTAAGAAGTCGTAGTTTTTAAAGGTTCTGGAAAGCTCCTACATGCACACTTAAAAGACTGTGCGAATTTTAGAAAAAATTGATAGAAAATTTCACCCCTATAAGTAGGATTGGTGAATGGAAAAAGTATCGAACAATTTACGGAGCTCTATCGCTTTGTCGCCGGAGCATTCATCTGCTCACTCATCTCTGTCACGCAAGCAGAGAATTTTTGCATACATATGTATGTCAGCTTTGGCGTGCATTCTCATTTTTGTACGATACCAAAATGCAGACTTCGATAATGAGTTTTTAAAAGAACTATTTCTTAGAAATGAAAAAGTCGAGCTTGAGGGGATTATTATTTCAGACCCTGAAAATAAAATGACATATTGGAGGTATGAAGTTTTAATCAAAAATTCTTCAAGTAAAACTGATGCGAGTAATATCAACGCAAAGATTTTAGTCAAAGAAAGAAGCGGTGCACCAAAAGATATTGCTCGACTCGCCAAACTCGACGACTCTGAATACCCCACATACGGCGATCACATCAGATTCATTGCAAAACTTTCAAAGCCAAAACTCATTGAGGGTAAAGATGGACGGGATTTTGACTATGAATATTTTTTACAAAAAGACGACATCTTTTATTTAGCTGACATAGAACAGGTTCAAATTATTGCAACAAATCAGGCAAATCAACTAACTCACTTTTTGTATAAAGTTAAGAAAAATTTTATGCAAAATATCGAAGACGTGTTACCCGCACCATATGCATTCCTTGCAACAGGTTTGGTCATATCTGGAAAGGGTTCACTTGATAAAGAACTTCAAGAGCAATTTCAGAAAGTTGGACTCATCCATATTGTAGTTCTGTCGGGCTCAAACGTTTCAATAATTGGAGAAGCAATAAGTAAGTGTTTTTCATTCCTGCCAAAACTGTGGGGAGGGATTTTTGGTTCAATCGGAATTATTTTATTCGGCATGATGACCGGTGGTGGAGCAACAGTGTATCGCTCAGTCATTATGTCCATCATTGGAATCTACACACGTCTTTCTGGGCGAACAAATTCTGGGTTCATTTCATTGATGGTTGCGGGTAGCTGTATGCTCATTCATAATCCAAAATTACTACTGCATGATCCATCATTCCAATTGAGTTTTATGGCGACTCTCGGACTTATTTTTCTTTCAAGTCCGATAGAGGAATTTTTGAAAAAGACAATCAGAAATATTAAGATTATAAAAAAGACAAACATAAAAGTTCCATCAGGACTCGTTTCATTGATATCAACCTGTATTGCGACTCAAATTTTTACACTTCCATTCATCATTAGATTCTCAGGAGTTGTTTCAATGGTAGCACTACCGACTAATACTGCTGTCCTACCTTTGATTCCCTTCACTATGTTGTTCGTGTTTCTAACAGGTGTGGTCAGTTTCATAAGTCCGACCATTGCATACTTACCAGCCTTTGTTTCATATGTGTTCTTAAAAATCGAATTGCTTATCGTTGGTTACTTTGCATCGCTACCTTTTTCTGCAATTACAGTCCCAAATATTTCTACCTCAACCTTCACTATTTTATATTTTGTTATATTTCTCCTAGTAACTATTGCGAATGTGAATAGTAGTGTGAGTAAAAAGTACACGGATGATGATACAAAAGCAGGCTTACTTAAAATAAATACAACCCCTGTGTAACACGTGAAAGGGGTTGTATTTTATGAACCGGAGAGTGCTTATGTCCTGAAATGGTACTCCTTGGTTCGATTTTGATGTCGATTTGAATGATTCTGACCACTTCTCTCTCAATTCATTTTCTAAAGTCGAACCACGGTAATCAGCACGAGAGAGTCGAACCTTGTTACTGACTTTTTTGTGAAACAGCCTTTGAAAAACGCTCTGTGACACACTTCCAATTGAGATTTGCAAAGAATGCTTCAACGTATTTTTTCTTTTCGGACGGTACATAATCGAGCATATATGAGTGCTCCCACATGTCTAATGCAAGAATGACTTTTAGAGAAGTAAGATGTCCGAGATGTTGTTCGTCAATCCAAGCATTCAAAATTTTGTCTGTTTCAGGATCATAGTACAGGATTGCCCATCCAATTCCTCGGGTCATGGCAAGTGCTTTGAAACGAGCAAGCCATGATTCGAAGGATCCAAAAGTCTCAGTAATCTTCGTTGCAAACTCACTATTCAAATCGATTGCTCTATCAGTGCTAGTTACATCACCCTCAAGTTGCTCGAAATAATATTCGTGGTTTCTCATGCCATCAAATTCAAAACCAAATCGTCGCTGAAGCTCTCCGATAGTGTATGAGTTAGTATCCATGTCAGCAGACAAACTATTAATCTTATCAATGATTAGGTTCGAATGTTTAACGTAACCCGCATACAGTTTTAAGTGCTCAGTTATTGAGTTTTCCGAGATATCCACAAGTTTCTGTATGTTGAATTTTTTTTCTGTAAATGTCATGTGTGTAAATTGTTACTAATACTTATTTAAAAGATGTCCAAAATGCGCGCAATTTATAATAAAGCATTAACCCTAATAATGGGCAAAGTATACCACAAGCAATTCTTTCAAAAGTTGGTGATTTTATCTGTGCTATTTTCCAGTGCCACATTCAGTTTCTCAGTCTATGTTTTAATGTCTCTGACAAATATCAAACTACTGGATGTGCTGTCCAGTGGTGATCACAAATCTGAGAACTTGCTCCAAGTCCACTTTTTAAATATTGGGCAAGGTGACGCAATCTATATTGTTGCACCCAACAAAAATTCTATGCTCATTGATAGCGGTCCTCAAAATGAAAAAGTCATAGCCGAAGTCCAAAAGTTTAAAAGTATGTTTGATCGACGAATCAATGTATTGCTTGCAACTCATGCTGATGCAGATCACATTGGCTCAATGAAAAAAGCAATTGAAAAATTTCAGTATCAAGTTTTTGCATATTCTGGTTTAGGCTCTGATACAAAATTATTTGCTGATTTGATGAGTGTCGTTAATGACGCCGCTGACAGTGCCAGTCAAAATTTATCAGCCGAAAATTTGGTTGATGCAAAGAATACAAAAAGTACGAATAAAGTTACTCTAACTGCTGGCATGAGTGTAGTGCTTGATGAGAAAAATAATATTCGGTTTGATGTGTTGTTTCCAGATTTCGATTATCAAATTGAGGCGTATCAAGAGTGTACGAAAAAGGAGAAGTATAAGCCTGAAAATAAAAATGTAAAAAATAGCAAAAATTCTAAATCTAAAAAAACTGGGACTAAACTTAAACCTCAAAAGAATGTCTGTCTAAAAAGTTTGAGCACTGAAACGAATTTAAATTCTGTAGTCGGAAAACTTTCACATGGAAGCACTTCTTTTATGTTGACCGGTGATGTGCCATCAGAAGTTGAGAAATTTATTATTAAAAAATACTCTGATATTCGTGCAGACGTCTTAAAACTTGGACATCATGGATCAAAGACTTCGACATCGCCAGAATTCCTTTTGGAGGTTGGACCACGGTTTGCTGTTGTGTCTGCGGGTAAAGAAAATAGATACGGGCATCCGCATAAGAAAGTCTTGGATACAATTACTGAGTTTAAAAATCATCAACCAAAATTTGAAAAAGTTCTGAGAACTGATGTTGATGGAACAATTTCATTTGAGTCAGATGGAAATAGTCTATTGCTAAGAAGATAGATTCTCTGTTTAGTGCATAGATTGTATACTTTAAGTGTGAAAATCTTAGAACTACTTTTACCCTGGGATGAGTTCAATAAGAGGAGCTACCCTCAACCTTACATATATAGAATTGGAGCCAAAGGAAATATCCTGATCTATTTTGGTGCTAAACACTCGCTTGACGCTAAACATGAACAGAATGAACAAATAAAGGAGCAGTGGGAATCCTTTTTGGTAGAAACTATTTCTGGAAGGAGAAAGGTGGTCGCTGAGGTGTATTCTGAAGGACTATTCCTTGATGAGAATCATGCCGTCACAGCACGTGGCGAGTCAGGACTCATATCCTATTTGGCAAAAAGGGAAAATATAGAAGTTGTAATTCCTGGCTTAGGAAAGCAAGAGCAGATGAAGATTTGTGATGAATATTTCAGTCGAGACATGATTCTATACCATCACGCTCTGCAGATTGCGCTACAATGGAATCGGCTTGAAGACAAACCTCCATTTGACCAATTTATTGAGAAATTTTTAATGAGGGATAAGGAAGGTACAGACTGGGACGATACTGATTTTACGCTAGAGCATATCAAAAACATTCATGAAAGTTTGTTTGGTCAACCTTTTGATCAGAAGGATAAAGACTTTTTTAGTAGGATGACTGACCCTTCTCAATTCCATAGTATAACTAATGAAATATCCAGAAAACAGAATGATCTACGCGAGGTACAGATCATTGATACGATTGTTAAAATATGGGACGAAGGAAATTCAGTATTTGTGGTAATGGGGTCGGGACATGCAATCATTGAGGAACCAGCATTGAGAATTCTCCTATAGTCTCCCTTTCAAAAACAAAAACCTCCCATTTCTGAGAGGTTTTTGGAGCTGTCTATCTGCTTATTTATAATCCGCCTGTTCAACAAGATTTAGATAAGACCTGCCTTCTTGAGTGTTGCGAACGCTCCATTCTTCTGGATAGTCTTGAGTGCCTTTGTTGAAATAGTCACAGTCATAGACTTCTGAAGTTCAGGGATGTAAATTCGCTTCTTCTGAAGGTTTGGGTACTTTCTCTTCATCCCTGTTGGGTTGAATTTGGTTGCTCGAGTTCGGTTTGAATACCCTCCAGCTACCATAGAACCTTTTTTAGTTATTGCGCATACTTTTGCCATATGTAGGAGCATGCTATCATATTTTTTACGTTTAGCAAATGTTTTAGCACTACATAAACACTTATATCACACTATGTCTCCACTCTTCAATCTAGCTATATTGGTAATCTCTATCGTCGTTCATGAAGTGTCTCATGGTCTAGCTGCACTATGGCAGGGTGATAGGACAGCTCAATATCAAGGGAGACTTACATTAAACCCCATAAAGCATATAGATCCTGTCGGCTCAATACTAGTACCACTTCTCTGTGCACTCCTTCCTGGGAGTCTTATGTTTGGTTGGGCTAAACCAGTGCCATACAACCCGTACAACCTCAGAAATGGCCGTACAAGTGAGTTTCTCGTAGCTTTTGCTGGTCCTCTATCAAATATCTTAATTGCGCTTTTGGGAGCTTTCACAATCCGTACATTCGGATCATCATTTCCAGATGCTACTTTGACTATACTCGAAGCCACTATTCTTATAAACCTTGTCCTAGCACTATTCAATCTTGTCCCATTACCACCACTCGACGGCTCAAAAATCCTTGCCAATGTTCTTCCATATCAAGCTAGTCTCAAACTTAACCAGTTTTACGTAACATATGGCTTATTTGCTACGTTGTTTTTCATTTTCTTTGTGTGGGAGTACTTTGTGCCTGTGATTTTGTGGGTGTATAAGGTCTTTGTTGGGGTTTAGTCTATCAAGATAGATTTTAATAAAATATATCGACCATATAATATGAACAAAGAAATATATAATATAGAGTTTGGAAAGGAACAGCGAGAATTCTTGCAATATAAGGACCGCTTAGCGTTGCACTGTCAGGCTATTATTGAAGATTCTAAAAATTTTAAATTGATAGCGCTTGACCCGGAGGCTGCCAAATTATTAGGTGATTTTCATCTCGGGTGTGAAAGTATGCAAAATAGTCTCAGAAAATTGAACAGTTCTGATAAGATTGATTATTTTATAAAAGTTATTGAAAATGTACTGATACCTGTTAATTCAGAGTTCCGTAGACTAGAGGCTGCGCTGGCGAAAAAGGATGAGATATTTTTTAGTTTGAGTATTTCAGGCATTTCTGAGCAAGAAATACAGGCTAACTCATCACTTAGATATGCACTTGCAACAATTGACTCACTTAAGCTCAGATTATCAAATGAAGGAGTCTTTACTGTCCGTGAGGTGGTTGCACAAGGTGAGATCTTTGCGGAAGAGTCTTATTCGTAATGGTGTGGAATTTACCTTGGATGTACCCCCCCGTATTGGACAACCTTTCACCCTGGCTTCTGCCAAGTGTTTAACCTTGCTTACAGTGCATATATATAGTAATCTTCTAACAAGTGCTTTTTCGAAGCATTTTATTTCTAGTCCTATGGCATGCGGAACATGCTGTTTGGCTAACAATAGGCTTAAAATAAGACTATTTTGGAAATTTCCAAAATTTTTTGTTTCTAGGTCATTATTAACAAATTAATTAAACCAAAGGCACATGCCTACACTTAATCAATTAGTAAAGAAAAGTCGATCAAAGTCACGAAAGAAGAGTAAGGCTATTGCACTTACTCGAGGTTTCAACGTGCTTCAGAACCGACCTGTCTTCTACAATTCACCGTTTAAGAAAGGCGTTTGTACAAAGGTAACAACAAAGACTCCAAAGAAGCCTAACTCAGCGATTCGAAAGATTTGCCGAGTACGACTTACAAACGGTCTTGAAGTTACAGCGTATATCGGAGGTATGGGACACAACCTACAAGAGCACTCAGTAGTACTTCTACGAGGTGGACGAGTAAAGGATGTTGGTATCAGATATACAGTAGTTCGAGGAGTTCTCGACTGTGCAGGCGTTGAAAAGCGACGAAAAGGACGATCAGGATACGGTACAAAGCGACCAAAAGTAGCTAAGAAGTAATTTTAAGCACTAAAGGAAGCTAAGTTCAGTTTCATACCCGCAAGGGTCGCGATGAGAAATACATCGTACAAGAAGCAGAGTAAGTCAGCGCAATGAAGCGTCAAACTGAATAAAATCTGCGAATTATTAGACAATTTCCCCTAACATTTTCCAAAAAAATGCGACGAAAAGTAAAAAATCGTAATATAGCAAAAGCTGATCTTAAATATGATTCAGCAGAAGTTGGTAAATTCATCAACTACTGTATGTGGTCAGGTAAAAAGACTACAGCTATCGCAATTGTGTACCGATCATTCGACACAATCGCTGAAAAGATGAAAACTGAGAATCCTATTGAAATCTTCAATACAGCTCTCAAGAACACTGCACCTGCAGTTGAAGTTCGATCACGACGAGTTGGTGGTGCAAACTACCAGGTTCCTCGAGAAGTTCGACCAGAACGACGACTCTACCTCTCAATGAAGTGGATCATCGACGCTGCTCGATCAAAGAAAGGAGCTCCTATGCATGAAAAACTTGCAGATGAACTCATTGCAGCTTCAAAGAACGAAGGTGAAGCAGTTCGAAAGAAGGAAAACACACACAAAATGGCAGAAGCCAACAAGGCGTTTGCTCACTTTGCTTGGTAATATCCAGAAACACAAAAGAAAAGAGGCTCTGTATCCGAGATTACATCTATACAGAGCCTCTTTTCTTTTGTGTTTCATTAGAGATAATTAGACAAGGAGATTGTCTTAGTTGCTCGTTTATCCCAATATCCCCCACAAAATATCAAACTGCATTTTTATTAGCTCTGAGAATGACTTTGAGTGAACAATAAAGCCATAGAGCTCATCGGATGAATCAAAGAAAGCTACTTTGTCTCCATAAATCCAATAGCTCATACTTATATTTGATTCAATTATAGATGTCTGAGGTGAAGGTTCACTAGTCTGGACTGCATTTTGTCCTACTGACAAATTGTCTGGAAGATATTTTACAGTTCTAAGTGTTTCAACTCCTTCCTGTAAAAATGTATGAATCAACCCGTCTATTTTTGGTCCTTGTCTAATCACTTTTACTGAAATGTTTTGCTCTACTCTTCGTCTATTGTGCCAAGCTAAGTATTCACTTCCAAGGAGGTCAACCATCTTTTGAGTTGGCCACATTGTGTACGTCTCTGTGTCTCTACACCAGAGTATATCGTTTTGGACACTCTTTACTCCTTCTACCCCACTGAAAAACTGCATTTTAGGTTCGATAGATCCTGTGCCTGTTTGGAGTCTTGGTAAGAGATTCCCGAATATCTTTTTCATTTCTTTATACTTTGTTTCCTGCAGATCTATTAAACTCTGTATGTGATGAGGGTCATTGGCACCAAAAAACAGCTTTCCATCCTGCTTTTTTGGAATTATAAGATTTTTATTCTGAAGTAGCTTGATATGGTCGTATATAGATGGACGAGGAACGTCTAGTGCCTCGGCTAGCATCCGAGCGGTCAGACTTTTGTTGCCCAAAAGTCTCATATAAATTTTCCTGGAGATGGGTGAAAGGTCGAGTGAAGACAATACCTCTTCCAACTGTTCATTAGGGTCATTTGATGTCATATCCTTATTATAGGCTACATATCGAATTTGTCGAATTTCGACAACATCCGTAAATTACAAAAAAATGCTGATATCCTGCTGTTTAATATGAATACAATACAAATTATGGGTGAGAGAATAAGAAATGCTTTAGCTAGTACTGAAATATACAATGCAGTAACAGCAGACTTTAAAGATACATTTCTTTGTACTGGACTTAGTGTTGAAGAATCTACCGCTTTGGCCCTGAAGGTGTTGACCCTACTTGGACAAGACAGGGATTTGGGCGATATTGAGGCTGAAATTAACACTATCTTCACAGAGATAAGCATCCGTCAGGTGCTGAATGACAAGGTTTCAAAAAGGTCAGATGTAATATATGGTCAAATTCAAAGGTATTTGGGGGACATTAAAGGTAAAATCGTAGATTATGGTACCGGCGATGGTAAAATCGCCCAACTTATTCATGATAAAAGTGGCTTGAATATAGAAGGCTACGATGTGGTGATTTATCCTGCGAAAGGAGTGACTGTTCCAATGCATACCTACAATGGAAAGCATGTACCAGTAGAAGATAATAGATTCGATACTGGCTTATTGATCAACGTTATTCACCACGAGGCACAAAATGAGCAAATTTTAGAGGAAATTTCCAGAATAGTAAGTAGAAAGCTCATTATTATAGAGACTGTACCTGTAGGTATGAGTGAATCCGAACTAAAGACAGATCATGAAAGGACCTTTATGAACGACTATTTGTACAATAGACTATTCCATTATGGTGATAATGTTCCTGTGCCTGGTACGTATGAGACACCAAAGGGATGGGAAGATAGATTTAGTAGATATGGATGGAAAGTGGTGGAAAGTATCAATCTGGGTGTTGACCAAGAAGTCATAAAGGATACACATCACCTCCTCATTCTAGAAAAATAAGACCTGACAATATACTATTTGCACGATAAATCTAGTTAGATGTATAATAAAGTCATGAGTGAATCTGCCCCATCATTAGACCCAGTAGGACAAGAACCAGAATCTACTAATCTAGAAAGAAACCCTTTCAAGCTAGTTGAATACGAAGGTATGCTCGTACCCCAAGTTTTGTTGGATTCTGGACGAGGAGAAGACTTAGAGCAATATACACAGGGTTGGACTAAGCAAAAGGCCCATATTCACGATCAGATTGCGTCTGGTCAATCAAGTACATGGTATGAAGCAGGAGCCTCAAGATGTTGGTCTAATAGTGACAGACCTGTAAAGGGGTCAGGAAACAGTCGAGGCGAGAAGCCTCTTGATGAACTCGTAAATAGTATGAGGAAAAATCCTGGAACAATTCCAAGAGACGCTTGGCAAACGGAAGAGTAGAATTAATTTAATAAATCCTCTGGAGTAGTGATGCGTTTCCAGTATCGAGTATATACGACATGAACATTTTTTCTGTCCGTGTTTGACAAATTATGTCGCTGTTCTTGAATAAAGGTATGAGGTAAGCCATATTCAGTGGGGTTTACTTTTACCATAGGTAAATCAAACACTTCTGGCGTCAGTATACATGCACCTGTATACATCAAGTTCTCAGAAATATTAAAGTGTGGGTCGTCTCTGAAATCTATCAAGTAGCCTTCTTCATCAAGAATACATTTGCCGTAAGGGATGTGTTTTTCTCGCTTTTCGACGAGTGCCACCCAAGACTCATTATTATCCTTATGTTTAGCCACCATTTCTTCCAAATCCTCTTTTGAGTATAGATCGTCTCCCATAATCACTAGAAAAGGATTGTTTCCGATAATGTCTTTTGCTTGCCATAGAGAATGAGCACTGCCAAGTTGTTCCTTTTGCTCAATATATGTAATAGGGATAATTGACCCGCCGTTCTGGCTATTATCATACGAGTGACCAATAGCTTCCACTATTTTTTCTCCCAAATGGCCAATAACAATGATAATTTCATCGATATCAGCGGGAAGTTGCTCTAATTTGTGGTGAATGAGAGTCTTACCTTTGTACTTAAGTATTGGTTTGGGAGTATGATTTGAAGATTCACCCATTCTTTTTCCTTTACCGGCTGCAAGTATTACGAGTTTCATAGAAAGGTAGTATATCAGAGTCCAATATGTTGGCGAACGGTGTTGTTTATAATGATATTTACCTAGGGGTTATATTGCAAACACACTAAAATAATGCTATTTTATCCCCACGACTTACATCTAGATTTGTTTCTAAAAAGTCGGTGCTTATTACTAAACGTTTGGCCATACATTTCAAAAAGGCCTTTTTAAATTTAATTTATGAACAGAGATTATCCATTAGAGAAAACAAGAAACTTCGGTATTATCGCTCACATTGATGCAGGTAAAACTACGACATCTGAACGAATTCTTTATTACACAGGTATGTCACATAAGATTGGTGAAGTTCACGAAGGTGAAGCTGTGACTGACTGGATGGAACAAGAAAAAGAGCGAGGTATCACAATTACTGCCGCTGCCATCACTTGTTTTTGGAACCCTTCATACATGGGTACGGACAAATCTCTCATGCACCGATTCAACATTATTGACACACCAGGTCACGTAGACTTCACAGTAGAAGTAGAACGATCGCTCAAGGTACTCGATGGAGGAGTAGTGGTATTCGACGGAGTAGCTGGTGTAGAACCACAGTCTGAAACTGTATGGCGACAAGCTGACAAGTATAACGTTCCACGAATTTGTTTTATTAACAAACTCGATCGAACAGGTGCTTCATTTGAACGATCATTCGCTTCTATTCTTGAGCGACTCAACAAAAACGCAGTTCGAGCACAGCTTCCAATTGGAAACGAAGGTGATTTCAACGGAGTAGTTGATCTTCTAAAGATGAAAGCTTACAAGTTCGAAGGAGAAATGGGTAATCAGGTTATTGAATATGAAATTCCAGCAGATATGCTTGCTGAAGCTACAAAGCGACGAGCAGAGTTTGTAGAAAAGATTGTTGAACTCGATGACACTATGATGAATCAGTACCTCGAAGGTAAAACTGATTTCGATATCGCTGATTTGAAGAAAGCTCTTCGAAAGGGAGTTATTGCTGGAAAGATTTTCCCAGTATTTACAGGTTCAGCTTTGAAGAATAAAGGTACACAGCTTATTCTCGACGCCGTTGTTGATTATCTTCCATCTCCACTTGATGTACCACCAGTACACGGTCTTGATCCTGAGTCAGGTGAAGAAATCACACGAGCTGCTTCAGATTCTGAACCGTTTTCTGCTCTTGCATTCAAACTTCAGACAGATCCATTCGTAGGTCAGCTTACATTCTTCCGAGTGTATTCAGGAACTATCGAAGCTGGTTCATATATTTACAACTCAACAACAGGTCAGAAAGAGCGACTTGGACGAATCGTACGACTTCAGGCTAACAAGCGAGAAGAAGTAAAGAAGGTGTACGCTGGAGAAATTGCAGCAGCTGTAGGACTTAAAGATGCAAAAACTTCTCACACTTTCTGTGATGAAGCTCATCCTATCGTTCTTGACCCTATCAAGTTCGCAGAACCTGTAGTGTCACTTCGAATCGAACCAAAGACAAAAGCTGATCAGGAAAAAATGGGTGTTGCTCTTAAGAAACTTGGAGATGAAGATCCAACTTTCCGAATTTCATCAAACCAGGAAACTGGTGAAACTATCATTGCGGGTATGGGTGAACTCCACCTCGAAATTATGGTTGATCGAATGAAGCGAGAATTCAACGTAGAAGCAAACGTAGGTAAGCCACAGGTATCATACCGAGAAACTATCAAAGGAACTTGCGTTGACGAAGACTTCAAATACGTTAAGCAGTCTGGAGGTAAAGGTCAGTACGGTCACGTTCGAATCACAATCAAGCCTCTCGAAGCTATCGAAGAAGGTGCGAAGATTCCAAAGAACGTTCACCGAGAAACTGGTTTCGAATTCATCGATTCAATCAAGGGAGGTGTTATTCCAACAGAATTTATTCCTGCAGTTGAAAAGGGTGTGAAAGAAGCTATGGATCGAGGTATCGTTGCTGGTTTCCCAATGACAGACGTATCTTGTGAACTTACATTCGGTTCATCTCACGATGTGGACTCATCTGAAATTGCATACAAGATTGCTGCATCACAAGCATTCCAGGCAGCTGCTAAGAAAGCTAAGCCAGTTATCCTTGAGCCAATCATGAAAGTAGAAGTTGTAACTCCAGAACAATTCATGGGAGACTGTACTGGTTCACTCTCATCAAAGCGAGGTCAAATCGAAGGTATGGACGACCGAGGTCTCAATAAAGTTATCCGAGCTATGGTTCCACTTTCAGAAATGTTCGGTTATACAACTGATCTCCGATCTATGACACAAGGACGAGGTTCAATGACTATGGAATTCGATCACTACGATGTGGTTCCACCAAACGTTGAAAAGGAAATTGTAGAAAGTCGGAAGTAATTAATAAAATCTTGCATGCGAAACATTGCATAAAAGATCTAAAAGAAAAAACCACTTGAAGAAATTAAGGTGGTTTTTTCTTTGCATGCCTTCTTCTGGAGATATATAAATAAGTAATATTTTTTAGTCATGCAATTTTATAAAAAAATGCCTCACCAGGGGAACCCGGTGAGGCGTGAGTTTTTTTGAGTCAGACAGTGTTGCCTAACTGTAGATTACCGTTGGCGCACGATTTTTGGTGCGCCCCTGCGAACCTGGAGACAGGGTTGTTGGTGATGCTGGCTCAATGGGAAGAAGTCCTCCCGCTGAGTTTGGTTGGAAGTATCGACTTTTAAACCACACACTTCCACCAGTAGGGAGGTAGGAGTGACTGTCTCTGTCCCAGTAACACCCGTGGCTCTGTGATCTGATGAGTGGGGCTACGCTTACTGAGCTTGATGTTTGGCTGCTTTTCTTTGGCATGACCGTATCCTCGTTCTCAAAGAACTGTGCAACCAGTTTCCACCCCGGTCGCTTAAGTGCTCTGAGAGTGTTGTTGTTGGCTGCTTTGATTATTTTTTCTTTACACAATGCATTTTCCTAGGATGCGAGTGGAATCGCCTCATAGTTTCGATGTCTTTGCACAGACGTGTGCTATCGAAATGCTCACATATGAAACCACAGTATAGATATAAAAGCAATACCTTCTGAATTGGCACCTTAAGCGTTCTTATTTTTCAATAAAAATGCTAATGTATAAAATATGAAAACAGACGCACAAAACTTTTTTAAATTAAAAACCGAAAGAGTGGGTAAGGAAACAAACACTCTCGAGAAACGTACATTCTCACGTCCTTACTTAGATTCTATTTCTAAAAAAGTCGCTAGTGGTGAAATAAAAAAAGTACACATCACAGGTGTGTGTGGAAAGGCAACATCTTCGCTTGCAGGACTCTTTGCTGAAGAAGGGTATGACGTCTCTGGTTCAGATACAGGATGTTATCCACCAGCAAGTGATTTGATAGAAAGATTGAATATAAAATTTTACGAAGGTTTTTCTGAAGATAATGTAAAAGATAAAGATCTCACAATTGTTGCAAATATGTTTGGTCCAGATAGTAATCCTGAAGTTTCATATGTCCGAGAAGAAAATCTTCCACAACTTTCAATGTCTGAAGCGATATCTGAATTTTTTATAAAAGACAAAACATCAATAGTAATTTGTGGTACTCATGGAAAAACAACTACTACAGGTTTATGTGCACATGTCTTTTTGAGCGCGGGACGTAATCCAGGGTTTTTGGTTGGGGGTGTTGCTGTGCCGACATCCAACGGAATCACAGAGACAAGCTTTAGCGCAGGGGTAAAAGACAAAAATGGAACTTTATCTGAATCAAAACATTTTATTATAGAGGGAGACGAATACGATACTGCCTACTTCGATAAAGCGCCAAAATTTCTACACTATAAGCCAAAGGTTTCTGTTGTGACTTCTCTCGAGTTTGATCATGCGGACATATACTCTGACTTTGATGAGTACAAGAAATCATTTGTCTTTTTGGCTGAGGAAGTGGTCTCTTCAGAAAATGGTGGACTACTTGTCCTTAATGGAGACTCAGACGAGGTCCGAAGTTTGGCGACTCACACATCGGCTGTTGTCCTATATTATGGATTTGAGGAGGGGAATGATGTTACAGCAAAGGACATTGTTGTAGATACTAAAGGACAGACTTTTAGTCTCATGTACAAAGGGGAGACTCTAGGTGAAATGAATATACAACTTTTTGGAAAATATAATTTAGCAAACACTCTTGCTGTGGTTGCGGTGTCACTTCACCAAGGTTTATCATTTGATGAAATAAAAAAGGGTCTAGCTACTTTTAATGGAATGAAACGCCGACAAGAAGTTCGTGCTGTTGTGAATGGAATAACTGTTATAGATGATTTTGCACATCATCCAACTGCAGTTCGAGAGACTTTAGGTGGTATTCGGGAACATTTTCCTAATAATAGAATTTTTGCAATATTTGAGCCGAGATCAAATACAAGTCGAAAGAAAATGTTTGAGTCTGACTACGGAACAGCTTTTGAAAAAGTAGATGGTTTGGTGCTTTCGATGCCAGAACTTCGTCATAATGATAATCCAGCAGACTTTATTGATGGAAATGTGGTAGTAGAGACTTCAAAGAATACGGCTTTAAATAAAGACTTTTATGCTGTTTGTGTTAAAAACGGTCATGAGGCTATTGAAAAAATTGCTGCTAAAGCTGTACCTGGTGATGTACTAGTAATTATGAGTAATGGATCATTCGATGGAATTCATGAAAAGTTGATTGCGGTGCTCGAAGCTTTGAGTTAAATATATTCTAAAAGCTTTTTTTGATTGGGCTCAATTCCCTTTGAAGTTTTGCACTGTTTACCTGTGGAAAACTATTGATTTTTAATTTAGCGGGTATACAATTAGTATCTAATGAGTCTTAGTGATTCTTTGCGTAACCGCAAAAATTTCGCTGGGTAGACACTCAGCGCACAAATGTCCAAGTCGAGGAAACCACATGGTCTAATCGATCTGGCAAACCCACACCCAACAAACACACCCGCATACTATGAAACGCATCCTCGCGCTCATGCTAGTCGCTGTGTCCGTCGCGTGCCTCCAAGCCGCCCCGGAACGAACTGTCAGCTCCCAAGCTGACGGTATTGAGAAAGTCGTGCAAATCACGGCTCCTCAAATCAACATCGAAGTCGCCGACTTCAACGCGGCCCCATCCTTCAGCCTGCTCGACGTCCCACGTGACGCCCGAGCGATTGCTGTGACCAAGGTCGCTGATGGTTCCCCGGCCCACTGGAAAGCCGCCGCCTATCGAGTGCAGGTCGTCGAGACCTCTCTCATTTGCGCCGTCGCATCTCAGCCGCCGACAGCCCCGCCTGGTCCGGACAACCCTGCTTCAGTAGGCTTCGTCAAGAACACGGCGCGCCCGGCCTGGCACATGCCAGCACCGGATAACCCCGGCGTCTCCAAAGCTGCCGCTGGTCAGGTCCAAGAAATGACCTGAGAAACCCTGTGTCAGTCATCTCGCCACATCTTGCAAATCTTTCGGAATAGCGTCTCTATGTGCACCCCAAGTGCCCTACATAGAGAACAAACCGAAAATTTGTGAGTGTGGCGAGTTTTAGTTTTATACTTTTACCTAGTAATTTCATTGACATCCTACACTTATTTGATACTATCTTTACATCGCGCATTGGCGCTTTTTTTATCTGGAATCTTTGATGAGTCGAGTAGGGATTATTTTCGAAATAAACGGAAGTTTGCAAATCATCCTTATTCTAAGCCATTAAAGCACTGTAGATAAAGTTTAATAAAAAATAACCAAATCGTAATTGGGAACTTGAGTCTGTAGAGATGAGCAAAATATCGCTTCATTCACACCGGCTTGAGATAGCAATTACACAACAAACATATGGCACAAGAAGTTTTTGACCGGTCAAAACCTCACTTAAACGTAGGTACAATTGGTCACGTAGACCACGGAAAGACAACTCTTACAGCAGCTATTCTTAACGTTCTTCACCGAGCGGGTAAGCAAGTTACACTTAAGGCTGTTGGAGACATCGACAAGGCTCCTGAAGAAAAAGCTCGAGGTATTACTATCTCTCTTTCTCACTCAGAGTACGCTACAGACGCGCGACACTATGCTCACATTGACGCACCAGGTCACGCCGACTATATCAAGAACATGATTACTGGTGCAGCTCAGATGGATGGTGCTGTACTCGTAGTAGCAGCAACTGATGGAGCTATGCCACAGACACGAGAACACGTTCTCTTGGCTAAGCAGGTAGGTGTGCCAAAGATTGTAGTTTTCCTTAACAAATGCGATATGGTGGACGATGCAGATATGCTCGACCTCGTAGAAGCAGAAATCCGAGAACTCCTTGCGAAGAACGGTTTCGATGAAAACGCTCCAGTTATTCGAGGTTCAGCTCTAAAGGCTCTCGAAGCAACAAGTAATGATGATGAGTGGTCAAAGAAAGTTCTAGAACTTGCTGACGCTCTTGATACTTACATCCCAGTTCCTGTTCGAGAAACTGACAAACCTTTCCTTATGCCTATTGAAGACATCTTCTCTATCGAAGGACGAGGAACTGTAGTTACAGGTAAAATCGAACGAGGTATCATCAAAGTTGGTGAAACTATCGAAATCGTAGGTCTTAAAGATACAACTTCAACTACTGTTACAGGTATTGAAATGTTCAATAAGCAACTTAACGAAGGTATGGCTGGAGACAACGCGGGTATCCTACTCCGATCTGCAAAGAAAGAAGACCTCACACGAGGACAGGTTATCTGTAAGCCAGGTTCAGTTAAACCTCATACAGAGTTTGAAGCTGAAGTGTATATTCTCAAGAAGGAAGAAGGTGGTCGACACTCTCCATTCTTCACAGGTTACAAGCCACAGTTCTACGTACGAACAACAGACGTTACTGGAGAAGTAACTCTTGCTGCAGGAGTAGAAATGGTTATGCCTGGAGATACAGTTACATTCAAAGTTAAACTCATCGCTCCTATTGCTCTTGAAGACAAACAGCGATTTGCTATCCGAGAAGGTGGTAAAACTGTAGGTGCGGGTGTTGTAACAAAGATTGTTGCGTAGTAAATCTTAGCTAGTCTACGGACTGATTCATGCGGATCTGCAATATATAAGTCGCAAGATTTAACAATATTGTAGACCGTAGAATCAGTCTGTGTCTGGCAACTAACAAAACATCACATGGCTGCAACTAAAGAAACAACTAAAAAGAAGACAGCCGGAAAAGAAGACGGTGTTTCAAAACTTCGAATTCGTGTGCGAGCATACGAATCAAAGATTATAGATGCATCAATCAAGCAGATTATGGATACTGCGCTTCGATACGATGCGATTGTACTCGGTCCTGTGCCTCTCCCAACAGAAAAGAGAATCTACACAGTTAACCGATCATCATTCGTATACAAGAATGCGCGAGAACAATTCGAAATGCGAGTTCACAAGCGACTCCTCGACATTGTTAGTCCTTCTGCAAAAGTGATTGAAGCTCTTACGAACCTCAGTCTTCCTTCAGGAGTCAACATTGATGTAAAAATGCTTTAATAATTTAAAAATTATTAAACATTAGTACCACTCAGTGATATTAAGCCAACTACTATGAAATTCATTCTTGGAACAAAACAGAATATGACACAGCTCTTCGATGAGGAGGGCAAAGTACATCCAGTTACTGTCGTAAAGGCAGAGGACTTGGTTGTTACTCAGGTAAAGACAAAACTCAAGGATGGGTACGAGGCTATCCAGGTTGGTTTTGGAACAAAAAAAGAAAAAAACATTAACAAAGCGCAAAAAGGTCATATGAAGGATCTTGGTAATTTCCGACATCTCAAAGAGATTGCTGGTGTTACTGAAGGAGCTCTCGGTGATAAAGTAGAATCTACTTTAGAAGCTGGTGACGTTGTTGTGGTATCTGCTATATCAAAAGGAAAAGGTTTCCAAGGTGTAGTAAAGCGACATGGGTTCCATGGTGGACCACGGTCTCACGGTCAGAAACACTCTGAGCGAGAACCAGGTTCTATTGGTGCCGGTGGATATCAGCGAGTTTTCAAAGGAACACGAATGCCAGGCCGAATGGGTGGTGATCGAGTAACTGTTAAAAATCTCGTTGTTATGGCTTACGACAAAGATACAAAAGAAGTTTACATCCGTGGTGCAGTTCCAGGTCGACGCGGTACTCTTGTTGAAATACAGGGATAATATACTTCACTAATCATCAAATAAATTTATGGCTAAAGATTTTGCTAAAAAAATAGAAAAGAAAAAAGACGGCAAGAAGTCTGACAAAAAGTCTGAGTTGAAAAATGTAGAAGTGAAGGTATTCGACCAAAATGGTAAGAGTACATCTACATTTGAAGCTCCGGGAGAAATCTTCGGACTCAACTGGAACGCTGACCTTGTACACCAAGTTGTACAATCTATGCGAAGTTCTGCGCGTCAATCTGTTGCTCATACAAAAAGTAGAGCAGATGTAAGCGGAGGAGGTAAAAAACCTTGGGCACAAAAAGGTACTGGTCGTGCACGACACGGATCAACTCGATCTCCGATCTGGGTTGGTGGAGGTGTTGCACACGGTCCTCGAAATGACAAGAATTACGACCGAAAAGTAAACAAGAAAATGAAGGTGAAGGCAATTTATACTATTCTTTCTCAGAAACTACGAGATGGAGAAGTACTATTCTTGAATTCACTTGCACTTTCTACACCTAAGACGAAAGATGCTCGAGTAGCTCTTTCTAAACTAGGAACAATTGAAGGTTTTGAAATGCTTTCAAAGCGACGAAACAATGCTGCACTTATTGCGGTTCCAACACTTGATACAAACGTTAAGCTTGGATTCCAAAATATGGGTAACTTGGAGGTGATGGAGGTTCGAAACATCAACCCACTCGCGCTTCTTCAGTACAAGTATGTTGTTATGACTGCTCCTGAAGAAATTGTTAAAACTCTTAGCTCTAAGATGAACTAACTGCCATGACTACAACTTCAATCAAAAAGCATCCATCAGATGTAATCAAAAGACCTCGAATTACTGAAAAAGCAGCAGTTTCTGCTGAAAAAGGTAAGTACGTTTTTGAAATTTTCAAAACTGCTACGAAGGCTTCTGTTGCAGCTGCTGTGAAAGAGCTATACAAAGTTACTCCAGTTTCAGTAAACATTGCACGAACTCCTGCAAAGCGAGTTATGGTGCGAGGTAAGGCTGGTGTAAAGCAAGGTGTTATCAAAGCATACGTTACTCTTAAGAAAGGAGAAACTATTGAGTTGGCTTAATAATTTCAAAATACAAATATGAAACGATATAAACCAACAACACCATCACGACGAAACATGACAACGGTTACTCACCGTGGCGTGCTTACTACTGATGTGGCTTTCAAAGGCTTAACACACGGCTTCAAGCGATCTATGGGGCGAAACAACCGAGGTCGGATTACTACTCGACACAAAGGTGGTGGAAACAAGCGAATGTTCCGAGACGTAGACTTTTTCTACGACAAGAAGGAAATTCCTGCGAAAATCACTACTGTTGAGTACGATCCTAACCGAACAGCTTTCATTGGTCTTGCAGTATATGCAGACGGTGAAAAGCGATACGTAGTAGTTCCAAAATCTATCAAAGCTGGAGATTCATTCCTCGTAGGTGAAAAGGCTGAAATCAAACCTGCTAACCGACTTCCTCTTTCAAACATTCCAGTAGGTACATTCGTGTACAATATTGAAATCAAACCAAAGGGAGGTTCAAAGCTTGTACGATCAGCTGGAAACTACGCAGAAGTAATCGGACAGGACGGTGGATATACACAGATCAAACTTCCTTCAACAGAAGTTCGAAAAATCATCGATACAGCTTGGGCAACAGTCGGAGAGGTATCAAATGATGAAAACTGGCTCCAGAACCTTGGAAAGGCCGGAAAGAGCCGATGGCGAGGTATTCGACCTACAGTTCGAGGTACAGCCATGAACCCTGTGGATCACCCACACGGAGGAGGTGAAGGCCGACAAGGACGAGGACGAAGACGAGCTATCTCTATCTACGGTAAACCAACAGGTAAGGGACAGAAGTCACGACGACCAAAGAAATATTCAAACCGACT
>JAUPUG010000015.1 GCA_030917685.1 Patescibacteria group bacterium | reverse complement strand
ATGCGTGGTCTCAAAGAAAAATATGAGCTCTATCACGGAGTGCGTATTACTGATGACTCAATCATTGCTGCGGTAAATCTTTCATCACGATATATTAGTGATCGATTTTTACCTGATAAAGCAGTAGACCTCATCGATGAAGCTGCGTCTGCTCTCAAGATAGCGCTCGAAAATAAGCCAGCAGAACTTGAAGATGCACATCGAAAGATTATGCGGCTTGAGATTGAAAAAGAAGCACTTTCAAAAGAAATTGATGGAAGTTCAAATACAAGTACGAAGACCAAAGATCGACTCAAACAAATTGAAAAAGAAATTGCTGATCTAAAAGCGCAGACTTCAGAAGTTGAAGCTAAATGGATTAATGAAAAAGAAACTATTTCTGATATCAAAAATATCAAGAAGCAAATGGAAACAGCGAGACAAGAAGCTGAACGTGCAGAGCAAAAGTCTGAGCTCTCAAAGATTGCTGAGATTCGATATGGACGACTTCCAATGCTTGAAAAAGATCTTGAAATTAAGACTAAAAAACTTAAGAAGCTTCAGGTGTTCCGAAAAATTCTCAAAGAAGAAATTACTGAAAGTGATATCGCCACTGTTGTCTCAAAGTGGACTGGTATTCCAGTGTCGCGAATGATGGAAGAGGAAGCAAAGAAACTCAGCCGAATGGAAGAAGAACTCACAAAGCAAGTTGTTGGTCAAAATGAAGCAGTAAAGAAAATCGCTGAAACAATCAAGCGTTCACGTGCTGGTATTAACGACCCACAACGACCTATTGGTTCATTTATTTTCCTCGGTCCAACTGGTGTAGGAAAGACTGAGCTCACAAAAGCCCTCGCAAAGTTTATGTTCGATGATGAAAAATCACTCATTCGAGTGGATATGTCAGAGTACATGGAGAAGCATGCGGTTTCAAAGATCATTGGTGCGCCACCAGGATATGTTGGTCACGAAGATGCAGGTTCTCTCACTGAGATTGTGAAGCATCGGCCGTATTCAGTTATTCTTTTTGATGAAATAGAGAAAGCTCATCCTGAAATATTCAACGTACTACTTCAGGTTCTTGATAATGGGCGACTCACTGATTCAAAAGGACGACTCATCAACTTCAAAAATACTATCATCATAATGACATCAAACATTGGTGCTCAGTATATTGATCGAATGCAAAAGATCGGATTCACGGCGAGCAAGAATGATCTAGAAAATTACAATGATACAAAAGAGAAAGTGAACGAAGCTCTCAAAGAACATTTCCGACCAGAATTCCTAAACCGACTCGATGAAATTGTCATCTTCGATATTCTCAGTCCTGAGGCGATTAAAAATATCGTGTCTATTGAACTTGAAAAAGTTAAGTCTCGATTGGCGGACAAAGACATCAAGCTTGAATTTGCACAGTCTGCCATCGACTACCTTGCAAAAGAAGGTTACAACCCACAGTACGGTGCTAGACCACTCAAACGTCTCATACAGAACAAGATACTCAACTCTGTTGCTTCGCTCATTATCGAGCAAACTGTGACTCGTGGTGGCACAATAAAGGTTGAGTACGATCCAAAGAAAGGTGATAAGAATTCACTCGGTATTGCAAGTGGTGATTTTGTACTCGAGGTAAAGAAAGGGAAGAAGGCTGGTAAGGGAAGTGCGATGAAGGAGAGTTTGGTCGCGACAGCGGTTTAGACTAGTTTTTGCGTCGTCGTGCTGAGGCGTCCTGTTTAACAGATTCAAAATTTTATAAATCAAAAAACCGACGAGATGCGAAAGCAAAATCGTCGGCTTTTGTGTTTGCAAAGGAAAGGGTGTTGGGTAATAGTGGAGAGTGAGAATAAATTCAACTCACTCTTTCCAGTATGACCCCACCTTGCTCGGTATGTTTGACGAAAAACGTTCCTTCGAATATCTCGAGTCTGCTCGCCCTAGGGTGTACGCATTTGTAAATCCCTGTCGGTTGTGTGTTCTTCGTAGTTGGGCGCTTATCATAGACGATCAAAATTAGATCTGCCATTTTTTGTCCAAGGCAAGTAAAGATGATGGAAACATATTTTCCATCGAATCCGTCAAGGATCGTCTCAAGGTCATTTTTTCCTTGGAGTTGTTTTGGCTTTTTTCTGCGACTCCACACTTTCGTTAAGGTGATCACGCATACAATGAAGGTGAGGGTATTAAGTATTTCTGAATAGTTGTTCACGGTCTATTTTTTTTGAGGGGTGGTTTGAGATAGTCTTTTGACACGGCTTTTTCCTTGCATAACACAATGTCATGCGAAAGAGTCTTAAAGAATCATAAGTGTAATTTAAGTTGCCAGGATTGCTGAATGTATATAATCCCTTAAGACTCCTTCGTATGCATGTATCAAGTATCTGGGCGTACCCTTAAGATACTTGAGCGTTTATTTATTTTTCAAAAAACTAAGTACTATTTCAAAGTACTACAGGGTAAATGCTTCGTCAATGATGGGGCTTTATGATTACATAAGGTGGAATCGTAGTTGAAAACATATAGATAAAATGCTACTATGGCACCCATGCGTAGGTGGCGGAGTGGTCAATCGCAACAGACTGTAAATCTGTCGCCCAATGGGCTTCGAAGGTTCAAATCCTTCCCTACGCACAAAAATACAAACAGTTCGTATGTGTTTTTCCTAGATATGGGTGTTTTCCGTTTCGCGGACACTTGATTTATAGGGGATTTATGCTAATCTAGATGAACTAATATTTAAAACACATGGCACAAGATCGACTAATCAAACTTGCAAATAAGAAGACTGGAGAGGTTATTTACACTACAAAAAACAAGAAGGGTGTAGAGCGAAAACTTGAATTTAAGAAATTCAGTAAGAAAGAGCGAAAGCGAGTAACATTCAAGGAGATCAAGAAGTAATTCTTGCGAGACCGCGGAAAAACAAAAGGCCCCGAAAAGGGCTTTTTGTTTTGGTATAAAAGATTATTGTTACAAATCTTATACTATTGTTGTCCATTCGTGATCTACCTTTCCATGCTTAATCTCTTTGATTGTCTTAAATAAATCAACGCATAAAGTATTTAATTCAGGTAATTTGTATGTAATATCACCTACAGCAATAGATTCAATCTCTGTAATTGTTGCGGCTGTTCCAGAACCAAACATAGCTTGAAGAGTCTTGTTTTGGATTGCTTGCGTTAATTCATCAAGTGATATTCTTTTCTCTTTAGTCGGTATATTTAATTCCTTAGCAAGCTTACAGAGCGAATCTCGTGTGATTCCTGCAAGAATTGTTTCTGAGGTACTTGGAGTCATAAGTACTCCATCAATGACACAAAATAAATTCATAGTTCCAGACTCTTCGATATACTTATGTTCTTTTGGGTCAGTCCAAATTAATTGGTCGAATCCTTCAGCCTGAGCTTTTTGCGTTGCCAGAAGTGAAGCCGCGTAATTTCCTGCCGCTTTTGCAAATCCAACTCCACCAGGTGCGGCTCTTGAGTATGATGTCTCAACTTTAACTTTGAGTTTCTTTGAGTAATACGGTCCAGTTGGTGAACAAAACGCGATGAACGTGTATTCAGAAGAAGGACGCACTCCTACGTACTCATCGGTCGCAAATACAAATGGACGAATATACAGGTATGAACCGTCTTTCTTTGGAATCCAATCCTTTTCAAGTTTAATGAGCTCAATTATTGATTCAGTAAATAATTCATTTGGAATCGTCGGCATTGCTAATCTTTCGAGTGATTTGTTTATTCTCTCTGCATGGTCCTTGATACGGAATAACACAGCTTTGTCGTCTTTGGGATATGCGGACATTCCTTCAAAGACTGCTTGCCCGTAATGAAGAGCAGAAGTTGCTGGTGAAAGTGATAGGTTTTGGTAAGGAACAATTTCAGGTTCACTCCATGCTCCATTCTTAAAATGCGACACAACCATGTGGTCGGTCATGGTCTTTCCAAACTGAACTTCGTTTAAATCTATGTTCTGCAGTCTTGATGTTTCTACTTTTGTGATTTTCATGTGTGTAATTGTAACAAATAATTTATAAAACTAATTGTATAAAAACAGGGAGGTGAGAATAAAACTCATTCTCCCTGGTGAGGAAATTCCTCAGCCGAAGACGTCCGGTGTCTCCATTAGTTTTCTTACCCGTTTCTCGTGATCCTCTACTTGATCTTTTGAGAGTGAGGGACTATTTCTCACTCCATACCAAGGGTTTGAATCTTCATTTGAGGTTTCTGTTGCAAGGGCTTTTGGGGTAAGCCAAGGAAACATAGGAGCCACAATAAATAATCTTCTTGTAGTCATAATGAACAAATACCCGTTGTTTTCTCTGCCTTACACTATGTAAAACAAAACCAGCTCCTTGGGTGAAGAGCTGGCTTGTATCTTTCTTTGAAAATAGTTTTCTAAAGTTTGGCACTAGTAAAATCTCCAC